>DAMCRY010000335.1:0-4574 GCA_032115075.1 Massilia sp.
CCGCTTGGGGTGAGGGCGGCGCGCGGGCTGCCGTCGCTGGTCGGCGGCAACTCGACCGGATTGGTGATGGCGCGCTCGACGGGCGCCGGCGGCGTATAGCTCGGCTCGGCAGGAGGCGGGCTTGCGCTCGGCGTGATGGGCGCGCACAATCCGCCCGGTACGCCGCAGCCCGTGTCGGGCGGCAATGGCGTGCTGGTGCAGCCGGCCAGTACAGCGAACATGGACGTTGCAAGCAGCGCCCTGAGATTTTTCTTCAGCATCGGAATCCCTTATGACAGAACAGCAGACCATCGACATCGCCCGGCTTCCCGTCATGGGCGAAGCGGCCCAGCAGTCCTATCCTACCGCAACGCTGTATGTCGTGGCTACACCGATCGGCAACGTCACCGACATCACCTTGCGTGCGCTGCACCTGCTGGCCCTCTGCGACGTCGTGGCCTGCGAGGACACCCGCAAGTCCGGCGCGCTGCTGCAGCGCTTCGGCCTGAACAAGCAGACCATCGCCGCGCACATGCACAACGAGCGCGAAGTGGCCGACAAGATCGTCGAGCGTCTGCGCGGCGGACAGCGGGTGGCACTGGTATCCGATGCCGGCACGCCGGCCGTGTCCGACCCGGGCGCGCGCATCGTCGACGCGGTGCGCGCGGCCGGCCTCAACGTGGTGCCGCTGCCGGGACCGTCCGCGGCGATCACGGCCCTGTCGGCAAGCGGGCTGGTGAACGACCGCTTCCACTTCGTCGGCTTCCTGCCGGCAAAGTCGAGGCAGCGCGAGGCGGCCCTTGGCGAACTGGTGCGCGAGACCTCGACGCTCGTCATCTACGAGGCGCCGCACCGCATCGTCGAGTGCGTGGAAGGCTTGATGGCGGTATTCGAGCCGACGCGCCAGGTCGTGTTCGCGCGCGAGCTGAGCAAGCTGTTCGAGGAAGTGCACCGCTGCCCGCTGGGCGAGGCGCTGGCCTGGGTGAAGGCCGACCAGCACCGCGAGCGCGGCGAGTTCGTGGTGCTGGTGGAAGGGGCGGTGCTGGCGACCGATGCGCAGGATGCGGAAGCGGAACGCATCCTGCAGATCCTGTTGACGGAGTGTTCCGTGAAGCAGGCCGCCAACCTGGCGGCGCAGATCACGGGACGCAAGAAGAACGCGCTGTACGAACGCGCCCTCCAGATCAAGGGCGAATAAGCGGTATCCGAAGCGCGGCTTCAGGCCAGCGCTTCCTTCGCGGCCTCTTCCGGCGTCAGGCCATCGTAGAACTGGTCGGTGAACCACTCGATCTGTTCTTCGATATGGTCCTGCGCCTGCCTGACGGTGGCGCCACCGGCCACCAGGAACGTTTCCACTTCCGTGCACCACTGGATGAATGCCAGCGTCTCTTCGTCCAGTTCTTCCTTCTTTGCCATATCAATGTCCTGATCAATGTCGTGCTTCGTCTACGGCGAATCGGTGCGATCCGCCCGCGTCCATTGTACTGCGCTGCCGCATGCGGCATCGAGCAGCGTATCTATAGCAATTTAATTATGTAATTTTTGATTCAGATCAAGCAGATGGTTTGATCGATATAAGTTGCAGACCTACACTATTGCCTTGTATTCACTTAAGTATCTTGTGGGAAATCGCGGTGCGGGTCGCTACCCGGCATCGCTACCGGCCTCGGGCCGGAGTGGCATCTCGCGCATCATTCGGTCGTAACGACGCAGCAAGATAGAACAACCATTCCCCGCTCGTTCGAGCACCTATTCCCGGATCGCTGGTGAGTAATCGAGGGCGTGTCCGATGGTCCCCCGTGTCCATCGCCGCGTCATGACGTGACAACAGGCTTCAATCAAACAATGGGTATCCGCTATGGTGCAGCATGTGCAGCTTGTGACGGCAATGCCGGGGACGGCGCTGGACGAATCGGTCGACACGATCGGACGCGAAATCGGACTCGACCTGGAAGAGGTGGCCGAACGCATGGCCTTCCTCGACGTGCGGGCGGACGACATCGCCCTGCTGCGCGAACTGCATGAGCTGGTGGCGCAGGACACCGACACCTTCTCGGACGACTTCTACGAGCACATCCTGGGCTTCCCGGCACTGCGCGCCCTGGTCAAGGACGAGCGCACGGTGCAGCGCCTGAAGCACTCCCAGGCCGCCTATTTCCGCACCCTGACCGCGGGCGACTACGACGGCGCCTACATCCGCGACCGCCTGCGGGTGGGCCTGGTCCACCAGCGCATCGGACTGGAGCCGAAGTGGTATATCGGCGCCTACCGCAAGTACGTGGCGGGCATGTTCGACCTGCTGTGGAAGCAGTTCCACGGCGACCCGCAGCGTTTCAGGGCGACCTTCAACAGCGTGCTCAAGGTCGTGTGCCTGGACATGGGCCTGGCGCTCGACACCTATGCGCACGCCGACCACCGCAGCGTGATCCAGCACCAGAACTACCTCGAGCAGATCATCGGCGGCATGCCGGCCGGGCTGATCGTGACCGATGCGGAAGGGCGTATCCGCTCGATGAACGCGACGATGCGCGACATGCTCGGCATGCCGGACGATGCGCTCGAGTCGCAGCTCCTGCTGGCCACGCTCCTGCCCTCGCCCGAGCTGGCCGAACGGATGGCGGCCACGCTGGCGTCCGGCGCGCCGCAGGACGGCGTGGTGGTCACGGTCGACGGGCATGCCGACGGCGTGCGCTACGTCGAATTCAACATCCGCCGCACCCGCCAGGCCGACGAGCAGATCCTGCTGCTGATCGGCCAGGACATCACCTTCAAGCGCCAGGCGCGCCTGCGCCTGCAGGAGAGCGAGGAGTTCTTCCGCCTGACCTTTTCCCAGGCCGCGGTCGGCATCGCCCTGCTGTCGCGCGAGGGGCGCTTCGTGCGCGTCAACCGCAAGCTGACCCAGGTCGTCGGCTTCACCGAGATCGAACTGCTGCAGCGCTTCCTGCACCAGATCACCTACCAGAGCGACCTGCTGGAAGACCGCGCCCTGATCCGGCAGCTGATCGACGGCGAGATCCGCGACTTCCAGCGCGAGACCCGCTTCGTCTCGAAACGCGGCAACACGATCTGGGTGACGATGAGTGCCTCCGCGATGCGCGAAGCCGTCAGCGGCCAGCAGCGCCTGATCATCGCGGTCGAGGACATCTCGCGCCGCAAGCAGGCCGAGGAAGCCTTGCTGCGCATGGCGAACCACGACGCCCTGACCGGCCTGCCGAACCGCGCCCTGCTGCAGGACCGCCTGGCCCATGCGATTTCCCAGGCCCAGCGCGCGCGCCGCCAGGTCGGCGTGATGTTCATCGACCTCGACCGCTTCAAGCACGTCAACGACAGCCTCGGGCACGACGCCGGCGACCAGATGATCATCGAGATCGCGCGCCGCCTGGCGCGCAGCCTGCGCGAGAGCGATACGGTGGCGCGCCAGGGCGGCGACGAGTTCGTGGTCGTCCTGCCGGACCTGGGCGGCGCGGACGATGCCGCCCTGGTCGCGCGCAAGGTGCTCGGCGAGCTGTTCCAGCCCCTGATGCTGGCCGGCACCGAGCTGTTCCCGACCGGCAGCATCGGCATCGCGCTGTATCCGCGCGACGGCCAGGACGGCACCGCCCTGCTCAAGGCGGCCGACACCGCCATGTACCGCTCCAAGGCGAGCGGCGGCAACCACTTTCATTTTTATACCGAGGACATGGGGATGCATGCCGAAGAACACCTGCATGTCGAGGCAAGGCTGCAGCGTGCCCTGCAGCGCGACGAGTTCAGGCTGCACTACCAGCCCCAGTTCGACGTCGCCACCGGCGGCCTGATCGGCCTGGAAGCCCTGCTGCGCTGGGAAATCGACGGCAGGGAAGTGCTGCCTGCCGCGGACTTCATTCCGCTGGCCGAGGAAACCGGCCTGATCGTGCCGATCGGCGAATGGGTGCTGGCCACCGCGATGCGCCAGCTGGCGCACTTCATGCGGATCGGCGCGGCGCCGCTGCGCATGAGCGTGAATGTCTCGGCGCGCCAGTTCCACCAGCAGGACATCGCCGCGCAGGTCGAACGGCTGCTGGAGCGCTCCGGCTGCGACGGGCGCGCGCTGACCCTGGAGATCACCGAAACCCTGTTGATGGAAAGCCCGGGCGCGGCGGCCGAGGCCATGGCGCGCCTGGCGGGCATGGGCATCCAGCTGGCGATCGACGACTTCTGCACCGGCTACTCGAGCCTGGCCAACCTGAAGCGCTTCCCGATCCACGGCCTGAAGATCGACCGTTCCTTCATCGCCGACATCGCCAGCGACAGCGACGCGGCCGCCATCGTGCATGCGGTGATCGCGCTGGCCGCCTCGCTCAAGCTCGAGGTGGTCGCGGTGGGCGTCGAAACCGCGGCGCAGCAGGCCTTCCTGGAAGCGCACGGCTGCCACCGGATGCAGGGCTACCGCTTCGGCAAGCCGGTCCCGCCGGACGAGATCGAGCGCCTGCTGCGTTGCGGGCATGCGGGCGCGGCGGCATGAGGACAGTGTTGCGCTACATACCACGCAGGCTGCGCCTGGCGCTGCGCGCCATGGCCCGGCAGCGCGGCCTGGCCGCCCTGCCGGGCCGTGGCCGTGCGCTCGCGCTGCTGGG
>DAMCRY010000336.1:0-4563 GCA_032115075.1 Massilia sp.
GGGCCGCAGGGCGCCGGGACGGAAGACCTGGCCGAAGGTGAGGGGAACCGTGGCGCCGGCCTTGCCGCCGGCGTTCTCGAGCACCAGCGTCGCAAGCGCGCCCGGGATGGATGGCGGCCGCGCCGCCGCTTTCGCGTGCGGCGCCTTCGCATCCGCAGCCGGCCCTGCCGGCGCATCGGCCGCCGCCTTCCCGTAGCGCAGTTCGACCACGCGGTCCTTGTCCAGCCCTCCGCCGGCCGGCAGGCGCACCGTGTCCTGGGCGTGGGCGCAGGCGGAAGCGGCAAAGGGGAGCAGGAGGACGGCGGCGGATCGAAGCAGGAACATGGGGCGGAATCTCGCGGTAATGAACAAGGCGTAAAAAAAGGCGCCCGGAGGCGCCTTGGCATGGTACCGCTTTACTGCTTGAGGGTGCGCTCGAACAGCTGCCAGATGCGGCGGTACTGGTCGTACCAGGCTTCCGGCTGCACGTAGGCGTGGCGCTCCAGCGGGTAGCTGGCCAGCTCCCAGTGGTCCTTCTTCAGCTCGATCAGGCGCTGCGCCATGCGCACCGAGTCCTGGTAGAACACGTTATCGTCGATCATGCCGTGGGCGATCAGGAGGTGGCCCTGCAGCTTGTCGGCGTACTCGATCGGCGAGGAGATCTTGTAGGCCTGCGGGTCGATGTCCGGCGTGTTCAGGATGTTGGCGGTGTACTCGTGGTTGTAGGTCACCCAGTCGGTCACCGGGCGCAGCGCGGCGCCGGCCTTGAAGGTTTCCGGGGCGCGCATCAGGGCCATGAAGGTCATGAAGCCGCCGTAGCTGCCGCCGTAGACGCCCACGTTCTTCGCATCGCCCTGGTGCTGGGACACCATGTAGTTCACGCCGTCGATGTAGTCTTCCAGTTCCGGATGGCCCATCTGGCGGTAGATCGCGGTGCGCCACTTGCTGCCGTAGCCTTTCGAGGCGCGGTAGTCCATGTCGAGCACGACGTAGCCGTTCTGCACCAGCAGGTTATGGAACATCTGCTCGCGGAAGTAGTTCGGGTAGCGCTTGCTGACGTTCTGCAGGTAGCCGGCGCCGTGCACGAACATCACCACCGGGTATTTCTTGCCCGGTTCCAGCTTGGCCGGGCGGTACAGCTTGGCCCAGACCGGGTCGCCGCCGGCGCTCGAGGGCACGGCGACGTACTGCGGCTCGATCCACTGGCGCGCCTTGAAGGCATCGCTGCGGGTGTCGGTGAGCTTCACGGCCGCGCCGCCGTTCGACGCCACGGTGGCGACTTGCACCGGGGTGTAGCTGCTCGAGTAGTGCACCAGCAGCTTGCGGTCGTCGGGCGACAGGCGGAAGCGCTCGACGCCGTCCAGGCTGGTGACTTCCTTCACGCTGCCGTTCTTCGCGTCGACGGCGCAAACCTCGTAGTCGGAAGGCAGGGCGCGGTTGCACATCACCCAGGCCAGGCTGCCGTCCTTCGACCAGCGCACGTCCGAGGCTTCCCATTTGCCGCTGGTGAGGGCGCGCGCCGTGCCGCCGTTCGCATCCTGGGTATACAGGTGCGAGTAACCGCTTTCCTCGGACAGGTACCACAGGGAGCGGTTGTCCGGCAGCCAGCCGAATTCGTTGTTGTCGTAGTTGACCCAGGCCCCGTCGGTCAGGCGGTGCAGGGGCTTCAGTTTCGCGCCCGGCAGGTCGACGGTGGCGATCCAGCGGTCCTTGTTGTCGACCGCGCGCAGCATGACGGCGACGTTGGCGCCGTTGGCGCTCCACTCGATCGGATTGCCGCCGTCGATCAGGCGCACCGCGCGGTTGCCCTTCAGCGGCTCCTTCTTCGCCGCGGCGCGCAGCTCGGCCAGCGGATCGGTGCCGATGCCCGGCAGGACGTCGAAGGACAGGTCCTGCACCTTGTTGGTGCGCAGGTCGACCAGTTTCAGGGAATGGGCGGGCGGCATGTTGCGGCCGACGCGGGTGCGCTGGTCGTCGAACTCCTCGTAGCCCGACTCGGTCACGTAGCGCGGCATCTTGCCGACGCGGCCCTTGTCGCCGCCCTTCGGCTCGGTGACCACCAGCAGCCAGCGGCCGTCCGGCGACAGGGCGGTGTGCTCGATGGTGACCTTGTCGCCCAGGTAGATCGGGGCGGGCGGCAGGGTGGGGTCGCTGCGGCGCTGCTCGTTCATGCGTTCGCGCAGGGCGTCGCGCTCGTCCTTCTGGCGTTTCAGGGTGGCGATCAGGCGCAGCTGCTGCTCGCGCAGCGGGTCGTCTTCGCTCACGGCCGGGTCCTTGGCAGCGCGCAGGAGGGTGACCGGGCCGGCTACCTTACTGGCGCGGTCCCACTGGTGCCAGTCGCCGCCGATGCGGTACTGGACGGCGCGTTCGTCGCTGCTGTACTGCATGGCGTCCAGCTTGCCGGCGCCGCGGGTGATCTGCGCGAGTAGACCACTCTTCAGGTCGCGCTCGAACAGGTCGCCGTTACGCAGCATCAGGGCGCGGCTGTGGTCACGGTTGTAGACGACATCGGCGCCGTCGATCTTCGCCAGCTCGGCGTCCGCCACCAGCTTCGGCCTGGCGTCCTGCTGTACCACCCAGGTGTCGCGGATCGGCGAGCCGGTGCGCTTCTGCTTGTAGAACACCTGCTTGCCGTCCCAGCTGAACCAGGCGGTTTCGACCGGCGTGCCGATCCAGTCGGGGTGGGCCATGGCCTGGTCGAGGGTGATGGGTGTGGACGCCGCCGCAGGCAGGGCCAGGGCGAGTGCCGCCGCGAAGAGCGGGAGTGCAGGTGTGCGCATTGTCTTTATCGGATCCGGATAGAAGCTGAATGAAAGGGATTTCTTGCTAGAAAAATGCGCTTGCATTCTAGCTCAGCCGACAATGCTGCGGTGAAGCGAAAGGGGCCGGTCAAGCGCCCAAAAAAACAGCGCCGCCCGACGTATGTACGGGCGGCGCATGCATATATGTACTGCCGATCGCCGCTGCTGCGGCGCAGCGTATCAGCCGCGGATGACCGGGGCCCAGCCGCCGTGGGCGGCATAGAGTTCGATCGAAAAGCTGCGGACGGCTGCGGCGGCGGTGGCGAACAGACGGCGGGTGGAAGCTGCCATGTGAAACTCCTGTGGGAATGTTGATGTTGCGTTGCAGTATAAAGACGTCCGCATCATAAATAAACTTTAGATTGGTGATCCCGTCGATTCGAGATGTGAATAATTGTCGGCCTGTCTCGTCGGAAGATATTTACGTGGCGAATGTCTCATTGTCGCCACTGCATATGAAAAGGCAGGCGCATCCGCTCCGAGACAGGGCTGGTTCGAATCTTGCATGCCATCCGTGCATGATCTTCCCTGACTGTGCTTCACCTGCCTTGCGCATCCTCGTCGTCAATCCCGCCACCTCCGGCGGCGGGCCCGACGCGGCAGGCGCCGAACAGGCCCGCCGCAGCGCCGCGCTGCGCATCGGCCTGCTGGAATCCGGCTACGACCTGGTCGCCTCCCTGCCGGCCGACGCCTTCCTGGCCGAGCGCATCCACCAGTTGCAGCCCGACCTGATCATCGTGGACAGTGCCTCGAGCGCGCGCGACATCCTCGAGCACATCGTGATCGCCACCAGCGATGCGCGCCGCCCCATCGTGCTGTTCACCGAGGACGACGCGCCGGCCAGCATGGACGCGGCGCTGGAGGCCGGCGTGTCCGCCTATATCGTGGCCGGGCTGCAGGCCGAGCGGGTGAAACCGGTGCTGGACGTGGCGCTGGCGCGCTTCCGGCGCGAACGCAGGCTGCTCGACGAACTGGAGGGCACGCGCCAGAAGCTGGCCGAGCGCAAGCTGGTCGACCGGGCCAAGGGCCTGCTGATGGCGCGCTACCGGCTCGGCGAGGACCAGGCCTACCAGCGCCTGCGCAGCATGGCGATGAACAAGAACATGAAGCTGGCGGAGATCGCCCAGCGGCTGATCGACGTGGAAGACCTGCTCGGCTGACGCCGGGTGCGGAACAATCGGGGAGCACTATGGCAGGCAAGGAAAACGGCGGCGCCTGGATCGCCGGCTCGGACCAACCGGAACGCACGACACTGCGCATCGGCTTCATGCCGCTGGCGGACTGCGCGCCGCTGGTGATGGCGTCGGTGCTCGGCTTCGACGAGAAGCACGGGCTGCGTTTCGAACTCAGCCGCGAACTGTCGTGGACCGGCATGCGCGACCGCCTGGCGGCGGGGGAGCTCGATTGCGCCCATGTGCTGCTTGGCCTGCTGGTCGGCCTGCAGATGGGGATCGGGACCCGGGCCCGCCAGATGGCGGTCCTGATGAACCTGAACCAGAACGGCCAGGGCGTCACGCTTTCTCCCGGATGCGCGCAAGCGCTGGCCCAGCCGTCCGCCGCGCAGGCCATCCGCGCGCAGGGACGGCGGCTGCGCTTCGCCCATACCTTCCCGACCGGGAACCATGCGATGTTCCTGCATTACTGGCTGGCCGCGGCCGGCATCGATCCGCTCGCCGACTGCGACATGGTGACGGTGCCGCCAGGGCAGATGGCGGCCAGCCTGGCGGCCGGCCACATCGACGGCTTTTGCGCCGGCGAACCCTGGAGCCAGCGCGCGCTGCGC
>DAMCRY010000337.1:0-4561 GCA_032115075.1 Massilia sp.
CGCCGCTTCGGCCGCAGCCGCTTCCTTGGCTGGCGCTTCCCTCTGGCGCTTGGCGATCATCCAGCCGCCGCCGCACAGGACGCCGCCCAGCAGCAGGAACACCAGGTTCGGCATGCCCGGGATCAGGCCGAGGGCGAAGATGATGCCGCCGGTGATGTACAGCGCTTCCGGACGGGCGAACAGCTGGTTGGTCACCTGGCTGCTGATGTCGTCCTCGTTGGCCACGCGCGAGACCACCATGCCGGCCGCGATCGAGATGATCAGCGAGGGAATCTGCGCCACCAGGCCGTCACCGATGGCCAGCAGCGTATAGGTTTCGGCGGCCTGGCCGAAGGCCAGGTCGTGCTGCACCACGCCGACGATCAGGCCGCCGATCACGTTGATCAGGGTGATCATGATGCCGGCGACGGCGTCGCCCTTGACGTACTTGGAGGCGCCGTCCATGGCGCCGTAGAACTCGGCTTCCTGCGCCACTTCGTTGCGGCGCTTGCGGGCGTCGGCTTCGCCGATCAGGCCGGCGTTCAGGTCGGCGTCGATCGCCATCTGCTTGCCCGGCATCGCGTCCAGGGCGAAGCGCGCGCCCACTTCGGCGATACGGCCCGCGCCCTTGGTCACCACCGAGAAGTTGATGATGGTAAGGATGACGAACACGACGATACCGACGGTGTAGTTGCCGCCGATGAGGAAGTGGCCGAAGGCTTCGACCACCTTGCCGGCCGCGGCGCCGCCGGTATGGCCTTCGGTCAGGACGATACGGGTCGAGGCGACGTTCAGCGCCAGGCGCAGCATCGTCGAGATCAGGAGGATGGCCGGGAAGGCCATGAAGTCGAGCGGCTTGACCGTGTACAGGGCGGTCAAGAGCACGATGACGGACAGCGCGATGTTAAAGCTGAAGAACACGTCCAGCACGAAGGCCGGCAGCGGCAGGATCATCATCGCCAGCAGGACGACGATGAAGATCGGCGCCGCGAGCGCGCTGGCGCCGCGTGCGCCGAGGCCGTTCGCCCATGCCGGCAGTTTGATGCTGTTCATTAGTGCAATGCTCCGTTGTTGCCGTCGTTACTGTTCACGTTGCCGTTCGTCGCGCTGCTGCCGGGGCCCTTGTAGGCCGGATCGTTCGGGTCCATCTCGGCCGGCACCGCCAGCTTGTTCGGGCGATCCGGGTAGATGCCCTCGCCCTTCCTGTAGGCGCGCAACTGGTAGACGTAGGCCAGGACTTCGGCCACGGCCGAGAACAGCTTTTCCGGGATCTCTTCGTCGATGTCGGTGTGCTTGTACAGCGCACGGGCCAGGGCCGGGGCTTCCAGCATCGTCACCTTGTGCTCGGCGCCGAGTTCGCGGATCTTGGCCGCCACGTCGTCGACGCCCTTGGCCACCACGCGCGGCGCGCCCTTCTGGCCGTCGGTGTATTTGAGCGCCACCGCATAGTGGGTCGGGTTGGTGACGATCACATCCGCAGTCGGGACATTCTGCATCATGCGGCCGCGCGCCATTTCGCGCTGCATCTGGCGAATCCTGCCCTTGATCTGCGGATTGCCGTCCGATTCCTTGGATTCCTGGATCATCTCCTGGCGCGTCATCTTCATCTTGTCGTGGTAGTGCCAGAGCTGGTACGGCGCGTCGATCAGGGCGATCACGCCCAGCGCGCCCACGATGATGAGGAAGGCCTTGGCCATCAGCTCGCCCACGTGGGCGCTGCCCTCGTTGAGCGGCTCGACCGCCAGGCCGAACATCGCTTCCTTCTGGCCCATGATGACGACCCAGGCCACGGCCCCGACCACCAGGGTCTTGGCGATGGCCTTCAGCAATTCGATCAGGGCATTGGTGGAGAACATGTTGCCGATACCCTTGATCGGGTTCAGCTTCATGGGATTCGGCATGAAGGCCTTGCTCGAGAAATTCCAGCCGCCGATCAGGAGCGGCGAGGCCAGCGCGACCAGCATGATGGCGCCGGCCAGCGGCAGGCAGGCCAGCAGCACGCCGACCAGGTCGACCGTGATGCGTTCGATCAGGACCGAGGAATTGAAGACTTCTTCGCGGCTCAGGCTCAGGCCGGATTGCAGGGCGCGCTCGAGCTTGCCGACGAGGGAGCCGCCCAGCGCCCACAGGCCGGCGCCGGCGGTCATCAGGACGGTGAAGGTGGCCAGTTCGCGCGACCGGGGAACGTCGCCTTCCTCACGGGCCTTGTCGAGCCTTTGCTGTGACGCTGGTTCTGTCTTTTCCGCGTCGCTGTCTTCCGCCATCCACCGCGCTCCTGTTGGTATTACGTACCGAAAACAGGATTATCTCAGGTGTTGCCGTACGGCTAGAAGCGAAACAGGGTCGAAAACACCCCTTATTTGCCAGCGTTTGCGCGAATGCGACGCGACAGTTGCAGAGAGTGGGCGGTTTCTGCCCACCCTGCAGAGAGACCCGGACCGGTCTGTTGCTCAGGCCGGCACGACCGAGCTGCCATAGCGGTTCGGCTTGCCTTCCTGCGCCAGGAACACGATCAGCACGATCCAGCCGATGACCGGAATGAACATCAACAGCTGCCACCAGCCGCTGCGGTCGGTGTCGTGCAGGCGGCGGGCGCCGGCGGCCAGGGAGGGAACGATGGTCGCCAGGTTGAAGACGGCGGCGGCGGTCTCGCTGGCCAGACTCAGCCCGGCGCCAACCAGGAACAGGAACAGGGCGAACCACCAGTATTCGGAGCGCACGGCGGTGCCTTCGAACACGGACTACTTCTTGAAGCAGGTTTCGATCGATTCGGTAAAGGTCATGGCGTTCTCGTCAAACACTGCCGGCGGGCAGAATAGTTGAAAGAATGCAACATACCACGAGAGTATGCGTGAGAATATCGCAGATTGTCACATCTGCATATCGACCGTCAGTCGAATGTCTCGGCCGCCGTGAAGAGCTGCCCCCGGCCATCCTTCGCCGAGACCAGCGGCGCCTCCCCGGCCGGCCAGTCGATGCCGATGGCCGGGTCGTTCCAGGCGATGCAGCGCTCGTGCTCGGGCGCGTAATAATCGGTCGTCTTGTAGACGAACTCGGCCGACTCCGACAGCACCAGGAAACCGTGGGCGAAGCCTTCCGGCACCCACAGCTGGACCCGGTTCTCGGCGCTCAGGATTTCGCCGACCCATTGGCCATAGGTCGGCGAGGAGCGGCGCAGGTCGACCGCGACGTCGAACACGCTGCCGGCCACGACGCGCACCAGCTTGCCCTGGGGCTGGCGCAGCTGGTAGTGCAGGCCGCGCAGGACGTGGCGGGCCGACTTCGAATGGTTGTCCTGGACGAAGGCGACCTGGCGGCCGACCGCCTCCTCGAAGCGGTCCTGGCGGAAGCTTTCGTAGAAGAAGCCGCGTTCGTCGCCGAAGACGCGCGGCTCGATGCGCAGGACGTCCGGAATGGACAAGCGGGTAAATTGCATCAAAACACCGTTTCTTTTAAAACACGCAACAGGTACTGGCCGTAGCCGTTCTTGCGCAGCGGAGCAGCCAGCGCCTCGAGCTGGCCGGCATCGATCCAGCCCTTGCGGTAGGCGATCTCTTCGGGACAAGCCACCTTCAGGCCCTGGCGGTGCTCGAGGGTCGCGATGAACTGGCTGGCGTCGAGCAGCGATTCGTGGGTGCCGGTGTCGAGCCAGGCATAGCCGCGGCCCATGATCTCGACGTGCAGCTTGCCCATCTCCATGTAGATGCGGTTCAGGTCCGTGATCTCGAGCTCGCCGCGCGCGGACGGCTTGAGCGTGCGGGCGATCGCCGCCGCCTGCTCGTCGTAGAAATACAGCCCCGTCACCGCGTAGTTCGAGCGCGGCGCGGCCGGCTTTTCCTCCAGGCTGACCGCCCTGCCCGCGGCATCGAACTCGACCACGCCATAACGCTGCGGATCCTGCACGTGGTAGGCGAACACGGTGGCGCAATCCTGGCGCGCATCGGCGCGCTCGAGCAGGGTGTTGAAGTCGTGGCCGTAGAACAGGTTGTCGCCCAGCACCAGCGCCGACGGCGCATTGCCGAGGAAGTCCTCGCCGATCACGAAGGCCTGGGCCAGCCCGTCGGGCGAGGCCTGCACGGCATAGGACAGGTTCATGCCCCAGCGCGCGCCGTCGCCCAGCAACTGCTGGAAGCGCGGCGTGTCCTGCGGCGTCGAGATGATGAGGATGTCGCGGATTCCGCCCAGCATCAGGGTGCTGAGCGGGTAATAGATCATCGGCT
The DNA here is from genome assembly GCA_032115075.1 of Massilia sp. GTDB lineage: Bacteria > Pseudomonadota > Gammaproteobacteria > Burkholderiales > Burkholderiaceae_D > Telluria. Next base: position 4,200 of record DAMCRY010000337.1, read on the forward strand.
TGTCGAAGACCGGCAGCAGCTGCTTGGAAATGGCGAGCGTGGCCGGGTGCAGGCGGGTGCCGCTGCCGCCCGCAAGGATGATGCCTTTGCGCTTCATGGGTGTCCTTATGGCTTGCCTTGGGTCGCCAGTTCGGCGATCAAGCGGTTCACGTGATGGCGCCAGTCTGGCAGGTGCAGGTCGAAGCTGTCCTGGAACTTGCTGCAGTCGAGGCGCGAATTGGCGGGCCGCGCGGCCGGCGCCGGGTAGGCGCTGGCGGGGATCGGCAGCACCCCGTCGGGGCCGGCTTTCAGTTCCGCGCCGTGCAGCAGGGCCTGTTCGACGACGTGGCGGGCGTAGCCGTGCCAGCTGGTCGCGCCGGACG
>DAMCRY010000338.1:0-4551 GCA_032115075.1 Massilia sp.
CCCGGACTGCCGGACCAGCCGCCGTCGGCCCGTGCGGAGGGTGGGGGGGCGCCGCGCCCGTCGCCGACGCTCGAGGACGCCGCCCGGCTCACGCCCGATGCCGATTTTTCCGCCTTCGTCGCGCGCGACGTCGACAAGTCGGTGCAGCGCCTGGCGCTGAAAAAGCTGTTCGCCGATCCGCACTTCAACACGGTCGACGGACTCGATATGTACATGAGCGACTACAACACACCCTCGCCGCTCCCTGCCGCCATGCTGGCTTCGCTCAAGCATGCGCCGGACGTCCTGGGGCGCCTGTTCGGCGACCAGCAGGAAGGTCAGCAGGAAGGGCAGAAGCCTCGGCAGGGTCGAGAACGCCAGCAGCAAGGTGTGCGCCAGCAGGGCGCGCATCATGAAGCCGCGGCAGGGGCCATCCCGGAAGCCGGCGAGCCGGCCCCGTCCACACAACAAGGGAACGCATGAACATCCGATTCACCGAACATCCTCCCCTGGACCCGGTCCAGGAGGGCATCGACGTCCAGGCGCGCAGCGCCGCCATCCTCGCGGCCGACGCGATCCCCGTCTACGAGCCCGCCGTCACGGTCAGCTACCGCTCGGGCGGCCGCGCCCTGGTGGTCGGCCTGGCCGCCCAGGTGCTGCCCTGGGCGGACCGCCTGGCGGCCGCGCTGCCCGTCACCGTCCTGCTGCTCGACAGCCAGGACAGCGTGCCGGTGCGCCCGTATCCGGTGCACCTGGCGCGCGCCTGCGCCGTGGCCGGCTGGCTGGGCGCCTTCGAGGCGCGCTGGCAGGCCCCGCACCAGCCGCTCCAGCAGGGGCGCTTCGACCTGGTCCTCGACCTCAGCCCGAGCCGCCTCATCCCGAGCCACCAGCGTCCGCACGGCTACTACGCGCCCGGAATGGAAGAGGCCGCGTGCGCGGCGGCGGTGGAAAGCATGCTCGACCTGGTGGGCGACTTCGAGAAGCCCAAGTATTTCTCGTACAAGGAGCGCAGCTGCGCCCACGGGCGCAACGGCCGGAAGGGCTGCAGCGCCTGCATCGACATCTGCTCGGCCCAGGCCATCGCCGGCGACGGCGACCGCATCAAGGTCAATCCCTACCTGTGCGCCGGCTGCGGCGCCTGCTCGACGGTCTGCCCGACCGGCGCGATCAGCTATGCTTTCCCGCCGGCCCAGCTCACCGGCAAGCGTATCCAGGCCGCGCTGCGTTCCTACCGCGCGGCCGGCGGGCACGATCCGGTGCTGCTGCTGCACGACCCGGAACACGGCGCCGCGCTGCTGGCGCAGCTCGGCGAGGCCATCCCCGGACGCATCATTCCGCTGGCCCTGCAGCACACCGCCTCGACCGGCATCGACGTCTGGTTCGCCGCCGTCGCCTATGGCGCGGCCGGCATCTCGGTGCTCATGACCGGACACGAGGCTCCGCAGTACGTCGCTGCCCTCGACCAGCAGATGGAGATCGCCCAGACCGTGCTCGACGGCCTCGGCTACGAGGGCCCGCACCTGCAGCTGCTGCGGGTGGAAGCGCCCGAGGAGCTGGCGGTGGCCCTGCGCCACGCGCCGCGCGGTCCGGTCCCGGCGGAGCCGGCCGTGTTCCACCTGGCGAACGACAAGCGCAACACTCTCGACTACGCGCTCGAGCACCTGCACCGCCACGCGCCGCGCAAGCCCGAGGTGGTGGCGCTGCCGCCCGGCGCGCCCTTCGGGGCCGTCGAGGTCGACCGCAAGGCCTGCAGCCTGTGCATGTCCTGCGTCGGCGCCTGCCCCGCGAGCGCGCTGCAGGACGGGCAGGGCGCGCCGTTGCTGCGCTTCATCGAGAAGAACTGCGTCCAGTGCGGCCTGTGCGCCGCCACCTGCCCGGAAAACGCCATCACGCTGGCGCCGCGCCTGTCCTTCCTGGACAGCCGCCAGCAAACCGTGGTGCTGAACGAGTCGCAGCCCTTCCACTGCATCCGCTGCGACAAGCCCTTCGGCACCCTGCAGATGGTCGAGAACATGCTGGGCCGGCTGGCCTCGCACCCGGCCTTCAGCGGCCACCTCGACCGCCTGCGCATGTGCGGCGACTGCCGCGTGATCGACATGATGGAGCCGCAAGGGGAGATGCGCGTGACGGCGCTGCGGCGCGACTGAGCGTACGGGCGGGCGTTCCCCGGCAACGCCAAACATGGCAGAATGGCCACGACAGAATGGCCATCACGGAATGGCCACAAGACGGTCGACACGACAGGATCGACACGACCACAGAGGCCGCGCGCCGCTCCCGCTGCGCCCGGCCGCCATGCGACCAGCGACAGGAGACACCATGACGCCAGCCCAGCGCTTCCTTGCAGCGCGCGACTTCCTCCAGCAGCACCGCCTCGACTACGACGCCGCCTACCGCGGCTACCAGCCACCCCAGCTCGACGCCTTCAACTGGGCGCTCGACTACTTCGACGCGATGGCGAAGGACAACCACGCGCCGGCCCTGTGGGTGGTGGAAGAAGACGGCAGCGAGCAGAAGATCTCCTTCGCCGACATGGCGGCGCGCTCCTGCCAGGTGGCCGAGTACCTGCGCCTGTGCGGCGTGAACCGCGGAGACCGCGTGCTCCTGATGCTGCCGAACCGGGTCGAGCTGTGGGAGATCATGCTGGCCGGGACCAAGCTCGGCGCCGTGCTGGTGCCGACCACGATGCTGGTCTCGGGCGCGGACCTGCAGGACCGGCTCGAGCGCGGCCGGGTCAGGCACGTGATCGCCCAGGCGTCCGAGGCCCACAAGTTCGCGGCCATGCCCGGCAACTTCACCCGCATCGCGGTCGGCGGCAAGCCGGACGGCTGGCGCGACTTCGATGCCTGCCGCGACGTGCTGTCCGTGTTCACGCCGGAGGGAGAGACCCGCGCCACCGACCCGCTGCTGCTCTACTTCACCTCCGGCACCACGGCCAAGCCCAAGCTGGTGCTGCACAGCCACCAGAGCTATCCGGTCGGCCACCTGTCGACCATGTACTGGATCGGCCTGCAGGCCGGCGACGTGCACTGGAACATCTCCTCGCCGGGCTGGGCCAAGCACGCCTGGAGCTGCTTCTTCGCGCCCTGGAACGCCGGCGCCACCATCTTCGTCTACAACTACGAGCGTTTCTCGGCCAAGGCGGCGCTCGACACCATCGTGCGCTGCGGCGTCACCTCGCTGTGCGCGCCGCCAACGGTGTGGCGCATGATGATCCAGGAAGACCTGACGGCCTGGCGGCCGCCGCTGCGCGAACTGGTCGGGGCCGGCGAACCGCTCAACCCCGAAGTCATCGAGCAGGTCGAGGCGGCCTGGGGCATCCGCATCCGCGACGGCTTCGGCCAGTCCGAGACCACGGCCCAGATCGGCAACCCGCCGGGCCAGCGCGTCAAGCCGGGCTCGATGGGGCGGCCGCTGCCGGGCTACCGCGTGAGCCTGCTCGACATCGACGAACAGCCCGCCACCGAAGGCGAGATCGCGCTGGCCCTGGCCCCGGCGCCGCTCGGCCTGATGCTGTGCTACGAGGGCGACGAAGAGAAGACCGCGAACGTCATGCGCGGCGGGCATTACCACACCGGCGACACCGCGACGGTCGACGAGGACGGCTATTACTTCTACGTCGGCCGCAACGACGACGTGTTCAAGTCCTCGGACTACCGCATCAGCCCCTTCGAACTCGAGAGCGTGCTGATCGAGCACGACGACGTGCTGGAAGCGGCCATCGTGCCCAGCCCGGACCCGCTGCGCCTGTCGGTGCCCAAGGCCTTCATCACCCTGCGCCAGGGCGTGGCCCCGGGGCGCGAGGTGGCCGCCTCGATCTTCGCCTTCGCACGCGAGCGGCTGGCGCCCTACAAGCGCATCCGCCGCATCGAGTTCCGCGAACTGCCCAAGACCATCTCCGGCAAGATCCGGCGCGTCGAGCTGCGCCGGGAAGAGGCGGGCCGCAGCGGCGCGCCGGCGCAGGACCTCGAGTACCGCGAGGAAGACTTCGCCGGCTAGGCCGGGGGCAGGGCGGCCACCCGCCCTCGTGTTGACTAAAAAACCAGCTCGTATATACTGATGCGGTATCCAACCAGGGGCTGATTCGACGTGAACATGCGTTGCTTTCATCTGATCGCTGAACCGGGCGGCAGGTATCGCGCCTTCCGCGTGCGCACCTCGCACGCGGCCGGCGCCCTGACGCCGTGCCCTTCCCATACCCCGCTGTCGCTCGGACTGAGCGTTTTCCACGCTCGTCTCGCGCAATTGTCGACGCGCGATCTCGCCTGCCTCTCCTGAGCTCGGCGAGAGTCGCCGGGCCCAGGCCTGCCGGACTCTCCCGAGCCACCACCACAAGCATCGTCTCATGAGCCAGCGCGCGCTCCCGCCGCGCCGGGCTTGAATCCTTCTTGTTGGCCGGTCCGCGCCGCCCTCGCCGGGCGCATGGCGGGCCGGGAAAGGCATGCCATGTGCACCACACCTTACCTGAGCCAGGATGACCTGGCAGTCCTGAGCGCCTTCGCGCGCACGCGCGGCGGCGACGCCGATGCACTCGCGGCCCTGATCGCCTCGTCGATCCCGCTGCCCTCGACC
>DAMCRY010000339.1:0-4546 GCA_032115075.1 Massilia sp.
GGCCGCGCCGTGGCGCTGCTGGCCGGCGGCGAAAGTGCGATGTTCGTCGCGGTCGAAGGCGCCGAAGACGACCATGAGCAGGGCGCGGCCGACCTGGCGAGCGTGGAGGTGGACGCCGGCGACGTGGTGCTGCTGCTGGCCGCTTCCGGCTTCACGCCCTACGTGCTGGGCGCGCTGCGCGCCGCGCGTGCGGCGGGGGCGCTGACCATCGGCTTCTCGAACAATGCCGGCGCGCCGGTGGCAAGCGAGGCCGAGATCGGCATCGTGCTCGATACCGGCCCCGAGATCATCTCCGGCTCCACGCGCCTGAAGGCGGGCACCTCGCAGAAGATCGCGCTGAACACCTTCTCCAGCGGCCTGATGGTCCGTTTGAACAAGGTTTACGGCAACCTGATGGTAGACTTCCGGGCGACCAATGCCAAGCTGGTGCGACGCGCCATCCGCCTGACCGCATTCGCCACCGGCGCCGACGAGGCGGCCGCGCAGGCGGTGCTCGAGCAGTGCGGCTACCACGTCAAGACCGCGATCGTGGCCCTGGTCAAGCAGACGGGTGTCGAGCAGGCGCAGGCCCTGTTGGAAGCGGCGCGCGGCAGCGTGCGCGACGCCATCGCATAAGAGCGGGTCCTCAGGCCCGCCGACCACGAAAGAGATATGCACAACCAGAACGCAACGTCCCCGTGGGCGTGGGTCCCCTCGCTGTACTTCGCCCAGGCCATTCCCTATGTCGTGGTGATGAGCCTGTCGGTCATCATGTACAAGGACATGGGCGTGTCGAATTCCGATATCGCCTTCTATACCAGCCTGCTGTACCTGCCCTGGGTGATCAAGCCCCTGTGGTCGCCGATCGTCGACATGTTCGGCACCAAGCGCCGCTGGACCGTGCTGCTGCAGCTGGCCGTGGCGGCCTCGCTGGTGGCGGTGGGCCTGGCGCTGCACCTGCCGAACTTCTTCGTCGCCAGCCTGGCGGTGATGTGGCTGATGGCCTTCAGCTCGGCCACCCACGACATCTCGGCCGACGGTTTCTATATGCTCGGCCTGCGCCAGCAGCAGCAGGCGGCTTTCGTCGGGGTGCGCTCGACCTTCTACCGCCTGGCCACGCTGGCCGGACAAGGGCCGCTGGTGGTGCTGGCCGGCTACCTCGCCACCCGGCTGGGCGACGTCAACCAGGCCTGGTCGATCGTGTTCTTCGTGCTGGCCGCGCTGTTCCTGGCGGCCTTCCTGTGGCATGGGATGATCCTGCCCAAGCCGGACACCGACCACAAGGTGAAAGGCACCAGCAATCCGCTGCGCGACTTCTTCACCACCTTCGTCCTGTTCTTCCGCAAGCGCGACATCTGGCTGATCCTCGGCTTCATCCTGACCTTCCGCCTGGGCGAGGCGCAGCTGCTGAAACTGGTGGCGCCCTTCCTGAAGGACCCGCTCGCCCAGGGAGGCCTCGGCCTCACCACCGAGCAGTACGGCATCGCCTACGGCACCATCGGCATCGCCTTCCTGACCCTGGGCGGCCTGGCCGGCGGCTACCTGATCTCGCGCCTGGGCCTGAAGCGCTGCCTGTGGCTGATGGTCTTCGCCGTGCACCTGCCGGACCTGGTGTTCGTCTACCTGTCGCAGGCGCAGCCGACCAGCTTCGCGGTGGTGTGCGCCTCGCTCGCCATCGAGCAGTTCGGCTACGGCTTCGGCTTCACCGCGATGCTGCTGTACATGATCATGGTCTGCGAGGGAGAGCACAAGACCGCGCACTACGCGATCTGCACCGGGCTGATGGCGCTCGGGATGATGGTGCCGGGGATGTGGAGCGGCGACCTGCAGGAATACCTCGGGTACAAGCACTTCTTCATCTGGGCCTGCCTGTCGACGATCCCCGCCTTCATCATGGCGGCGCTCGTCAAGATCGATCCGGAGTTCGGCAAGAAGTAGGGTGGTCGGCTCCGCCGGCCACCCTACAAAACAATAACAAGGAGATTGTGTAGCAATGCGCGATGCACCCGTGCGCCTGACCTCGCTCGACGCCTTCCGTGGCTTTACCATTGCCGCCATGGTGCTCGTGAATAACCCGGGCGACTGGGGCAACCTGCATGCGCAGCTGGCCCACGCCAAGTGGCATGGCTGGACCTTCACCGACTGCATCTTCCCCTTCTTCCTGTTCATCGGCGGCGTCGCCATGACCCTGTCGCTGGGCCGCCTGGCCGCCGAAGGCGCCGACAGGCCGCGCCTGCTGCTCAAGCTGGCCAGGCGCGCCGCGCTGATCTTCCTGATCGGCTTCCTGCTCAACCTGATCCCGCGCTTCGACTTCGACACCGTGCGCATTCCCGGCGTCCTGCAGCGCATCGCCCTGTGCACCGTGCTGGCCGCGCCCATCGTGGTCTACCTCGGCTGGCGCGCCCAGCTGGCCGTGATCGCGGCGCTGCTGGCGCTGTATTCGGTGCTGATGCTGTGGGTGCCGGTGCCCGGGATCGGCGCCGGGGTGCTGGAGCCGGGCCAGGATTTCGGCGCCTGGGTCGACCGCATGGTGCTGGACGGCCACATGTGGGTGCAGTCGAAGACCTGGGACCCGGAAGGCCTGGTCAGCACCATCCCCGCCCTGTGCAGCCAGCTGTTCGGCGTGCTGGCCGGCCGCGTGCTGGCGTCGCAGCTGCCGCGCACCGAGCAGACCGTGTGGATGCTGCTCGCCGGCCTGGTCTTCCTGGCGCTCGGTTCGAGCCTCGACGCCGTGCTCATGCCGATCAACAAAAGCCTGTGGACGGTCTCCTACTGCCTGTTGATGACCGGTTGGGCGCTGCTGGCCTTCGGCGCCTTCTTCTGGCTGCTCGACGCGGCTCCCCACGCCATCGTGCGCGAGCGCGCCGCGGCATGGGCCAGGCCCTTCGTCGTCTACGGGATGAACGCGCTGTTCATCTTCGCCTTCTCCGGCTTCGTGGCCAAGATGCTCGGTTTTATCAAGCTGGACCAGCCCGACGGCGGCCAGCTCGCACTGGGCCGCGTGCTGTACGCGCCGATCGAGGCGCTGCCGCTCGGCGCGGCCAACACTTCCCTGTTATACGCCATCCTCTTCAACGCCTGCATGTTCGCGATCGCCTACGGCATGTGGCGCAAGCGGTGGTTCGTCAAAGTCTAAGCGGTATCAAAAACTACAAGGAGCGCAATTGAAGCCCAACCTGAAAAAACGCGCGTTCACCTTCGGCCTGCTGCCAGGCGCGCTGGCGCTGGCCGGTTTCCTCGGCGCCTGCACCACGCAGCCAACCGTACCCGGCGGCACGGCGGGTAGCGACCTGCCGCCGCCGGCCCCGCGCGAATTCCGCGCCGCCTGGGTCTCCACGGTCGCCAACATCGACTGGCCGAGCAAGCCGGGCCTGCCGGCCGCGCAGCAGCAGGCCGAGGCCATCGCCATCCTCGACCGCGCTGTGAGCCTGAACCTGAACGCCATCGTGCTGCAGGTGCGCCCGTCCGCCGACTCGATCTATGCCTCGAAGATCGAACCCTGGTCCGAATACCTGACCGGCGCCCAGGGCAAGCCGCCTTCGCCCTGGTACGATCCGCTCGCCTTCTGGGTGCGCGAAGCGCACGCGCGCGGCCTCGAGTTGCACGCTTGGTTCAACCCCTACCGCGCGCGCCACGACAACGCGCGTTCGCCGGCGGCGCCGAACCACATCACCAACACCATCCCGTCCGCGGTGAAGCGTTACGGAAAATTCATGTGGATGGACCCGGGCGAGGAGGCCGCTTCGAAGCAGACCATGGACGTGATCCTCGACGTGGTGCGCCGCTACGACATCGATGGCGTGCACATCGACGACTATTTTTATCCGTATCCGATCGAGGCCCCGGACGTCGCCGGCAACGCGCAGGCGCTGGACGGCAGCGGCAAGCCGGCCGCCAAGGAACTCGACTTCCCCGACACCCCGGCCTGGGAGCGCTACCTGGCCTCCGGCGGCAAGCTCGATCGCGCCTCCTGGCGCCGCGACAACGTCAACCGCCTGATCGAGGCCATGTACAAGGGCATCCACCGCGAGAAGAGCTGGGTGCGCTTCGGCATCAGCCCCTTCGGCCTGGGCCGTCCGGACCGCCGTCCGCCCGGCATCAACGGCTTCTCGCAGTACGACAAGCTGTACGCGGACGCCGAGCTGTGGCTGCAGAACGGCTGGCTCGACTACTTCACGCCGCAGCTGTACTGGCCGATCGCGCAGACCGCGCAGTCCTACCCGGTGCTGCTCGACTACTGGATTTCGCAGAATCCGCAGGGCCGCCACATATGGCCGGGCCTGTACCCCAGCCGCATCGGGGCCGCCACCAAGAGCTATGCGCCGCAGGAAGTGCTGGACCAGATCGCCGTCACGCGCAGCCGCCCGCAGGCGACCGGCCACGTCCACTTCAGCATGGCCGCCCTGAGCCAGAACCGCGAGGGCGTCAGCGACCAGCTGCGCGCCAGGACGTACACCAGCCCGGCGCTGGTGCCGGCCACCACCTGGCTGGCCAGCGAGCGTCCCGGCACGCCGCAGGTCGGCGCGGTCCGGGCCGGGAACGGCGTGAAGCTCAAGCTCAAGGCCGG
>DAMCRY010000340.1:0-4534 GCA_032115075.1 Massilia sp.
CAGGCGCCGCTCGCGCTCGGTGGCGCCGCTGACGTCGCGGATCTCGATCAGGCAGAACCGCTCGCCCGCTTCGGCGAAGGGCGTCACGCTGACCGCCTGCTCGATGCGCGCGCCGTCGAAGCTGCCGGCTTCGCGCAGCGGGAACGGCGCCCGTCCCTGGGATGGCGGCAGGGTGGCGGCGATGTCCTCGGTCAACGCGGCCAGCACCGCCGACTCGACGCGCGAGCCGCGCAACTCCGGAAACACGTCGAACAAGGAACGCTGGCGCACACGCGCGGCCGCATAGCCGGAGCGCGGCACCATCCAGCCATTCCACAGCACGATCTCCTGGGCGGCGTCGAGCACCACCATGCCGCAATTGACGAGGTTGACGGCGCGCGCCAGCAGGGCGCCGCCCGGTTCGGGTCGGGTATGCATCAGCAGGGAGGAGGGATCGAGGTAATGTCGAAAAGAAACGGATCATACCCGAGTTTCCCGCCGCCGGGACGGCTCGCCCGGGGCCTGCGCGCCCGCGGCCCTGTGCCAAATGGCCGATTTACAAAAAAGCGTCCGCTGTGATTTTTCGTGAGCCTTGGGCCCTGCCTTTCCGATTACGATCTGTTCCATTGGCGCGGAACCGGCATATGCCGGCCGCAAGCGAATGACGAATCGACCGATCGGAAGGAAAGCACGATGGCTGGCAGGATGATGGATGAAGAACTGAGCATGGAGCTGGCGCAGGAGGGCATGTCGTTGAACATGCCGATCGGCGCGCAGCCGACCGCACCGTGGCCGGCGGCGCCGCACGAGCTGCGCCGCCTGCGCATCCGCAAGCGCGAGAGCCAGGAAAAGTTCTGGAGCCGCTTCGGCGTCACCCAGTCCAGCGGCAGCCGCTTCGAGACCGGCGTGGTGATCCCGCCGCCGGTGGCCATCCTGCTGCGCCTGTATGTCAACGGCACCCTCAAGGACGACGACCTGCACGGCTGAACCCGCCCGAATGCACCCTTTCCGCCGTCTCCGCGCCCTCCGGGCCGCGCGGAGAGGGTCCCGCCCGCGGCCGCCCCAGGCGGCCTCTTCGATCCGCTTCCTTTTTTCGGAAGTGATCTTTCGGTAATCTCCGCTTTTCCCGAACGGTCCAGATAGATTATCCTTGCGCATCATCCGATGCGGCATGTCGCCGCACGATGCGACCATCGAATACCATCTCGGGAACCATGAAACGCATTGCACCTCTCATGCTCGTGCCGGGCAACCCCGCAAGCCTGCCGGCCGGCAGCCGCCCCACCATCCTGGAGCGCGGCGCCGCGCTCCGGCACGGTTGACCGGCGGGCCTCACGGGATGCGCGCCTCCTCCTACGTCTTGCCGGTGCTGTTCGCCATCGCCCTGGCGCTGCTGCTGCAGCATTTCCTCGGTTCCCTCGCGTGGGCCGGCCTGCTGGCCGTGATCACCTGGCCGCTGCACGAGCGCCTGCAGGCGCGCGGCTTGCCGCGCCTGGCCAGCGCCAGCGTGATGCTGGCGCTGCTGGTGGTCGGCTTCTTCGGGCCGTCGCTGCTGCTGGTCAAGGCCCTCGGCAACGAGCTGGTCGGCCTGCAGCACCTGCTGGCGCGCCTCAACGAATTCGGCATCGCCGCGCCCGGCTGGCTCGCCAGCCTGCCGGTAGTCTCGGAACGCGCGCTCGAATGGTGGAACGAACACCTGGCGGTGCCGGGCGGCCTGAACGCCCTGATCCAGACCACGCTGGGCGACGTCATGCCCCAGCTGACCGGCGCCGCGCGCCTGTGGGGCTCGGCCATCCTGGCCAACGCCCTGTATCTGTTCCTGACCCTGCTGACCCTGTTCGTGCTCTATCTGCACGGTCCCACCGTGGTGCGCTACGTGGACGGCGCCGGCGCGCGCCTGCTGCCGGCCCACTACGGCAACCTGCGCGCCATCCTCCCGCTGTCGGTGCGCGGCACGGCGCTCGGCCTGTGCTCGATCGCGGTGCTGGAAGGGATCGTGCTGGGCGCGGCCTACGCGATCGCGGGCGCGCCGGCGCCCGCCCTGCTGGGCGTGATCACCGGCTACCTGGCCCTGATTCCGGGCGGCGCGCCGCTTTCCTTCACCATGGTGTCGCTGCTGCTGCTCGGCCAGGGCAACCCCGGCGCGGCGCTGGGCCTGTTCACCTGGGGCGCCGTGGAGCTGTTCATGGTCGACAAGTTCATCCGCCCGAAGCTGATCGGACACCGGGTCAACCTGCCTTTCCTCGCGGTGCTGTTTGGCCTGCTGGGCGGCGTGTCGACGCTGGGCGTGATCGGCCTGTTCGTGGGTCCGTTCATGATGGCGGTGCTGTTCGGCTGGCTGCGTGCGGAGAAGCAGGCGCCCTGAGGGCGCCGGCGACGCTATGCCGGGTTCCCACGCCGGCGCTCGGGTCGACCGCCGGGGCTGGTTCAGCGCCGGCAGCCTGGCAAACCACTGCTTGAAATAGGGTGCGCGCATGGCCGTTTCCTGTCGATAGGCACGGCGGTTCGACCGCGAAACAGCCCGGCATTTCCAGCTCATCCATATCCGACGGTGACAGCGCCAAGCAAAAAACCCGCAAACATCGCTGTTTGCGGGCTCTCGTATTCTGGTGGGAAGTGCAAGTTTCGAACTTGCGACCCCTGCAGTGTGAATGCAGTGCTCTACCCCTGAGCTAACCTCCCGGATGCGCTTATTATGCACTAAACGTTGAGATATATCAATATCAAACGCCAGGCACTGGTTTGACTTCGTTGTCGTTCTCCGCCTTGGGCGGCTGCGCCAGCACCCACATGAAGTACAGGGCCTTGGCCGCCTTCGCGCGCGTGACGACCGATTTCGGCTCCAGCAGCGTGCCGTTGACCATGCGGCCGCGCGCGATCCCGGCCTCCGAGCGGATCAGGCCGAGTTCGTAGGCCTCCTTCACCTTCGCCGCATACGGCGCGGAGACGTCGGCGGTATCGCCCAGCCTGGCCCAGGGCAGCAGCGGGTAGTACATCGCGCCCTGTGCGCCGGTGTCGAGGTTGGGGTCGTAGCCAGGAGAGCCGGGCACCACGGTCTTGCCGTTGTAGTCGGTCATGTACTTCGGCTTCGCGCTGAACGCGGCATGGTAGGCGTCCAGCAGCATCGCCCCCATGACCTCGCGCGTTAGGGGGCCGTCCGCGCCCTGCTTCAGGGCGCCGGCGCGCAGGTCCATCACCCGGGCCAGCGCAGCGCCGAATTCGCGGGTCCGCATCGTTTGCCGTGGGTGGAAGTCGCCTTGCGCGTCCTTGCGCAGGGCGCCCAACTGCAGCAGCTTCTCGATCTGGTCGCGATAGTAGGCGTTCTCTCCCGCGACGATGTCGCGTGCGATCTCGGGATGGATGGCCGACCAGTCGTTCCCTGCGATGGCGTCGCGCACCTCGGGCCGCAGTTGCGCCGCGACCGCCGCCGCGACCCGGTCCCCCTGCCCGCCCAGCCGCGCCAGCTCGGTCGCGACGATGCGCGCATACTGCTTCGACAGCGATTCGCGGAAATGGGTGCCGTCGATCTTGTTCGCCGGGTGGCCGTTCGCATAGCTGCCGTCGTTGGTCTTGCCGGGGGTCTCGCCGGCCTCGATCGCCATCACCATCGCCGTGATCGCCTCGACCCCGGTGCGGTTGTAATAGTCGACGCTGAGCGCGTTCAGGTCGACCACCGGAACGCGGTTGGCCGCGCCCAGCCGTTTCATCAGTTCGGGGAAACGCCGCCTGGTGAAGGAATTGGCATAGGTGTCGCCCGGTTTCGCATCGCCCTTCACGCGCGACATCGGGGTGACGAACACCGGCTGCATGCCGCGCGCGCGGATCGCGGGCAGGTAGAAGTCGGTGATCAGGGTCTCGTACATGGCCTCGGTCGAGCCGCGGCCGAAGCGGCGCATCTCGTCGAGGCTCTCGTCGTTGTGGCCGAACTGGATCATCACGACGTCGCCGGCGTGGCCGGCCAGCAGCAGGTCGTTCAGGCGCCCTTCCGCATAGGCGTTGCGGAAGGACCGGCCGCCCATCGAATAATTCAGCACCCGCACCTTGCCCGGATCGAACAGCTTGTCGAAGACCTGGCCCCAGCCGCTCATCGGCGCTTCGTCGAAGGTGTAGGACTTCACGGTGGAATCGCCCAGGGTATAGATCGCCGGCAGGGTGCCCGCGGGGCGCGCCTGGGACGCGATCGGCTCGAGCACGATCTCCTCGACCCCGACCGCGACGCCGGGGCGCTTCGGCTCGATCTCGATGTCGAGGAAGCCGCGCCCATTGACGTAGCGGAAGGACCACTCCCTTCCCTGGGTCGAGATGGTGGTCCGGTTCGGCAGCAGGCCGGCGGCGTCCCAGAATACGCCCGGCCCGAGCCGGCTGGCCTGCATGCCGGTGATCGACACCGTGGTGTCGTCGAGGCCGGACGTGGTGCGCACGCGGACCGCGTAGGCGCCGGGCGCGGCCTTGATGCGGAAGGCCATGCCGAAGTTGTTGTAGTGGTCCTTCTCGAAACCCTTCTCGGCCTCGAAGGCCGGTTCGCTGATCGTGAAGCCCGCGCTGCCCGCCCGGA
>DAMCRY010000341.1:0-4525 GCA_032115075.1 Massilia sp.
GGCCCGCATCGGCCTGCGCGCCGGCGGCTCCGACGTCGCGGCCGGCAGCGACCGCGCCCTGACCTTCGGCGGCCGCGCCTTCGTCACCATCCCGCCCGGCGCGCCGGCCGTGTCCGATCCGGTGGAGCTGAACGTGCCGGCGCTGTCCGACCTGGCCGTGAGCCTCTACCTGCCCGGCACCGTGCAGGCCACCACCATCCACTCGCTGGCGCTGCAGACCAACTACGTCTCGCTGCCCGGCAACTTCACGGCCGCGCCCTCGCTGCCGGTGCAGCGCACGATCACGATCTGGCCTTTCCTGACCGAGGTCGACGTCGATTCGACCGGCCCGACCATCGTCGCCCTGGGCGACTCGATCACCGATGGCACCCGCAGCACGCCGGACACCAACAACCGCTGGCCCGACTGGCTGGCGCGCCGCCTGCAGACCGAGCGCGATCCGGTCCTCGGCCTGAACGCCCGCTTCGGCGTGGTCAACCGCGGCATCAGCGGCAACCGCCTGCTGGGCAACTCGCCGAACACCCTGGCCGGCCGCAGCGCGCTGGAGCGCTTCGACCGCGACGTGCTGGCCACCGCGGGCGTGCGCTACCTCGTGGTCCTGATCGGCATCAACGACATCGGCAACAGTTCGGCCACCAACCCGGTCACGGCCGAAGACCTGATCGCCGGCTACCGCCAGCTGATCAACCGCGCCCGCGCCAAGGGCATCAGCGTGATCGGCGCCACCCTGACGCCGTTCGAGGGGGCCGGCTACTACTCGCCGGAGAAGGAAGTCGTGCGCCAGGCGGTGAACAACTGGATCCGCAACAACGACGAGTTCGACGCCGTGATCGACTTCGACCGCGCCACGCGCGATCCTGCGCACCCGACCCGCCTGCTGCCGGCCTACGACAGCGGGGACCACCTGCATCCGAACGACCTGGGCTACCAGGCGATGGGGAATGCGGTGCCGCTGGGCTTGTTCAGGAGTGCGGCGAAGGCGCCGGCCACGACGCTCGCCAAGTGATGGTCGCAGGCGTGATCCGGTCCACTGGACCGGACCATGCCTACAGGGCAGGTAGACAACCGCCGGCAAGGCCGGCGGTTCCGTATCACGAATTGTTCCCGGTGCGGGACGTGGTCGGCAGGGGCCGCCCCGGCTTCCACGTGCGCGACAAGGCCTGCGCCTCCTCGATCTGCTCCTGCGTCATCTGGCGCGAAATGGCCGCGCGCTGCTCGACCGCGTTGTGGTTGCCGCTGGCCGCCGCCAGGTTCCACAGCATGTAGGCCAGCACCATGTCCTGCGGCATGCCGGCCTGGTGGTAGCGGTACATCAGCCCGAGCGCGTGCTGGGCCTCGGCGTGTCCCTGCTCGGCCGCCTTGCGGAACCAGCTCACCGCGTGGCGCTGGTCCTGCGGCACGGCGTTGCCGGTGTAGTACATGGCGCCGACCACGTACTGCGCGTCGGACTTGCCCTGCTGGGCCGCCTTGTAGTGCCAGGCGAAGGCCTGCTTGTAGTCGCGCGTGACGCCGCGGCCCATGTAATACATCAGGCCCAGCAAATGCTGGGCGTCCGCATGGCCGGCCCTGGCGAGCGGGACGATCTCTTTCAGTGCTGCCGCGTAGTTGCGCGCGTTATACGCGCTGGCCCCTTCCGCGAAGCCCGCGTGCGCACTGGCCTGCAGGCCGAGCGCGAACGCGATCGCTAAGAATATTTTTTTCATGTCTCGTGCATGGAGGGAGGATCGACGGGATCGTTGCGGATCTCTGCGGATCTCTGCGCCCCCCCCCTGGTCCTCGTGAGGATTCCCTTGTTCTTGTTCTGTCTTCGGCCCTGCCTTGTTCCCGCGTGTGTTCCCGCGTGTGTTCCCGCTTACTTCCAGCTCACCTTGCCCAGCCCGTCCACGCTCACCTTGCGGTTGACCGGCTTGCCGTGCACGGTCACCGAGCCCAGGCCGGACAGCGTCAGGTTGGCGCTTTCCCTGGCCGTGACGGTCGCGTTGCCCAGTCCCGACAGCTCGAGGGTGACGTTCTCGGCCGTGAACGCCCGGGCATCCAGCCCGCCCAGTCCGCCGAGTTCGGCCTTGAGCAGGCGGCTGCGGCCGGACAGGGTCACGTAGCCGGCGCCGCGCAGGTTCAGCTCGACGCTCTCGCTGTTGATGCCGTTGACGTTCATGCTGCCGACGCCGCCCAGGCTGGCGCTCAGAATCTTGTAATTACATGATACATTCATCGAGCCGGCCCCATCGAGATTGAGCACGAGTTCTTCGCCGGAAAAGCCGCTGATCGCGGTGCCGCCGACGCTCTCGGAGGTGACCTCGCGCAGGTTCGGCAGGGTCAGCTCGGCGTGCAGGCCCATGCTGCGGCCCAGGTTGATGCCCATGCCGCGGGTCTCGGTGCCGATGTTGAGCGTGTCGCCGCTCTGCAAGGTCGTGGTCTTGCCGAGCAGGCGCGGATCGCCGGTCAGCACCAGCAGCGGGGTGGCGCCCTGGCGGATCTTCAGGTCCACCACCCCGTCGAGCTTGACGCGCACCACGCGCGCGTCGACCTGGCGGGTCTCGGTCGCCGTCTCCGGCGCCGCGCTCGCGATGCCCATGAAGGCAAACAGCGGGGCGCACAGCGCCGCGAAGGCCAGGCCGAGCTTGGAAAGGTGTGTCATCGGATTCTCCAGATACATATTCTTGGTTATCAGTTGCCGCAAGCCGCGTGGATTGCACGCGCCGCTCGTCCAGCATGACCGGCACAGGACAGGTCTTGGCATGTTGCAACTATATCGGCTTCGACGCGAACTACCTATCTCCTTGCGATGAACTGCACAAAACGGCATCTGGAGCGCGAATCCGCCAGATGGATGCATGTTGCGCAATATCGACAAGACAATGTATTTTTCGCAAGTATGCATACGAAAAAAGGTTACTTATTGGCATGCCATTACGCTAAGATGCAGCGCAGATGGCCAACACTGTCTGTACAACCCACCTCGCAGTCTCCTTCTGCGTTCTTTTTCGAGGTCACCCATGCGCATGCGCCAATTACCTGTTTTGCTGGCCGGGCTCACCTTTTCGCTGTCGGCGCTGGCCGCATCAAGCGACCAATGGACCCTGCCGATCAACGTCAAGAAGCTCGACAACGGCCTGACGGTCATCGTCACCGAGGACCGCAGTTCGCCGACCGTCGGCGTGTCGGTCGTCTACCACGTGGGCATGCGCCTGGAACCGAAGAACCGCACCGGCTTCGCCCACCTGTTCGAGCACCTGATGTTCCAGGGCACGCCGAACGCAAAGAAGGGCGTGTTCGACACCACCATCACCGCCGGCGGCGGGCGCAACAACGGTTCGACCCGTCCCGACTACACCAACTACATCGAGACCGCGCCCGTGTCGGCGCTGGAGCCGATCCTGTGGCTGGAGGCGGACCGCATGAAGACCCTCGACTTCAACCCGGCCACGCTGAAGAACCAGCAGGACGTGGTCAAGGAAGAGATCCGCGTGAACGTGAAGAACCAGCCCTACGGCGGCTTCATGTGGATCGACATCGGCCAGCACGCCTTCCAGAAATGGGAGAACAACCATGACGGCTACGGCAGCTTCGAGGACCTCGAGAACGCCAGTCTGGAAGACGTGCGCGCCTTCCACCGCGACTACTACGGCCCCAACAACGCCGTGCTCGCGATCGCCGGCGACATCACTCCGCAGCAGGGCTTCGCGCTGGCGCAGAAGTACTTCGGCGGCATCCCGGCCCGACCGACCCCGAAGCCGACCGACTTCAGCGAAGGCCTGAACACGGTCGAGAAGCGCGTGGTGCAGAGCGACGCCCTGGCCCAGGTGCCGGCCATCGCCGCCGCCTGGAAAGTGCCGCCGCGCGGCCACCGCGACCAGGCCGCCGTCGCCGTGCTGGCCGAGCTGCTGGGCGGCGGCGACGCCTCGCTGTTCTACCAGGGCCTGGTGAAGGGCCGCGAGATCGCCCTCAACGTCGACACCCTGTTCGGCCTGACCGGCCCCTTCGAGTACGATGGCCCGACCCTGCTGACCGTGTTCGCCCTGTACAAGCCGGACAGCAGCGCCGACGCGGTGCTCAAGGCCATGGACGAGGACATCGCCAGGGTCGCGCGGGACGGCGTCGACGCCGCCACCCTCAAGCGCGTCAAGACCCGCATGCTGGCCGACTGGAACAACCAGCTGGAGAGCTTCATCAACCGCGCCGACACCCTGGCGAAGATGCAGGTGCTGTGGGGCGACGCCAACGTGGTCAACAAGATCCCGGGCTGGATCGACGCCGTGACCTCGGAGGACATCCAGCGCGCGGTGCGCACCTACCTGGTGCCGACCAACCGTACCGTCATTGACCGCAAGCCGGCCGCGATGATCGCGGCCCAGGGCGGCGCAACCACCCCAGCCGCCCCCGCCGGCGGCAAACAATAAGGAGCGCATCGATGAACAAGCTGATGCTCGCAGTCGCCATCTCGGCCGCCTTCGCGTCGCCGGCAGCCGTCGCCGCCCCGGCCGCGGCCAAGGACCTGCCGATGCCGGCCTACGGCAAGGACAAG
>DAMCRY010000342.1:0-4453 GCA_032115075.1 Massilia sp.
GAGGCCGACCCGGGTCCGCACCTGCATGCGATCGCCGACGCGTCCATCGCCCTGGGCGAGGCCGAGCCGACCCTGTCGCACCTGCTCGCCAACGGCACCGTCGGCTCGCTCGGCGCGCTGCTGGGGGAGCGCGGCTTTGCGCGCATGCTGCTGGCGCTGGGCCTGCTGCTGCAGCCGGTGATGCACAGCCAGCCGGCCGAGCTGCACAAGAGCCTGGTGCTTCCGCTGCCGATGGACCCGGGCCAGCGCTTCGCCGTGGCCGCCTTCTGGCTGCAGCTGGTGGCGCCGTTCCTGCGCCGCGCCAGCTTCGACCTGGCGCTTTTCATCACGCAGCAGGAGGGCCGCCCGGTGCTGGTGATCGGCTTCTGCGCGGCGCTGGCGGAGACCCTGCGCGCCGTGGTCGATCCGCTGGTCGGCATCGAGCAGCAGGTACGCCTTGGCGACACCGGCTGGATCGACGAGCAGCTCTACATCGACCTCGACGTGCGTTCGCTGGCCAGCTACCTGGCGCAGGCCGACCTGCCGCTCGGGTTGGCGCGCGACATGTTCATGAAAACCTTCATCGGAGCCGCGACGTGACCCTATCCGTACACACTTCCTTCCTGGCGCTGGCCATCCTTTCCGCCGGCGCCGTCCAGGCCCAACAGGCGGCGCCGGGGTCCCAGCCGGACCTGCCGATCGTGGTCAGCGGTACCGTGGCCGACGAGGCCAGCAAGGCGGCGCTGCTGGAGCGCCTGCGCATCGTCTACGGCGCCTCGCGCGTGGTGGACCAGCTGTCGGTGGGCACGGTGGCCACGCCGGCCAACTGGAACGAGTACGTGGCGAAGCTGATCGGCCCGAACCTGAAGCTGGTCAGCCGCGGCCAGCTCAAGATCGAAGGCAGCACCGTCAGCCTGCGCGGCGACGTCGCCAGCGAAGAGGAGCGCCAGCGCATCGCCGGCGACATCGCGGCCAGCCTGAACCCGACCTATACGGTCAACAACGGCCTGCGGGTGGCGGCGTCCCAGCAGAGCGTGCTGGACGCGGCGCTGGCCAACCGCATCATTGAATTCGAGTCGGGCAAGGCGACCCTGACCGCGTCGGGCATGGCGGTGCTGGACCAGATGAGCGCGGCCATGCAGAAGCTGAAAGGCGTGAGGGTGGAGGTGATCGGCCACACCGACAACGCGGGCTCGCGCGCCGGCAACCTGTCGCTCAGCCAGGCGCGGGCGGAGGCGGTCAAGACCTATATCGTCGGGAAGGGCATCCCGGCGGACACGATCGCGGTGTCGGGAGAGGGGCCGGACCGGCCGGTGGCGGACAACCGCACGCCGGAGGGAAAGGCGCGGAACCGGCGGATCGAGTTCAAGGTGATCCAGTGAGTCATTCGCTGTCGACGTGATCGCCCGATCGCCGGCTTCCCCATCAGGCCCCCCTGGTACCGTCGCGTCACCCGTCTTCTTCGCCACAACCTCTTCTCTTCAAGGATCAACCATGTCCGAATCTCTCCGTTACGCGACCGGTGTCTCGACGGCCTCCGACAAGCCCGTCGAGACGACCGGACTATACAGTCCCTATGCAGAGCCCCACGTGAACTTCATGTACAACCTGCTTTTCTGCGACGACATCGCGCTGTTCCGGAAGCCGGGCGGCGGCGATGAGGACGGCCTGTGGGGGCCATTGCTGGCCGATACGCCCGACAGGGCCGCCTTGCTCGGCATCGCCGAGGACGACGAGAACGACGCCCGAGTGCGCGTCCTGGCATACAACCGGCTGCGCGCCATGGGTGGGCTGCCTTTGCCGAAGAAACTGCTCGGTGTGGTCGTCGAGGTTCCTCTCGCCGGAGGGCTGGATGTCCTCGCCGCCTTCAACGAAGGGGGAGTGCGTTACCTGAACCAATCGGGGAAAGTGGCGGTGTACGAGGGGCCGGACACGCCCGTATCCGGTTTGGCGCAGGAGCTGGTCGCGGTGTCCGAGCCCGTGGTCGCCGGATCGGACCCTGGGACGAGCAGCGCCTGCCGCCGCCGAAACCGGGGAACGTCCGGATTACGTTCCTGGCATCCGATGGACTCTACTTCGGTGAAGGGCCGTTCGAGACGCTGCGGCACGATGGCATGGCCGGCCCGATCCTGTCGAAAGCGGTCGAGCTGCTTCAGAGGGCGGCGCAGCCCGGGCCGCAATGAAGCGCCAGCGGGAGGGGGGAAGTGTCTTCCTCTCCCGCGGTCCTGGCAGTCACGGCAAGGTAATCGTGACATGCGCCGCCTTCGGCGGCAGCTTCACCAGGTCGTTGTACTGCGCCAGCGCCGTCTCCGTCTCGCCGGAGAGCGCGGTGCGGAAGCCCAGGTAGGCCCCCAGCCCGGCCACCATGAACACGGCCCCCAGCACCCACAGCGACAGGTCGCTCTGCAGGCGGTTGACCACCTGGTCCGGCCGCTCGGCGTGCGGTGCGAAGCCGCGGGTGCGGCCGCGCATGCGGGCGATCTCGTCGCCCAGGCGCGCCACCAGGTAGTCCAGCTTGTCGCGCCCGTCCAGCGCGTAGCGGCCCTGGAAGCCGAGCAGCAGGCACATGTGGAACACTTCCAGCGCTTCCACGTGCACCGCGCCCTTGGCGCGCAGGTCTTCCAGCCGGTGGAAGAAGTGCTCGCCGGCGAGCTGGTCGCCGAACACGCGCAGCTGCAGCGGACGCGTTTCCCAGGCTTCGCGCACTTCGTAGGTCGAGCGCAGGATGATCTCGTCGACCGCCGAGCAGAAGGCGTATTTCGCCGCCGTCACGTCCTCGGCCGATATGCCGAGCGCCTTGGCGTTGCGGTCGACGTCGGCCAGGAAGCCGGTCATGTTGTCGGCGAAGGCGACCTTGTCCTGCGGGCCGCAGCCGTTCTTCAGCAGGAACAGGGCATAGAAACCCTCGTACATGATGTCGGAGAGGCGCTGCGGCGGGCGCGCCTGCTTTTCACCGGGTTGCGGCGCCACGCGCCGTTCGACGAAGGCGCTCATGCGGCCACCGCGATCAGTTCGAGGCGCAGGTCGCGGATCCCGTTCGGGACGTAGACCGAGATCGCCTGGGCTTTCAGCATCGTTTCGTACAGCATGCCACGGTTCTCCAGGATGAAGTAATAGGTATCGGGCCGCACCGGCACCGCCGCCGGCACCTGCGGGGCGTGCACCAGCTTCACGCCGGGCAGGGCCGACAGCACGAATTTGTCGACGTCTTCCGGCGCGCCGACCTTGAACTGCAGGGGCACCACGTCCACCAGCTGCAGCGCCGGCATGTCGGCCGCCACCGCCAGGTAGAGCGTGGTCTGCATGTTGATCCGTCCCGAATCGAGGGCGCCCAGGTAGTAGGAGGGGCGCTCGCGGTTCAGGGCGATCGTGAAGTAGCGCGACGAGATCACGGTGTCGAGCAGGTCGCGGATGATGCCGTCCAGGCGCGCGAAGGGCGGCCCCGGGTCGGCGTGCACGTAGGCCGGCAGGTCTTCCAGCCGGTAGCTGCGCGAATAGGTCATCAGGCCGCCGGCCAGCGTGAGCAGCTCGCCGAACAGGCGCTCCGGATGCAGGTCGCGGTGGCCGAGGTAGTGCGACAGCGAGGCGTAGCCCATGCTGGCGGTGTGCAGCAGCCAGAACGCGGAGACGTCGCCGCCGCGGATCTCGACCACGTTCTTGCTCGGCTCGCGCAGGTGGCCGTACAGGGCATTGACCTTGGCGAGCAGCTTTTCCATCAGCCGGGCCAGGCTGTGGTAGAGGCCGGGCGCGGCATCGATCGACAGGCAGGGCGGCACGAAGGACGGGTCGGCCTCGAAGCCCCCTAGCGGCACGCGCCGCAGGCGCACCAGCGGGAAGCTGTCGTAGGTTTCCAGCGGCTCGATGTCGGCCACCAGGCGCAGCGACTTGCGCAGGTAGGTGACGGGGGCTTCGGCCGCGCGCGTGAACAGGTCCTGGGTCTCGCGCTCGTGGCTGGTGAAGCGGGTGTCCAGCGCAGCCGCGCCCGGGGCGCCGTCCGGCGCGCAGTTCTCGCCATAGGCCTTGAGCGCCGGCAGCGCGGCATGGAATGTCACCGCCTGCTGTCCCGCCGGCAGCTCGTTCAAGCGCACCTGCAGCGGCAGCGGGTCGCCGCCTGGCGCGCGGTAGACTTCGCCGTCCGGGAACAGGATCGACAGTTCCTCGACCCGCAACACGTCGTGGCGCAGGGCGTCGTGGTCGATCTGCAGCTTGCGCACGCCCCAGGCGTAGGGATGCAGGGCGCTGGCGGTCTGGTTCAGGCGCGCCTCGTGGTAGCGGTCCTGCTGCTGGAAATGCTGGGGCCGGAGGAACAGTCCCTCGCCCCAGAGTAGCTTCGCTGGCATGCTCATGCGATCTCGCCTTCTGCCCGGAAAATTCTAGCTTGGCGGAAACAACAGCCGCTTCATTGACAGCGCACAGAAGATAGCGATGCGCCCGCCCCGCTGGCGCCGGCGCTGAGGGCGCAGGCGTGCAGGCC
>DAMCRY010000343.1:0-4445 GCA_032115075.1 Massilia sp.
GAGCGGGGTCTGGCCGGCGTCGTTCATCAGTTCCGGGTCGGCGCCGTGCGCCATCAGCACGCGCGCCGTGTCGGCATGGCCGTGGTAGCAGGCCAGCATCAGCAGGCTGTCGCCGCGCTCGTTGCGCAGGTTGGGGGGCAGGCCCTGCGCCAGCAGGTCGCCGAGGACCGCCGTTTCGCCGCTGCGGGCGTACTGGAAGACCCGGCGCACGAAGGCGAGGGTGGCTTCGTCGAGCTGGCTGGAAGGAGAACTGTCTTGCTGCATCGTACGCTCCGGAAGGGGGATTGCTCCGATTAGACCATGCGCCGCGCAAGGGACGGCGCACGCACGCGCCCGGAAGCGATGTTCGAAAATTTCGATGAAAGGGCTGAAAACTATCCGTTTTTCAATCCTGCAGGCGACGCGCATAATGACTCCATCGCATCGAACGATGGGCAAGACGGCAGCGGCCGGCAGCCATCGACGGGTTCGATGATCTGCTTTCAAAACTTTCAGAAAAGGAGAACACCATGTTGAACGTACGTAAAGCGAATGAACGCGGCGCCGCCAGCTTCGGTTGGCTGACATCCCAGCACAGCTTTTCCTTCGGCCACTACCAGGATCCGAAGCACATGGGCTTCGGTCCGCTACGCGTGATCAATGAAGACCGGGTCGCCCCGGGGCGCGGCTTCGATGCGCACGGCCACCGCAACATGGAGATCATCTCCTACGTGCTGGAAGGCGCGCTGGAGCACAAGGACAGCATGGGCAACGGTTCGGTGCTGCGCTACGGCGACGTGCAGCGCATGAGCGCGGGCAGCGGCGTGGTGCACAGCGAGTACAACCACTCGAAGGACGAGGGCGTGCACTTCCTGCAGATCTGGATCGAGCCGAACACCATGAACGAGGCGCCGGGCTACGAGGAAAAGCACTTCGACACCGCCTCGAAGCAGGGCCGCCTGCGCCTGATCGCCTCGAACGACGGCCGCGAGGGCTCGGTCTCGATGCGCCAGGACGCCGCGATCTACGCCGCCATCATGAACGGCGGCGACGCCCTGCGCCATCCGCTGGCCGGCGGCCGCCTGGGCTACGTCCACGTGATCCGCGGCAGCGTCACGGTGAACGGAGTCGCGCTGGGCGGCGGCGATGCGCTGAAGGTGAGCGGCGAGGACGCCGTCCAGCTGGAGCAGGCGGAAGCGGCCGAGATCCTGGTCTTCGACCTGCCGCAGTAAGCCAGGAAAGAGCGACGGGCGCGGGCCCGGCCCGCGCCGCCAACACCATCAGGACAAGGAGAAGCACATGGACGTCACCCTGCACAAGGGCCAGGGCAAGCTGCAGCAGGTGCTGAGCATCGGCAGGCACCGGCTCCTCAGCGATGCCCCGGAAACCTTCGGCGGCGAGGACAGCGGGCCCGAACCGCACGACCTGCTCGCGGCCGCGCTGGCCGCCTGCACCGCGCTGACGGTGACGATGGTCGCCCGGCGCAGGGGCATGGCGCTGGAGGACATGCGGGTGCGCGTCGAGCACGGACGGAAGGACGGCGCCTACCTGCTGCAACGCCATATCGAATACGTCGGGGCGCTGGACGAGGATGAGCGTAAACAATTGACAGATATCGCAAACAAATGTCCCGTCCACAAGACCTTGTCGGGCAGCATCCGGATCGACACCGAGGCGGCCTGAGATCGTCCGGATGACGGGCCGGGGTGGCCCGGCTTGGCCTTGTTCGCCTTATTTGGCCGTACAATCGGCGCTGCACGAAGCGAATGCTCCCCTATCCGATACGAAGGAGGTCGGCATGCCGGAATCGTCCAGCGCAATCCTGGTCCAGCGGGAATACTGTCCCGGCTGCAAGCGGACCGCCACCCGGACCCTGCACCGGGAGCCCCTCGACAGCCCCGGCATCCGCCGCTACATGCGCGCGCACTACGGGCGCCGGGTCGAACGCGACTTCTCCGGCTACGACTACGTGCTCGCCCAGTGCGAACATTGCGGCCTGGCCTTCCAGGCCCAGGTCCCGGGACCCGAACTGCTGCAGGAGATCTACGACCGCTGGCTGCCGGCGACCGAGCGCGAGGCGGTCGTGGCGCGCTGGGGGCTGGACGACTACCGCTACCTGGCCGGCCAGGTCGAGTTCATGCTCGACCATTTCCGCCTGCCCCCCGGCAGCGTGCGGGCCCTGGACTTCGGCTTCGGCTGGGCCGAGTGGGCGAAGATGGCGGGCGCCTTCGGGGTGGACGTGTGCGGCGCCGAGCTCTCGCAGGTGCGCATCGATTATGCGAGATCGGTCGGCATCCCGGTGGTCGACCCGGCCGACCTGCCGCGCGGCGAGTTTCACTTCATCAATACCGAGCAGGTCTTCAAGCACCTGCTCGAGCCGCGCGACATGCTGGAGCGCCTGGCCGGCGCCCTGCGGCCGGGCGGGCTGGTGAAGATCAGCGTGCCGAATTCCGCGAAGTCGATCCGCAAGCTGCTCGGCGCCAGGGATTTCTCGCGCCTGTCCGACGGCGACATCATGGCGATCGCGCCGTTCGAGCACATCAACGCCTTCACCTGCGACTCGCTCGACGCCCTCGGGCGCGAGGCCGGCCTGCGACCGTTTCGCCCTTCGCTGCGCAAGCTGTACAACAGCAGCTCGGGCTGGATGGAGCCGAAGGGCGCGCTCAGGACGCTGGCCCGGCCGATCTACCGCCACCTGTATCCGAAGAGTACCTTCGTCTATTTCATGCGGCCCGCCTGAACGGATTCCGCCTCGTGGCAGTGGCGCGCCATCATGCGCTCGAAGGGCGCGTGCTCGCGCACCCGCTTGAGCCACCAGGCCAGCGCCGCGCCTTCCTCGCCGCTGCGCCAGGCCAGGTAGAAAGTCTCGTCCGGCTTGGGCTCGACCACCTCCTTCTCGACCAGCAGGCCGGCATCGATCGCCGGCCGGGCCCAGGCCTCGGGCAGGAAGCCGAAGCCGATGCCCTTGAGCTGGAAGGTGTACTTGGTCTCCATGTCCGGCACCGCCAGCATGTCCTGGCCGAACAGCAGTCCCACCGTGCGCGCGCCCAGCTGGCGCGCCGAATCGGACACCGCCACGGCGCGGTAGGGCAGCAGGTCGGCCTTGTCGAGCGGCCGGTCCGCGCTCGCGAGCGGATGCGAGGGCGCCACCGCGAACACGAAGCGGCTGGTGCCGATCGGCTCGGCCGTGTAGCCGCCGCCCGAGGGGCCTTCGCCGGCGGCGCCGACCAGCAGGTCGACGCGGCGGTCGAGCAGGGCGTCCCAGGTGCCGGACAGGACTTCGCGCATCAGGCGCAGGCGGGTCTGGTCGGCCACGGCGTAGAAGGCGGCGATGTCTTCCTGCAAGCCGGCTGGCGCCAGCATCGAATCCATCCCGATCGCGATCTGCGTTTCCCAGCCGGAAGCGACGCGGCGCACGCGCGACTCGAGGTCGCCGGCCGCGCGCAGCAGGTAGCGGCCTTCCTTCAGCAGTTCCTTGCCGGCCGCGGTCAGGGCCACGCGCGGACCGAAGCGGTCGAACAGGCGCACGCCGAGGTCTTCCTCGAGCTTCGACACGGTATAGGAGATGGTGGAGGGCACGCGGAACAGCTCCTTGGCCGCGCCTGCGAAGGAACCCTTGCGGGCGATGGTGTCGACGATCTCGAGTGCGTCCAGGCTCAGCTTCAGCAATTGCGGTTCTCCTTTTGACAATATTGCATGGTACCGAAAGTGCGCCGCTCCGGCTACGGGCGGGCGGCCGGCGAGCCGGGCGCGGCCGGAATTGGCAAGATGGTATCGTCGAGACTGGTCATCGCAAGCGAGTAACCTGCCATGTTCAAGTTCATCACCGACTTCCTCGAATCCAGCGGCTACCTGGGCGTGTTCGTCCTGATGGCCGTCGAGAACATCTTTCCGCCGATCCCGTCCGAGCTGATCATGCCCTTCGCCGGCTTCGTCGTCGCACGGGGCGACCTGAACCTCGCCGGCGTCCTGATCGCCGGCACCGCCGGGTCGATCGCCGGCGCCTTGCCCTGGTACTACGGGGCAAAAATCTATGGCAAGGAAAGGCTGAAGAAGTTTGCCGACCGCCATGCGCGCTGGATGACGGTCACCGCCGGGGACATCGACAAGGCGATCGCGGCCTTCGACCGCCACGGCCGCTCGGTGGTGCTGTTCGGGCGCCTGATCCCGGCGATCCGGACCCTGATCTCGGTGCCGGCCGGCCTTGCCTGCATGTCGCTGGGCCAGTTCCTGCTGTACTCGACGATCGGTTCGCTGGCCTGGACCGGCATCCTGACCGGCGCCGGCTTTGTGCTTGAAAGCAATTACGAACAGGTCGGCAAGTATGTCGACCCGGTGTCGAAGGGCATCTTCGGCATCCTGCTGGCCTGGTACATCTACCGCGTGATCACCCACCGCCCGGCCAAGGCGTAGGCGGCCGGTGCCGGCCGGCGCGGTGCCGGCCCGATGACCGGGCGGCTGTGGCG
>DAMCRY010000344.1:0-4444 GCA_032115075.1 Massilia sp.
GGCGGGTCAGCGCCGGCGGCGGCGCGCCAGCGCCAGGCCGGCCATCCCGATCCCCATGACCAGCATCGAGGCCGGTTCCGGCACGCCGGTCGGCAGGGTGTCGATGCGCAGCGAGTCGAGGCCGACGTAGTTGGCGGCGAACTGCGACCCGGTGTGGACGAAGCCGAGGCGGCCCATGCCGGCCTGCGGACCGATGCTCACCGTGTAGCGGGTCCATTCGCCGGTCGGGACGGTCAGGTCCATCTGCAGGATGAAGTCGAGCGGGTCGGTGCTGCCCTCGGTATAGCCGTAGACGACCATGTCGCTGAAGCCGGGATCGTCGGCGCCGCGCAGCCAGAAGGAAGCGCGCGCGCCCTGCTCGAGCGAGAACAGCGGGGTGAACAGGCGGTTGTCGAGCTGGCCGCCGTCGGCCGCCACGTTGAAGTCGGACGCGATGTAGGAATCTTGTTCGCCGGCGCGGGCCCAGAACACCTCCGGGTTGCCCTGCACCCAGCCGGGCGCGATCGAGGGTTGGGTGCTCCGGTTGTCGAGCACCCAGCCGCGCGACGCGAGCGCGTCGACGTCGTCGAAATTCTCCATCAGCAGGACATCCGCCTGCGCCACGCCCATGGTCGATGCAAGTGCCAGGGCAACCGCCAACTTCCTGATCATGTAGCCTCCATACGTGTTGTGGTTCGGAACGTCCCGCAGGCGCGGGCGCCCGCTCACGGTTGAACTAGCACAGAATATGCCACTTATCCAAGCCATTGATTTTAATGATCAATATAAATTTAACTATCAGACAATCTTGTATTTATGTAAAAGTGTTCGACACCCGGCCCCGGCTATCACGGCCAGGTGTCGGGCACATGAAATTGCATCTGTTTAGCAAGATTTGACAAACATGGCCGAAAAGATCACTCCACAATGCCTTCCACACGAGAGACGCCCGAACGTCCATACGCAGTCGAGACCGACAGGCTGAAGTGAACAAACGGTTCCGGCCGGTCGCGGAATCACCATAATGTTTTGGAGAGAACATGAACGAGTTGATGGCACGGCAGCAGTACAAGCGCACCGCGATCGCCGCCGCGGTAACGGTCTTCCTGGTTGGCCTGGACAGCCCGGCCCTCGCGCAGGCGCAGGGACAGGCCGAGGGCGACACGCCCCAGACCGTGGTGGTGACCGGCGTGCGCGCCGCCCTCGAACAGTCGCTGCGCCAGAAGCGCAATGCCGATTCGATCGTCGAAGTGGTGACCGCCGAGGACATCGGCAAGATGCCGGACAAGAACGTCGCCGATGCCATCCAGCGCCTGCCGGGCGTGAACACGCAATCGTCCGCCGGCGGCGAGGGCGGCTTCGGCGAGAACGACCGCGTCAGCCTGCGCGGCACCAGCCCGAGCCTGCAGCAGACCCTGTTCAACGGCCACGCGATCAGCACCGGCGACTGGTTCGTGCTGAACCAGATCGGCGGCAACGTCGGCCGCTCGAGCAGCTTCTCGCTGCTGCCGTCCGAGCTGGTGGGATCGATCGTGGTGCAGAAGAGCCCGACCGCCGACCTGGTCGAAGGCGGCGTCTCCGGCGCCATCAACGTCATCACCCGCCGTCCGCTCGACTTCCGCCAGCCGCTGACGGTCGAGGGTTCCATCCAGGCCAACTACAACGACCTGTCCGACAAGGCCGAGCCGCACCTGTCGGCGCTGGTGAGCTGGAAGAATCCCGCGAACACCTTCGGCGTGCTGCTGCAGGGCTTCTCGGAAAAGGCGACCGTGCGCCGCGACGGCCAGGAGATCCTCGGCTATACCCCGATCAGCCCGACAAGCGCGGCCGTCGCCGCCAACCCCGCCCTGCGCGGCGTGGTGATCCCGACCTTCATCGGCGCCGCGCTGTTCGAGCAGACCAAGAAGCGCCAGGGCGGCGCCTTCGACATCGAACTGCGCCCGGCGCGCGGCACCAGCATCGACCTGAACGGCTTCTATTCCAAGCTCGACGCCCCGCACCAGAACACCAACTGGCTGGCCGCGCCGGCCAACTCGATCAACAGCCTCGACCTGGTGCCGCAGAACCCGGTCATTCGGAACGGCACCCTGGTCGGCGCCGCCTTCACCCGCAATGCGGGCGAGGTCGACAACATCTACCGCCCGGACGCCGGCGGCGAATCCTGGTACCTCGACCTGAACGGCAAGCACCGCGTCAACGACCAGCTGACCCTCTCCGGCAAGATCGGCAAGACCCATGGCGTGGGCTGGGACCGCGACGACGTCTACTACCAGAACAACGTCGACGGCGGCATGGTCTACGCGCTGAACGGCCTGTCGCCGGCCTCGGTCAGCTACCCGGGCGGGAACACCGCCTCGCCGGGCAGCACCGCCTGGGCCGGCGGCGGCGAGTCGCAGTCGGTCGACCAGGAAAAGTATGCCCAGCTCGACGGCGAGTGGCGCGTGCAGGATGCGATGGTCTCGGCAATCCGCTTCGGCACGCGCTGGACCGACCACACCCGCACCGCCGAGCACCCGCTCGAGACCCGGCCGGGCGCGACCGGCTTCACCGCGCCGGGCCCGGCCTGGAACGGCCAGATGTACCCCGGCGACTTCGGCAAGGACCTGGGCGGCAACCTGCTGAACAACTACTTCAAGTACGACGGCGCGGCCCTCGGCGCCTGGGGCGCCGTCCCCGGCAACCGCCTGCTCGACTACACGCTGCGCCACAACTGGACCAACGAGTTCCGGGTCGGCGAGAAGACCGCGGCCCTGTACGCGATGGCGGACTTCGGCGGCGACGACTGGAGCGGCAACGTCGGCCTGCGCGCCATCGAGACGCGCCAGACCACGGTGGTCAACCTGCCGGGCGGCCCGAACCCCATCACCGGTTCGGCCTTCGGCGCCTACACCCCGACCACCTTCAGGCGCACCTACCGCGACTACCTGCCGAGCGCCAACCTGAAGTACAACGTGTCGCCGGACCTGGTGCTGCGCACCGCGCTGGCCAAGACCATCGCGCGTCCGGACTATTCCGCCCTGGGCGGCTCGGTCTCGCTGAACGACGACGCCCTGAGCGGCAGCGGCGGCAACGTCAACCTGGACCCGGTGCGCTCGACCAACTTCGACGTCGGCGCCGAGTGGTACTACGCGCCCAAGGCGCTGCTGTCGGCCGCTTTCTTCTACATGGACTTCCGCTCCATCGTGGCCCAGGGCACCACCACGGGCACCTATTTCAACAACAAGCGCAACACCCAGACCCAGTACCAGATCACCTCGCCGTACAACACCACCGGCACCAACAAGGGGATCGAACTGAGCTGGCAGCAGCCGCTGTGGAACAACTTCGGCACCCTGGTGAACTATACCCACGCCGATGGCGAGCTGGACGACGGCGGCGAGCTGCTGAACTCCTCGAAGAACACCTGGAACGTCACCGGCTACTTCGAAAACGAACGCTTCTCGGCGCGCCTGGCCTGGAACTACCGCTCGAAGTACAAGGCCGGCGTGGACCGCGGCGCCAGCCAGCACGTGGACGGCATGCCCTCGCTGGCGGCCTCGCTGAACGTCAAGCTCACCGAGCAGCTGACCCTGACTTTCGACGCGCTCAACCTGACCAACGAGACGATCAAGATGTACGCCGAGAACGAAGACCGCCCGCGCGCCTTCTATTCGAACGGCCGCACCTTCTACGTCGGCATCCGCGGCAAGCTGTAAAGCATCCGCAATCGGCAATACGGCAACGCGGCGGGCGCGCCAGCCAAGGGCGCCCGCCGGCAGCGGAACACACACATGATCCCCACTACGGACCGAGCGGGCGGCCCGGCGATCGCCATCGCCTGGGAATGCCTGAGCAACTACACGCGCGACGACGCGTTCAGCGCACGCCTCACCTTGCGCAACGATTCGCCCGAGGCCATCGCGCCCGGCTGGGCGATCTTCTTCAACACCTGCCGCAAGGTGATCGCCGGCAGCGTCAGCCCCGGCTACGCGATCGCGCACCTGAACGGCGACCTGTTCCGCCTGACCATGCCGGCTGGCGCGCCCTGGCTGCCGGGCCAGGCGCACACGGTGGAGTACGAGGCCCTGCACTGGGCGATCAGCATCACCGACGCGCCGCTCGGCTTCTACCTGGAGCCGGGCGACGGTAGCGCGCCCCTCGACCTGGGCGACCCCGAGATCGCGCCTTTCGAGCGCCCCGAGCAGCGCCACCGCATGCGCGGCGACCTGCTGCCGACCGCCGACGCGGCCTGGCGCTTCGCGCAGAACGCCAGCCTGGACCTGCTGCCGGAGGACGCGGTGGGCCGCATTACGCCGCGTCCCGTGTCGGCGCAATTCGACGGGCGTCGTTGCCTGCTGTCGCGCCATGCCCCGCTGCGCTACACGTCCGATCTGTCGAGCGAAGCCTCGCTGCTGGCATCGATGCTGGGCGCCATGCCCGGCACCGTGCCGGGCGGCAGCGCCGACGTCTGCCTGGAAGTCGGGCC
>DAMCRY010000345.1:0-4412 GCA_032115075.1 Massilia sp.
TTGGGTTCCCGCCTGCGCGGGAACGACGGTTTTTAGTGCGGTGACAGGAATCGAGCCAGCGTGTTAGCTGACACCCCAAATCAACGTCGTTCCCGCGCAGGCGGGAACCCAAGTCAAGCGCCTTATCGCGAACATAAAAAACGGCCGGGTTTCGAACCCGGCCGTTTCTATTTACACGCTATCGAGCAGCTTACGCCAGCTTTCCGTGGCACTGCTTGAACTTCTTCCCGCTGCCGCACGGACAGGGATCGTTGCGGCCGACCTTCACGCCCATGTAGGTGCTGTGGTCTTCCGCCGCGACCGGCGCGGCGGCGGCGCCGACCGGGTTCGGGTTGAGCAGCTCTTCCGGCGCCGCCGACGGGTTGAAGTCGGCGTGCTGGTAGTTGATGTTTTCCAGGTGCGCCACCTGGGCCGCCATCGCCGCTTCGGCCGCCTCGACTTCCTCGCGGGTCTGGATGCGGACCGTCATCACGGTGCGGATCACTTCGTTCTTGATGCGGTCCAGCATGTCGCTGAACAGTTCGAAGGCTTCGCGCTTGTATTCCTGCTTCGGGTTCTTCTGCGCATAGCCGCGCAGGTGGATGCCCTGGCGCAGGTGGTCCAGCGCGGCCAGGTGCTCGCGCCAGTGGGTGTCGACGCTCTGCAGCATGACGTTGCGCTCGAAGCCGCCGAAGGATTCCTTGCCCACCACGGCCACCTTGCTGTCGTACGAGCTTTCCGCCGCCTTCAGCACGGCTTCCAGGACGTCGTCGTCGTTCAGGTTCGGATCGTCCTTCAGCATCTGCTGCAGCGGTACGTTCAGGTTCCACTCGGCGGCCAGCGTCGATTCCAGCGCCGGGATGTCCCACTGCTCCTCGACCGACTCGGCCGGCACATACTGGCGCACCAGGTCGGTGAACACGCCGGTGCGCAGCGAGACGATCAGCTCGGTCATGTCGGTCGACTCGAGCAGTTCGTTACGCTGGCTGTAGATCACCTTGCGCTGGTCGTTGGCGACGTCGTCGTATTCGAGCAGCTGCTTGCGGATGTCGAAGTTGCGGGCCTCGACCTTGCGCTGGGCGGTCTCGATGGAACGGGTCACGATGCCCGCCTCGATCGGCTCGCCTTCCGGCATCTTCAGGCGTTCCATGATGGCGCGCACGCGGTCGCCGGCGAAGATGCGCAGCAGCGGGTCGTCCAGGCACAGGTAGAAGCGCGAGGAACCCGGGTCGCCCTGGCGGCCCGAACGGCCGCGCAGCTGGTTGTCGACCCGGCGCGACTCGTGGCGCTCGGTACCGATGATGTGCAGGCCGCCCACGCTCACCACGTGGTCGTGCAGCGACTGCCATTCGTCGCGCAGGGTCTTGGCCTGGGCCGCCTTGTCGGCGTCCGCCAGCTCGGTATTGGCTTCGATGATCTGGATCTGCTTCTCGACATTGCCGCCCAGGACGATGTCGGTGCCGCGGCCGGCCATGTTGGTGGCGATGGTGATCATCTTCGGACGGCCGGCCTGGGCGATGATTTCCGCTTCACGGGCGTGCTGCTTCGCGTTCAGCACGTTGTGCGGCAGCTTGGCCTTGTTCAGGATGCCCGACAGCAGTTCCGAGTTCTCGATCGAGGTGGTACCCACCAGCACCGGCTGGCCGCGCTCGTAGCAGTCGCGGATGTCGTTGAGCATCGCGTTGTACTTCTCTTCGGCCGACTTGTACACCTGGTCCTGGCGGTCCTTGCGCTGCGACGGCTTGTTCGGCGGGACGACCACGGTTTCCAGGCCGTAGATTTCCTGGAATTCGTAGGCTTCAGTGTCCGCCGTACCGGTCATGCCGGCCAGCTTGGTGTACATGCGGAAGTAGTTCTGGAAGGTGATCGAGGCCAGGGTCTGGTTCTCGTTCTGGATGCGCACGCCTTCCTTGGCTTCCACGGCCTGGTGCAGGCCGTCGGACCAGCGGCGGCCCGTCATCAGGCGGCCGGTGAATTCGTCGACGATGGTGACTTCGCCGTTCTGCACCACGTAGTGCTGGTCCTTGTGGTACAGCACGTGGGCGCGCAGCGCCGCGTACAGGTGGTGGATCAGGGTGATGTTGGCGGCGTCGTACAGCGAGGCGCCTTCCGGCAGCAGGCCCATCTTCGTGAGGATGGCCTCGGCCTTCTCGTGGCCGGCCTCGGTCAGCAGCACCGTGTGCGCCTTCTCGTCCTTGGTGTAGTCGCCCGGGACTTCGATCTTGCCCTTGCCGTCCGGGGTCTCTTCACCGATCTGCAGGGTCAGCTGCGGCGGGACTTCGTTGATCTTGTAGTACAGGTCGGTGTGGTTCTCGGCCTGGCCGGAGATGATCAGCGGGGTGCGCGCTTCGTCGATCAGGATCGAGTCGACCTCGTCGACCACGGCGAAGTTCAGGCCGCGCTGCACGCGTTCGCGCGCGTCGTACACCATATTGTCGCGCAGGTAGTCGAAGCCGAATTCGTTGTTGGTGCCGTAGGTGATGTCCGAGGCGTAGGCGGTCTGCTTGCTGTCATGGTCGAGCTGCGACAGGTTCACGCCGGTCGACAGGCCCAGCCAGGCGTACAGGCGGCCCATCTGGTCCGCATCGCGCTGGGCCAGGTAGTCGTTGACGGTAATGACGTGCACGCCCTTGCCGGACAGGCCGTTCAGGTAGACCGGCAGGGTCGCCATCAGGGTCTTGCCCTCGCCGGTACCCATTTCCGCAATCTTGCCCTGATGCAAGACCATGCCGCCGATCAGCTGGACGTCGAAGTGGCGCATCCTGAGGACGCGCTTGGCTGCTTCGCGGCAGACCGCGAACGCTTCCGGCAGGATGTCGTCGAGGGTCTGGCCATTGGCCAGGCGATCCTTGAATTCCGGCGTCTTCGCCTGGAGTTCGGCGTCGGACAGCTTTTCCATCTGCGGCTCGAGCGCGTTGATCTGACGCACGGTCTTTTGGTATTGCTTGAGCAGACGCTGGTTACGGCTGCCGAAAATCTGGGTCAGGAATGACATGCTTAATTTCTGGATAAAAGGTGCTGCAACGCCGCAAAAAGAGCCCGGGGAGAGTCGTCAATACGACCCGCCGAAGACCGCCTATGGCAAAAAGCTACTGATTTTATCATGCGATCCGGCCACACTTGGGGCCAAGTGAACAGATAACAAGGTGCTATCGCTGGCCGGACGGCAATAAAATTTATTGTAATCATGGAAACAGCATGCCCAGGTCGGTCTCGATCCGGTTGGCCAGCACGGTCGCGTCATGATAAAGGAACAGGACTTCGTCGTCGCTGCCCGGCACGAACAGCAGGTTGCGCAGCTGTTCCCGTTCTCCCTCGTCGAGGCGCGCCAGCATATTGGTCGAGACGAACACGACCTCGCGGTGGTAGCGCGAGAACACCGGCCCGCCGGCATAGCCGAAGGAGTCGGTCAGCACCACCAGGCGCGGCCCCAGCTTCGGCGCCGCATTCAGGTAGCGGCCCACCACGCCCAGCTTTTCCATCATGGGGCGGATCGCCTCGGGGAAGCAGGCCGCGCCGTAGCAAGGGGTGATCGTGGTGCCGGCGTAGTCCTGGTCCTCGACCATGCCGACCTTCTCGATGCCCGGGAACATGAAACGGATTTCCGAAGGCTGTTCCTTGGCCACCAGCGGGATCGGCGGCGCGAAGCTGTCGTCGCGGCCCCAGAAGTGGCGCTCGGTCATGCCGGCCACCGCCGCCGCGCCGGCGCCGCCCCAATGGAACCAGTGCTTCGGGAAGAACGTGACCCGGTCGCGCTGCGCCCGCATTTCCTGCAGCGGGTGATAGACCAGGGCGCGGGCTGCGGGGTTCAGACGGGGCGACGCCAGCAGGCGGGCCATGGGCACGTCGTCGGGACGGCAGCGCTCGGCCGCCCAGGGCTGCAGCTCTTCGCTGTAGACCACCGGCCCGCTCGGCACCACCAGCAGCCTGGCCGGGATGCCGCGCTCGCGGAAGGTCCGCTCGAAGCGGTTCAGGTCGGCCAGCACGCGTTCGAAGCGGTCGAACTGCCAGCCGCAGGCGACCAGCAGCGTATAGCGTTCGCCGCGGTCGCTGTGCGAGAGCAGGAACAGGCGCCCCTCGCGTCCGGCCACCACCTGCTGGGTCGGGTAGCGCTCGAACAGTTCATAGCGCAGGCGCGAGAAGCTGGTGACCATCTGCGGGCGCCAGCCGAAGTGGTCGTTGGTCCAGGCTTCGGCCAGGGCCGGCCAGGCGAGCAGCTCCTCGAGGGTGCGCGGCTTGTCCGGCGCCTTGGCCAGCTCGCGCTGCTCGATGGTGGCGTCGACCGGCCACAGCACGGCGGCCACCATGGGCAGCGCCAGGAAGCCGGTCAGCACCAGCTTGGCGGCGTGCGCGCGCAGGGCGCGGGCTGCTTGTCGAATGACGCCCATGATCAGAACCGGTAATAGAGGAAGGGGTTGTAGGTGCCGCTGGCC
>DAMCRY010000346.1:0-4410 GCA_032115075.1 Massilia sp.
ATCCCCATCCCGGCGAGCGCGGTCGCCGCGGGCAGCGCGCTACGGGTCTGGAGCCAGACGACGCCGGCAAGGAAGCCTAGGACGAAGCAACGCATCGCTGCGGCACGGCCCGGGTGGGTCGGCATCCGGATCGTCGCGCGCGCATCCGGCCCGGTCCCTGCGGCATCCCGGCATCCACGATGAGGTCAGGCGTCGTGCCGGGAGTGCGGCGAACCGTGCATACTCCCCGCCCCGCCGTGCTCGCCGGCAGCGGACTCCGGTGTCCCTGCCAGCCGTACCAGGCGCCACTCCCCGCGACGCTGGATCGACTTCGGCGCATTCGTCGATCCGCCGAACACGCCAGGCGGCACGGCGAACGTCGCCGGCGGCAGCAAGCTGCCATGGGCGAACCAGCGGGTTCCGTCGAGCGCGTGCGACTCTTCGCAACGCCACCAGCCGCTGGCTGGGCAAGGCGCCCCGGTGACTGCAAAACTCCCGACCGACACGTGGTTCTGTCCGCCTACACCGTTGCCGATGCCGGCGACCGCGGTGCTCGAGGGTACGACAGGCATGGCCAGCGGCACCGATGGCGGCACGCGCTTCTGGGACCGCTTGTCGACAAGTTTCCAGAATGTCGGGCTCTTCGACTCGAAGCTGGGCTGCACGCCCCTAACCTTGTCCCATAGGGTACGCGGAGGAAGCAGCAGCGCCTGGGGCATCGGATCGCCCTTCCTGATGTATTGCCGCTGACCGCCAAGGACGCCGATGCCATTGCCACCGTCACCACAAAGCCACCAGCCGCTTTCAGGGCAGCGTTCTCCGGCCGAGGCATATGTGCCAAGCGGCGTAGCTGGTGCCTCAACGTGTTTATTCGCTACAGGTTCAGTCGACCGTAGCCGAATGCTTGACGAGATCTTGTCCCACAATCCCAGGGCGGCGCCGTCCGATAGCGAGGAGGAAACCGGTTGCCGGTTGCCGTTTCCGGTACTCATCCTGAATACGAGGCGTGGGACGAAGACGTTGTCTTCGGTCCCGGTCACCTCCCACCAGAAACTGTGGCCGCGTGCCTCATTTTCCTCGACGACCAGCTCCGCCAGTTCCTCCCCAGCCAGACCGCCAATTTCCCGCGCCGCCGCTCGTAGCTTTGTAACACGCATGCGCTCGGCGATCGACAGCGCTTCGTCTGCAGCCTCACTCCTTTCCAGGATGCCATGCGCCTCGGGTTTCAGTCCAGCCGCAATAATGAACATGATCTCGACATCCGGATGATTCGGCAGCCGGGCGAACATCATGATCTGCTCAAGCTGATCGGCGGCGAGCGGGTCGCGAACGTAGGCGCGATCCATGCAGAAACCCGCTTCGGAAGGAATACGGTTATCCGGGTTCGCTACAAGCTGGTTAATGAGCGTGGGCAGATCCTCGATCAAGTCGGGATTCCTGTCTTCATAGAACAGGTCGATGCTGATGCCGTGGCCATGCACGAGTGCTTCCGTCGTGATGCCTTCATCGCGATAGCGCTCCACCCCGCCTAGTCCGTTGCCCTGAGTTCCTTCGTCCACCGTCCGGCTGTGTATGAAGATCTTTCCGATGAGGCCGCTTTCGGTCTTCACCTCCCGTGCCGACTCCAGGTTCTTACTGCCACCAAGGTAGTCCGGCTTCGCCTTGATCTGTGCCTCACGTTCTGCAACACGCTGCTGAAATTCCTCCTCGGTTTCGCTGAGAACCGCGATATCGAAGCCATCAATGCGCGCCTGACCCAGTTCGACTCGCGCCTCTTCCGGCACGTCAATCAAGAACCTGCCGACACATACGGTCTTCATTTTGTCGGTCATTCGAGCTACCTCACGTTGGTCTCGCCGGCTTTCTTCGCGGTTATCCAGTACTTTGCCCACTGCCCATGTGGCGAACAGTCCCGCGCACAGAGCTCCGGCCAGCATTCTTGCCGGCCGGCTCCGGAGCCAGTTCTTCACGAGATCTCCTGGACAATCTTGGTAATCAATCGGAGCGTTAACATGAGCATGTGCTCATTGTTATACGATCCTTGGTGGTCGTAGCCCTCCGTCGCAAACACCTGTTTCACTTTGCCTGTCGGCCCCGCACCGGATTGATACGGTACGGTCCCGTCGCCTCGCGCATCCTGCTGGTCAGGCGCGAAGCGGAGCTCGGTCTTCCCCTCGACGAGCACGCGCCGCTGCCCTGTTTCAGACTGACCGATATACTGCGCGGCGGTAAGATTCGCGGGCGTGAGCGCTGTTGCCGAACCTGCCTGCTGCAGGGCGACCCACCGTACCTGGCCGAACGAGAGCTGCTCTTTATCATCGCCATAGAATGCATAGGTATGGGGGTGGTAATAGTCCCCAAGCGTTCTGTGGAAAGACTCGGCAGTATTGACTGCCTTCTTAATGACAGACACCACCCCGTCGCGTTTATTGTTGGAATATTTACGGGCCGGATCAGCAAGCTCCGGATGAATCAAGCGAAACCAGAATTTCATGTCGCGATACAAATCGTAGGGATTCTGCAGAGTCGCATTCGGAAAGGACAGCGCGTCATATGGCTTGGTCTGGTACCCGTATTCCCCGTTCTTTCCTGCCCCATTCGCTCCTTGCGATCCGCCGACGAGCCTGATCACACGCACGTGCAACCAGGGTTGCGGATACAGGTGGTTGGGCAACAGTTCGAGCGCGCCTGGCGAGGTTGCCAGAACGGGCGTTGTCTTCTCGGCGCTATTCCCCAACATGTTTGCGATCCTGGAATCCGCAAACTTCTTGAGAGGGGAACTGTTTGGCGAGAACGGCTCCGTTCCACAGGCGAGCCTCCGGTAGGCAACCGGCGCGCCCAATGCCGGCATGACGCCGTGGATCACCCCGGCGATCTTGTCCGGAATACGCTTTGCGCAGGCCCTGGCCACCAATCCTCCCATCGAATGCGTGACCAGGATGATCTTGGAGCACTGCCGCTTCGCTTCCTTCCACGAAGCGATGATCTGGAGAATACGCTTCTCCAGCAGTTCCGCCGATATCTTGCAGTCTTGCAGCCAGCAGTAGCCAACCGCGTACACCGGAAAATAGTACCGGGCGTGTTTCACGAGCTGGTCTTCCGTCAGCGGTGGGAATTGGCGCAGGCCCCATCGCTGGGGATCGCAAGCCATCACGTCCTTCCAGTGCTGCTGGATGAAGCGCTTTTCGCCCTGCTCGTCGAATCCGAAGGTCTGGTTCAAGCGCGTCTGCAGGCCATGGAGTAGTCCGCCATACGAATCGGCGTGCACCTCGCCCCACCCGCGCTCGCGCAGCTCGCGTTCGGTCAGCACGTAACCGTCCTCGGACTTCGGTATGACGACAGGACCATCGGGGTCCACCTCCAGCGTAGGAATATCGAGCAGCAACTGGCGCTCTCGCGGCGTGTACTTGTTCCAGATCCTGGCGGCCTTGAGCCCGTCGCTGTTTCCATTCGGCGGACGCCAGACAGGCTCGCCCGGGCCGACCATCTTGTTGCGCTCGTCTTCCACTCGCCCCAGGCGTGGTTTTTGTCTGGTCCTCAGGTTCGTTCCCATGATGCCGGGTACGACGATGACGGGGACGATCATGTTCGGGGGGACGAGCCCGAGGCCCCGCAAGGTGTATTCCACCGACGACATGAAGGAATTGATTTGCCACCCGCCGTGCGACAACGGAACAGGCGATGGGAGTGGTCTGGTCGATTCCCGCATGACGGCTCCCGACGGCTTATTCGGACGGAAGGAGCTCGAAATGCACCGGTCCCAGCGTGTCGCTCAGCACCAGCGCGGTCCGGCCATGCTCGTCGCTGACGCCCTGGATCTTCCTGCCGTCGCTGAGATGGGCGATATACCGCTGGTGGGGTATGGCCGCGCGGGTCTGCAAATGACGCAGGACCAGGCGTTCGTCCGTGCGCAGCGACGCATCCGAAAAGCGCAACCCAGCCGGATCGCCCCCTCCGGGCTCGGCGCATCGGTGGGTCGCCGCCTTGACCGCATGCTCGCCCGTGCACTGCTGGGTGATCGTGCCATCCGTCCAATCGGTCTGCGCCCCCTGCGAGACCACCCGCACCGCCGGCGCCTCCAGGTGGATCGCTTCGCCCGCGATCAGGCTGATGCGGCCGGAAGACTTGATCCTGACCGCGCCCTCGTGGGTCTCGATCGTGATGTCGCCGTGGCCGGCGACCGCCTTGATGCCGAGCGCCTGGGCGAAAGCGCTGATGCCGCGCGCCGCGCGCAGGAAGACGTTGCGGCCCGCCGAGGCGCGCACGTCGCCGCCGCTGACCACGTCGAGCTGGCTTTCGGAGCCGAGCGAGACGCTGTCCTGGCTGGCCACGACGATGCCGGCCGGCGCCGTCACGGCGACGATGGGTTCCGCGCCCTGCGCGTCGGGCGCCAGGTTCGATCCCTTGTCCCAGGCCTTCAGCTTGTCGGTC
>DAMCRY010000347.1:0-4392 GCA_032115075.1 Massilia sp.
CACATGCACGCCTGACCATCGCCGGCGACGGACCCCAGCGCGCGGCCCTCGAAGCACGCCATGGTGGCGAGGGCGTGCGCTTCCTCGGCTGGCAGCACTACGAAGGGGCGCTGGCGCTCACGGCGCGCGCCCACCTGTGCGTGGTGCCCTCGGTGTGCGAGGAAGCCTGCAGCACCACGGTGCTGGAAGCGCTGGCGCTGGGCCGGCAGTGCGTGGCCATGGCGCGCGGCGGCACGCCCGAGCTGGCCGCCTACCAGCAGTACGAAGGCCAGCTCCAGCTGGCCGACACGATGGACGAGCTGGTCGAGCGGGTGCGCCGCCTGCTTGCCGAACCACCGCGCGTTGCCGGATCGGTCCCGCCGGCTTCCTTCGGGGCCGACGCCGGACGCCTCCTACCTCAGTTACTGGAGCTGTATGCAGAGCAAACCAACCTTTTCGATCGTTACGTGCACCTGGAACAGCGCCGCCACGCTGGCTGACACCCTCGCCTCGGTGCAGTCGCAGACCTGCCAGGACTTCGAACACATCTTCGTGGACGGCGGCTCCACCGACGGCACCCTGGACATGATCGCCGCCTACCTGAGCGACAGGCCGGGCGCCAAGCGGGTGCTGCGCGACGTCGGCGGCGGCATCAGCCGCGCCATGAACCAGGGCATCGAAGCCGCGCGGGGCGACGTCATCGCCCACCTGCATTCCGACGACTACTACAACGGCCCCGACGTGCTGGCCGTCGTCCGGCGCGCCTTCGAGCAGGGCAGGGACGGCGCGCCCGTCGACTGGGTCTATGGCAACATCCAGATCCTCAAGGACGGCAAGATGGCGCCGCCGTACGCGATGCCGCCGTTCTCCTACCGGTCCTTCGTGGCGGGGCGCGCCTCGATTCCCCATCCCGCCGTCTTCGTGCGCAAGTCGGCCTTCGAGCGGGTCGGCATGTTCGACGAAAAGCTGAAATACGCGATGGACATCGACCTGTGGCTGCGCCTCGGCGCGGTGGCGCGCCCGGTCCTGGTCGACCAGCCCCTCACCGTGTTCCGCGACCACGCCGGCAGCGTGTCGTCGGCCAACCGGCTCAAGGCACGCCAGGAGGAATTCAGCGTGCGCCGGCGCCACATGGACAAGGCCCCATTCGCCTTCGGTATTTACTGCCTGCGCTACCTGAAGCGCACGCGCGCGCTGCAGGCCGCCGCCGACAGCAATGCCGTAGCAATCTGACAGGATTGCGTTTTTGTCTTTTCAGTGGATTCACAGCCATTAAAAGCCTGAAAATATTGTGCGGTAAAAGTTGATTTTTTATCGTGGGATTTCTGCGAAGCAAAGAAAAAATCTGCGATTTCCTTTGGGGATTTGCCTGTGTTCAACTTACTTTGGGGTAGCATAAACCCCGTCACGTGCCGATAAGCAGGCACAGCAATAAAGCAAGTCATCGCCTTGCCTACACAGCAGCAAGGCAACACAGGCAACCGTCCTTGTACCCACCGGCGACCCCCGGCGCGGCGCATGGCATCACGATTTTTCTCGGAGTACCCACATGCATTTTTCTCGGAAAAGCCTGGTCCTGGCCACCGCTTTCGCTTCGCTGTTCGCGAGCGCCGCAGCGCGCGCCGACTGGGTCCAGTCCAACGACCCGCTGGTGGTCCAGGCCAAGCCTGAAATGAACCAGATGCAGGCGCAGAATCCGCCAGGCTTCACCTGGGCGCGCCACGCCACCGGCCCGGCCAAGTACGAAGTCGAGATCACCCCGGTGGGCGGCGCGCCTACCCGCGTCGTGGTCGAACGCAACTGGTACCTGCCGAACAAGGCCCTGGCCCTGGGCAACTACACCTGGCGCGTGCGGCCCGTGGGCAGCAGCGACTGGTCGAACCCGCGCACTTTCTCGATCACCAGCCGCTCGAACGTGTTCGAAGTACCCGACAACGCCACCCTGCGCAGCCGCATCCTGTCCAAGGCCCGCCCGCGCTCGCTGCCGCCTTCGGTGACGCCGGCCTCGACCTGGAACTACGCCAAGCGCACCACGCTCGAGCCCTACCTGAGCCGCCTGGCGAACGAAGTCAAGGCCCAGGTGACGGCCGTGCCGGCGCTGTCGGATGCGCGCTGGTCGATCACCATCACCGCGCCGCTGACCGCCGCCATGGCCAGCCAGCAGACCGACGTGCGCCAGCGCATCAACGAAGCGACCCGCCAGATGGAAGCGGCGGCGCTGATGTACCGCCTGAAGGGCGAAGCGATCTACCTGAACGAAGCCCTGAAGCGCGGCGACGAACTGGCCGCCCTCAATCCGGCCGGCCCGACCAGCTACGCCAACCAGGACCAGGCCACGCGCCAGATCGCCTGGGGTCTGGCCAAGACCATCGACCTGCTCGCCGGTTCGCTGGACGCCACCCGCAAGACCCGCTGGCTGGCCTCGATCAAGACCCGCACCACCGAGATGTACAACAACCTGGCGGGCGACAACGGCCGCCTGGACCAGTACCCCTTCGACTCGCACGGCAACACCAGCCTGGTGTTCCTGGTGCTGATCTCGACCCTGACCCTGGGCGACATCCCCGAAGCCGAGAAGTGGTTCGACTTCTCCTTCCGCGCCTACGCGCTGAGCCCGAACCCGTGGAGCGGCCCGGAAGGCGGCTACGCCAACGGCACCGCCTACGCCGAGTACGCGGCCGGCTACCTGCTGGCCCTGTGGGACCCGCTGACCCACGCCAGCGGCGTGAACTTCTTCGGCAAGCCCTGGACCCTCGGCTTCCTCGACTTCGCGATGGAATTCACCCCGCCGGGCGCGCGCACCCACGCCTTCGGCGACGCTTCCGAGACCAAGCCCGATTCGCGTGTGTTCCGCGCCTTCGCCTCGCGCATGTGGTCGCCGCGCGCCGCGTGGTACGTGAAGAACACCACCGGCCTGGAAGACGCGATGTCGCTGCTGCAGGCCCAGTACCCGCTGCCGGTCACCGACACCAAGGTCTACGAACCGTCCTCGAACTCGGCCTATTACCCGAGCATCGGCTGGGTGGCGATGCACAGCGACCTGGGCTCGACCTCGCGCGTGTCGACCTTCTTCAAGTCCAGTCCCTACGGCTCCTTCAACCACAGCCATGGCGACCAGAACGGCCTGCTGCTGTCGATCGCCGGCCAGCCGCTGCTGGTGAAGGCCGGCTGGTACGACTGGTACGGCTCGCCGTACTGGACCGACTGGTACCACCAGACCCGTTCGCAGAACGCCATCACCTTCGACGGCGGCAGGGGCCAGATGGTGGACGGCTACCGCGAGCAGCTGCAGCGCAACGGCAAGATCACCGCCTTCACCGCCCAGCCGACCTACGACTATGCGGAAGGCGACGCGACCCCGTCGTATGGCGGCCAGCTGACCATGGCCAAGCGCCAGGTCTGGCACCTGCGCAATGCCGGCAACGCGATCCTGGTGCGCGACCGCCTGTCGAGCACCGTGGCCCGCACCTACGAGTGGAACCTGCAT
Source organism: Massilia sp. (assembly GCA_032115075.1). Lineage (GTDB taxonomy): Bacteria > Pseudomonadota > Gammaproteobacteria > Burkholderiales > Burkholderiaceae_D > Telluria. Next base: position 3,467 of record DAMCRY010000347.1, read on the forward strand.
GCGCCTGCCATCATCGCGGTCGAGAACGCCCAGAACATCAAGATCTCGGCCGGCGGACAAATGCTGTGCGTGCGCTCGCTGAGCCCGGCGGCCAGCTTCGCCAAATGGATCGGCCCGGGCGCCAAGGCCAACGTGGTCGAGGACCATGGCGCCTTCTACCAGAAGGGCGCGGCCAACGCGACCACCGAGTACCTGGTGCTGCTCGACGTCGGCTGCCGCAAGCCGGCCGTCAACATCGCGACCTCGGGTTCGGTGCGCACCGTGACCGTCGGCGGCCAGACGGTGACGCTGAACTGAGGCCCAAGCAAGCTCAAGCAAGTCCGCCGAACCGGGCGCTGTCCCGGATGCGCGCCGTGCTAGACTCGGCGCGCGACGACGTCCCTCGCGGCTCGCGCCGCGGGGGATTTTTTTTTCGTCCGTGGAAAGGGCAATGAAACAGGTATTCCTGATCGCGGCACACAAGGACGTCGAGCAGCTCAACGCGCTCGTCAGGCAGCTGTGCGACCCCGACTTCGTGGTCTACGTCCACCTCGACCGCAAGAGCGCGATCGACCCCGCCGACCTGCATCCGGCCGCCCGCCTGGTGGAGCCGCGCGTCGACGTGCGCTGGGGCGGCTTCTCGCAGGTCGAGGCCACGCTCGCCTCGCTGCGCCAGATCCTGCGCGAGCAGCCGGAGTTTGACAAGGTGGTCTTCCTTTCGGCCCAGGACTTCCCGCTGCTGCCCAACAACCTGCTCAAGCGCGAGCTGGCGCGCGTCGAGGGACGCGAGCTGATCGAAACCGCGCCGGTCGGCCCGGATGGCTGGAACGTCGCCTTCCGCTACCAGTTCTTCCACCGCGAAGGGGGCGGGCGCCTGGCGCGCCTCGCCTGCGGCGTCGCCAACCGCCTGCTGCGCCTCGCCGGGCGCCGCCGCAGCCTGCCGGACG
>DAMCRY010000348.1:0-4392 GCA_032115075.1 Massilia sp.
GAAGCGGCCTGACACGCTCGCAGGGACCGCCTCAGTGCGTCGCGCTGCCCGACGAGCGGTTGGCCTGGCTGCCGGACTGCTGGGCGCCCTGGCGAGCCTCCATCTGGCCGCGCTGCGCCTCGCCGTTGCCGCCCATGCCGCGGGCATCGCCGTTCGGGCGCGCGAAGGGGTCGGTAGCGTTGCGCATCGCTTCCTGCTGGGTGCGGATGTTGCGCTCGGTTTCCTCGGCGGTGGTGCGCGCCACCTCGTCCACCAGCGCGCGCGCCGTGCGCGTGGTGTTCTGCACGTGCTGCTCGGTCACGCGGGCCAGTTCGACCTGGGCGTCGGCGGCCAGGCGCGAGATGTGCTGCTGGTAGGCGCGCAGTTTCTCGGTAGCCGGCTGGGCGCGGGCCGATGCCGCGGCGAAGATCTCGGTCTGGCGGTCGGCGCTCAGCACCTGCTGGCCGGTCAGCGTGCTTTCTTCCAGCATGGTCTGGACCAGCTGGATGTTCAGGTCGCACATCTGCTGGAATGACCGGAACATGGACTTCGACATGTCGTTCAGGAAGGCGGTCTGCGCGTCCATATGGGTACGCACGGCCGGAGTCACGGATTGCGGAAAGGGATACATGCAATGACCTCGTCTGTTTGATGTTCGAATCGGATGGGCACGCCACGGTCGGCCGGCTGAGCCCCCCGTCCGCAGCGCGAAGCTAGAAGACTAAGGGTGCTGTGCGCCCTTCGCTTGATCTGAACTAAATAGACGTGGGAACTTCAATTGCGGCCGGACGGCTTGGGCAGCGCGGCCCCGCAGTCCTTGCAGTAGCGCGCGCCCGCATCGTGGCCCCCGCTGCCGCACTCCCCGCAAGCGCGTGCGGGACGCGTCCCATGGCGGCGGTCGACGCGGCGCGCCGTCATCTCGGCCGTGACGATGCCGGTCGGCACCGCGAGGATCCCCCAGCCGAGCAGCATCATGAAGGAGGCGATCGCCTTGCCCACGGCCGTGTGCGGGGTGATGTCGCCGTAGCCGACGGTGGTCATCGTCACCACCGCCCAGTACATCGCGGTGGGAATGCTGGTGTAGCCGTGCTCCGGGCCCTCGACCACGTACATCACGGTGCCGAGGATCAGCACCGCCATCAGCACCACCGACAGGAACACCATGATCTTGCGCCGGCTCGCCGCCAGCGCCTCGCCGAGGCGCGTGTATTCCTCGATGTAGAGGGTCAGCTTGAAGATGCGGAACACGCGCAGCAGGCGCAGGATGCGGATGTCGAGCAGGGCTTCGCTGCCGGGCACGAGCAGCGACACATAGGTCGGCATCACCGACAGCAGGTCGATCATGCCGTAGAAACTCAGTGCGTAGCGCAGGGGGCGGCGCACCGTCGCGAGGCGCGCCAGGTACTCGACGGTGAACAGCACGGTGAAGAACCACTCGACGCCATACAGCAAGCGGGCATGCGCGCTGCCGATCGCCGGCACGCTGTCGAGGATCACGACCAGGATGCTGAGCAGGATCGCGACCACCAGGACGATGTCGAAGGCGCGGCCCGCGGGCGTGTCGATACCGAATATCACCTCGTGTACCCGCGAGCGCCATCCTCCCGGCGGGCCTGCGCACTCGACCGGATGGAAGGCGTCGCGTGGATGCTGCCCCCGCTTCATGCCGCCGGGGGCCCCTTCAGCTCGACCGTGTTGCCCTCCGGATCGGACAGGTAGATCGACGGTCCCTCGCCTTCGGCGCCGTAGCGCGACTCGACCGGACCGGCCCGCACGCCATGGGCATCCAGGTGGCGCCGGATCGCGGCCTCGTCGAAGGGCTCCACGCGCAGGCACAGGTGGTCGAGGTTGCGTCCGCCCACGCCGGGCGCGGCGCCGCCTTCGCGGCCGAGCTTGCCGTCGACCGGCACCAAGTCGATCAGCGCGTTGCCGGCGCGCAACTGCACCAGGCCGATCGCGTCCTGGCGGCGCTCGACCGGGCAGCCGAGCACCTCGCCGTAGAAGGCGATCATGCGGTCCAGGTCGGTGACGCGCAGGACGATGTGGTCGAGCCCACGCACCCGGATCGCGCCACCGGGCGCCGGTTGGTCACCTCGCATGCCGCTCCACCCAGCCGGCAAAGGTGTCGATGAAGGTCTGGAAGAAGGCGCGGCTCGCATCGTCGACCAGCCGCTCGCCGTCGTACCTGGCGCCGACGTTGCCGACGTAGGCTTCCGGCGCCGGCATGCAGGGCATGTTCAGGAAGGGCAGCATCTGGCGCAGGTGGTGGTTGGCGCCGAAGCCGCCGAGGGCACCCGGCGAGACGCTGACGACCGCGCAGGGCTTGTCGGCATAGGCCGCCTTGCCGTAGGGGCGCGAACCGACGTCGATCGCGTTCTTCAGGGCGCCCGGCACCGAACGGTTGTATTCCGGCGTGCAGAACAGGATGCCGTCGGCCTGGCGGATGCGTTCACGGAAAGCGGTGAAGGCCGCGGGAGGATTGTCGGTCTCGTCGTCCTGATTGTACAGCGGCAGGTCGCGGATCTCGACGATCTCCATGTTCAGGTTGGCGGGCGCCAGCTCGATCATGGACTGCGCCACCTTGCGGGTGAACGAGTCCTTGCGCAGGCTGCCGACGATGACGGCGATGTTCCGTGTGGTCATGGAATTCCTTTCGGGTTCGGTCATGGGGTTTCGATAGTAACCATTTTCGCAAGTTCGCGCTGGCCAGCGCCCGGTCCGATCCAACCCGTGCCTGGGAGGCTAGCCACCGCGTTCGCCGCCGGCCTCGCGCATCCGCGCGCGCGTGTCCTCGTCGAGCGCGTCGCGGACGGCCGCCAGCGCCGGCACGGCATCGGTATGCCGGCGGCCGTAGCCGAGGTTGAAGCCGTAGTCGAACCCGGGCGGATTGCGGCCCTGGTTGTGCTGCATGATGGTCTCGAGCTTGTCCATGGCCTTGACGGCGCGCGCTTCCGGCGTCGCGGCCCCCGCGTACTCTTCCCACAAGGCCGCGAAGCCCCGCGCCAGCGCCGGGTCGAGGTCTCGCACGAGTGTCCGCAAGCCGTGGCGCTCGGCCGCTTCCTTGCCGTCGTCCGCCTGCTGAAGTACCGCCGGGACGTCGCCGACGACCGCCTCGGCCAGGTCGTGGACCACGCACAGCGACAAGACCTTTTTCATGTCGAGACCGTCGAACAGGTCTTCGAAGACCAGGGCCATGAGGCACAGCCGCCAGCTGTGCTCGGCCGTGCTCTCGGGACGGCCGGACGAGGTATGGCCGCTCCTGAGGACGTTCTTCAGGGCCTCGGCGGCCTGCAGGAAGCCCAGGCGACCTTTCATGTTCGCTTCATCCATGGCTGCCGCTCGCGAGTAGGAGTCCGGCCAGTCTATCGCAGCCCTCCTCTCCGGTCGATGCCCCGAAGGCGGGGCATGCGCCGGCGGCGGCGCAACATGCATTTCCCTGGCGAGCGGGCGGCCCCTCTAGATCCGGAGGCGCTTGCGCTCGGCCAGGAAGCGCTTGAGCGCGGCCTTGGTCATCACGACCACCGGGTCGCCATGCCAGGCATACAGAAAGGGCTCGCCGCCCATGCGGTCGGTCAGCTTGGCCGACAGGAGGAAACGGGTGCCGACCGGATAGCGCTCCGGATCGGCCAGGGCGCGCGCGCACTGCACCCGCAGCGAGGTCGCATACGCCTGGCCGGACACCGGCCGGATGCGCACCCGCCCGCTGCGCGGGTCCACGCACGACTCGACCGCCACGTCGCGATAGGCCCAGGCTTCGCGCGCCATCGTCAGCTCTTCGCCGCCGCCAGCGCGGCCGCACGCGCGACCGGCTGTTCCCGGATCGGCAGGTTGATCAGGGCGGCGGCCACGGCCAGCAGGATGTCGGCGTACCACATCCAGGTGTAGTCGCCGAAGCGCACGAAGGACAGGCCGCCCAGCCAGGCGCCGAAGAAGCCGCCGATCTGGTGCGACAGGAGGGTCAGGCCGAACAGGGTCGCCAGGTAGCGCATGCCGAACAGCTTGCCGACCAGGCCGGCCGTCGGCGGCACGGTGGCCAGCCAGGTGAAGCCGAGCATGCCGGCGAAGAGATAGAAGGTCAGCGCGCTCTTCGGCGCCAGCAGGTAAGCGACGATGATCACGGCGCGGCTGCCGTAGATGATGGCGAGCAGCGACTTCATGCGGTAGCGGTTGGCGAGCGCGCCGGCCGCCAGGCTGCCGGCGATGTTGAACAGGCCGATCAGCGCCAGCGCCGTCGCCGACACGCCGGCCGACAGGCCGCACAGCGCCACTTCCTGCGGCAGGTGGGTGACGAGGAAGGCGATGTGGAAGCCGCAGGTGAAGAAGCCCAGGTGCAGGCACAGGTAGCTGCGGTCGCGCATGGCCTGGCGCAGCTGGCCGCCGAGCGTGATGGCCGGCGCCGCCGGTGCGGCGGAG
>DAMCRY010000349.1:0-4335 GCA_032115075.1 Massilia sp.
CATGAACGTGGTCGCGCTGCACGCGGAGGCGGCCGCCACGCTCGGCATCCGCGTCGGCAGCCTGCGCAAGGGCCTGTTCCTCGTTTCCGGCGTATTGACGGCCAGCGCCGTCACCAGCGCCGGCTCGGTCGGCTTCGTTGGGCTGATCGTGCCGCACGCCTGCCGCTTCGCCTTCGGGCCCGACCACCGGGTCCTGATCCCGGCCGCGGCGCTGGCCGGCGGCGCCTTCCTGGTGTTGTGCGATACTCCGCAGACGATGCAGTTGATACAGGATCATCGGCGCGCCGGTGTTCCTGTATCAACTGCATCGTCTGCGGAGGTGAGATGATCCGAACCGAATCACTCGACCTTCACGTCGCCGGCCGCACGCTGCTGCGCCAGCTCGACTGGGCGGCCCGTCCCGGCGAATGCTGGAGCATCATCGGCCGCAACGGCGCCGGCAAGAGCACGCTGATGCGCACGCTGGCCGGCCTGCGCGCGCCAAACGGCGGCGCCGTCTACGTCGGCGGCCGCGCACTGGACGGGTGGGCGCCCGAAGAGCTGGCGCGCGAGCGCGCCTTCCTGGCGCAATCTCGCCACGACGCCTTCTCGTACAGCGTGATCGAGACGGTGCTGTCGGCGCGCCACCCCTACCACGCCAACCGCTACTGGGAAGGCAGCGACGACCATCAGGCCGCCGTGTCCGCCCTGGCCGCGATGGAAGTGGCCGAACTGGCCGGACGCGACGTGCGCACCCTGTCCGGCGGCGAGCGCCAGCGCGTGGCCATCGCCGCCCTGCTGGCGCAGGACACCTCGCTGCTGCTGCTGGACGAGCCAGCCAACGCCCTCGACCTGGCGCACCAGGTCAGCGTCATGGGACTGCTGGCGAAGTTGTGCCGCGAACAGGGCAAGACCGTGGTCATGATCGGCCACGACCTGAACCTCGCCTACCGCATTTCCACTCACGCGCTGCTGCTCATGGGCGACGGCCGCTGGCTGGCCGGCCCGGTCGAGGAAACCATGCGGCCGGCGCTGCTGGGTGACTACCTCGGCCACCCGATCGAGATGCTCGAACACGGCGGCCGCCGCATCTTCATTCCCCTCGAGACTACAGCATGAACGACATGACACCGGAAGAAGTCCAGGCGCTGAACGAGCGCCACCGCCAGCGCATGGAGCGCAAGAAGGCCGTCATCGACGCCAAGATCGCCGCCGCCGACAAGGAAATCGGCATCATCGTCGTCAATACCGGCAACGGCAAGGGCAAGAGCTCGAGCGCCTTCGGGATGGTGACGCGCGCGCTCGGCCACGGCATGAAGGTCGGCGTGGTCCAGTTCATCAAGGGGGCCATGTCCACCGGCGAAGAGAAATTCCTGCGCCGCTTCCCGGACGAGGTCAGCTTCCATGCGATGGGCGAAGGCTATACCTGGGAGACCCAGGACCGCGAGCGCGACATCGCCAAGGCGGCGCAGGCATGGGAGCAGGCGCGCGCCTTCCTGCGCGACCCCGCCTACGGCATGGTGGTGCTGGACGAACTGAACATCGCCCTGAAATACAAATACCTCGACGTGCACACGGTGATCGCCGACCTGCTCGACCGCCCGGTAATGCAGCACGTCGTGGTCACCGGCCGCGCGGCGCCGCCCGAACTGGTGGCGATGGCCGACACGGTCACCGAGATGAACGTGGTCAAGCACGCCTTCAAGGCGGGCATTGCGGCCCAGGCCGGGACGGAGTGGTAATGGCCGAGGAAAGCAGGGGTAGCGGCGCGCGCGCCGTGCTGGTCGCGGCGATGGCATCGGGCCAGGGCAAGACCAGCGTTACCGCCGCGCTGGCGCGCAAGCTGCTGCGCCAAGGGCAGCGCGTGCGCGTGTTCAAATGCGGGCCGGACTTCATCGACCCGATGCTGCTCGAACGCGCTTCCGGCGCGCCGGTGCACACACTCGACCTGTGGATGGTCGGCGTGGAAGAGTGCCGGCGCCGCCTGCACAATGCCGCCCGCGAGGCCGACGCGATCCTGGTCGAGGGCGTGATGGGCCTGTACGACGGCGCCCCCTCGGCGGCCGACCTGTCGCGCGAATTCGGCATTCCCGTGCTGGCAGTGATCGACGCCTCGGCGATGGCGCAGACGCTGGGGGCGGTGGCGCGCGGGCTGCGCGACTACGGCCCGGTGGAACTGGCCGGCGTGGTGGCCAACCGCATCGCCAGCGAAGGACACGCGAAGATGGCGGCCTCCTCCCTGCGCGACATTCCACTGCTCGGCTGGCTGCCGCGCCAGGACACTCCGCTGCCGGAGCGCCACCTCGGCCTGGTCCTGCCCGCCGAGGTCGACGGCCTGGACGCCCTGCTCGACAAGCTGGCGGACGAGCTGCATTTCGAGGAAGCCGCCTGGCAGGCGCTGCCCATTCTGGCGCAGTCGGCGCCCGAGTGGGAAGCAGTCGGTCCCCTGCTGCAGGGCCGCACCATCGCGATCGCGCGCGATCCCGCGTTCTGCTTCCTCTACCCCGCCAACCTCGACCTGCTGCAGGCCATGGGCGCACGGCTGGTCTTTTTCTCGCCACTGGCTGACGAAGCGGTGCCGATGGATGCCGATGCCGTGTTCCTGCCCGGCGGCTATCCCGAACTGCATGGCGAGACGCTGTCGCAGGCGGCCCGCTGGCAGGAATCGATTCGCGCGGCGCATGCGCGCGGCACGCCGATCGTGGCCGAGTGCGGCGGCATGATGGCGCTGGCCGACGGGCTGAGCGACAAGGACGGACAACGCTGGCCGATGGCCGGCCTGCTGCCGGGCGAAGTGTTCATGCAGCCGCGCCTGGCCGGCCTGGGTGCGCAGGCATTGCCGACCCCGAGGGGGCCGGTGCGCGGCCACACCTTCCACTACTCGCGGCTGGAAACGCAGACGCCCGCGCAGTCGCACACGGTCAAGACCAGCACCGGCGGCGAAGGCGAGGCGGTATACGAGGTCGGTTCGCTGCACGCCTCCTACTTCCACGCCTATTTCCCCTCGAATCCGCCGGCCGTCGCCGCGCTGTTCGGCGGGGGCGCGCCGTGAGCGTCACGCTGGTGCTGGGCGGCGCGCGCTCCGGCAAGAGCGCGCATGCGGAGCGGCTGGCCCGGGAGTCGGGCAAGGAAGTCGTCTACCTGGCCACCTCGCGCGCAGGCGACGCCGAGATGGCGGCGCGCATCGCCCATCACCGCGAGCGGCGTCCCGCCCGCTGGCGGACGGTCGAGGAAGAACTGGCGCTGGCGGACGCCCTGCGCGCGCACTGCGCACCCGGCCGCATCGTGCTGGTCGATTGCCTGACACTGTGGCTCAGCAACCTGCTGTTCTGCGACGGGCGCGAATGGCCCGAAGTCGGGACGGTGACGCTGCCTGACCGCTTCGGCGCCGAGCGCGCGGCGCTGCTGGCGCTGCTCGACGGCGAGGCGCCGGGGGACATCGTGTTCGTCTCGAACGAGGTCGGCATGGGCATCGTGCCCTGGGGCGCGGTGTCGCGCTGCTTCGCCGACGAGGCGGGACGCCTGAACCAGGACGTGGCGGCGCGCGCGGAGCGCGTCGTGTTCGTGGCGGCCGGGCTGCCGCTGATGCTGAAAGGGGTTGCATGCTGAGCGGGCTGTCGCTGCCGGAAACGGCAGCCCTCCTGCTGGCAGGGGTGCTGCTCGACCTGCTGCTGGGCGAGCCGCGCCGCTGGCATCCGCTGGTCGGTTTCGGCAACCTGGCGGGACGCATCGAACATTATCTGAATCGGCACAACGGGCGCTTCGTGCGCGGACTGCTGGCCTGGACCATCGCCGTCCTGCCTCCGAGCGCCCTCGCCTGGCTGGCGGCACAGTACGCCGGCCCCTGGCTGCACGCCCTGCTGCTCTACGCCTGCATCGGACTGCGCAGCCTCTACGACCACACCATGCCGATCGTGGAAGCGCTGCGTGCCGGCGACCTGGCCACGGCACGCACCCGGACCTCCTGGATCGTCAGTCGCGACACGCACGAAGCGCAGGAGCCCGAACTGGCCAAGGCCGGCGCGGAGTCGCTGCTGGAAAACGGCAACGACGCCGTGTTCGGCACCCTGTTCTGGTTCGTGGTGGCGGGTGGCGGCGGTGCGGTGCTGTTCCGTCTCTCGAACACGCTCGACGCCATGTGGGGCTACCGCAATGCGCGTTTCAATCTGTTCGGCCGCGCGGCGGCGCGCATCGACGACGTCCTGAATTACCTGCCGGCGCGGCTCACGGCGCTGTCCTATGTCGTACTGGCCGGCGCGGCGAGCGGCCGGGCCTGGCGCTGCTGGCGCACCCAGGCCCCTGGCTGGAGCAGTCCGAACGCGGGACCGGTGATGGCCAGCGGCGCCGGTGCGCTCG
>DAMCRY010000350.1:0-4316 GCA_032115075.1 Massilia sp.
CGCGCCCCAGGCCCGCCACCAGTTCCCGGCAGGCGGCGTCGACGTCGGCGCCGTGCGCAGGATGTACGTGTTCGGCGGCCCAGGCGTCGAGTTCGAGCGCCAGCGCGCGGTGGCGCGGTTCGAAGAAAGGCCAGTCGAGGTAGTCACGATCGGGCATCTCAATCTCCCTCGAAACGCGGCTGCTCCTTGGCCACGAAGGCGTGGTAGGCGCGGTGGAAGTCGTTGGTGGCCATGCAGATCGCCTGGGCCTGGGCCTCGGCCTCGATGGCCTCGTCGACACCCATGTTCCATTCCTGCTGCAGCATCTTCTTGGTCATGCCGTGGGCGAAGGTAGGGCCGCCCGCCAGCGTGGCGGCGAAGGCCTGGGCCTCGGCCAGCACGCTCTCCGGCTCGCACAGGCGGTTGAAGAAGCCCCAGCGCTCCGCCTCCTCGCCCTTCATGGCGCGGCCGGTGTAGAGCAGCTCGGCGGCCCGGCCCTGGCCGATCACGCGCGGCAGCAGCGCGCAGGCACCCATGTCGCAGCCGGCCAGGCCCACCCGGGTGAACAGGAAAGCGGTCTTGCTGCGCGCGGTGCCGTAGCGGATGTCCGAAGACAGGGCCAGGATCGCGCCGGCGCCGGCGCAGACGCCGTCCACGCTCGCCACGATCGGTTGCGGGCAGGCGCGCATCGCCTTGACCAGGTCGCCCGTCATGCGGGTAAAGGCGAGCAGGCCGGGCATGTCGAGCTTCGTCAGCGGCCCGATGATCTCGTGCACGTCGCCGCCCGAACAGAAGTTCCCGCCCGCGCCATGGATCACGACCGCCTTGACGTCGTCCGCATACGCCAGCGCGCGGAACAGGTCGCGCAGCTCGGCATAGGACGCGAAGGTCAGCGGGTTCTTGCGTTCGGGACGGTCGAGGGTGATGGTCGCGACCCGGTCCTGCACGGCGTACTGGAAATGGGTGGCGTGGTAGGCGGCAAGGCTGGCGCGGCTGCCCGGCAGCCGGTGCGCTTCGCCCGGAAGGTAATGCATGCGTGGCTCCTGAAGAGTAAAAGGGTTCAGCCTTCCAGCAGGCGCGCGGCCAGCTGCTGCGGCGACAGGCCGGCGCCGGCGGCTTGCTGCTGGCGTTCGCGTTCGAGGTTGCGTTCGAGCTGGCTTTTGCCCGCGCGGTACTGGCGCGGCCAGCTCGCGCCCGTGTAGCCGATGCGGGCTGCTTCCAGCAAGGTCCAGGCCGGATTGGCCAGGTGCGGCCGGGCCACGGCGCACAGGTCGGCGCGACCGGCGGCGACGATGCCGTTCACATGGTCGGCCTCGTAGATCGAACCGACCGCGATGGTCGGGATGCCGGCCTCGTTGCGGATGCGGTCGGCGAACGGGGTCTGGAACATGCGGCCGTACACCGGCTTCTCTTCCTTGCTGACCTGGCCCGAGGAACAGTCGATCAGGTCGGCGCCCGCCGCATTGAACAGGCGCGCGACCGCCACCGCGTCGTCGGGCGTGATGCCGCCCTCGACCCAGTCGTGGGCCGAGACCCGCACGCTGATCGGCAGGTTGGCCGGCCACACGGCGCGGATCGCGGCGAATACCTCGAGCGGATAGCGGCAGCGGTTACCGAGACTGCCGCCGTAGGCGTCGCTGCGACGGTTGGTCAGCGGCGAGATGAAGCTGGACAGCAGGTAGCCATGGGCGCAATGCAGCTCCAGCCAGTCGAATCCGGCTTCCGCCGCCGCCTCGGTGGCGCGCACGAAGTCGGCCTTGATGCGCGCCAGGTCCTCGTGCGTGGCTTCGCGCGCCACCTGCGACACCCCGGCCAGGTACTGCTGGGCCGAGGCGGAGACGAGCGGCCAGTTGCCGGTGTCGAGCGGCTGGTCGATGCCGTCCCACATCGGCCGGGTCGAGCCCTTGGCTCCGGCATGGCCGAGCTGCACGCCGATCTTCGCGTCGCTGTTGGCATGGACGAAGTCGACGATGCGCCGCCAGGCCGCCGTGTGCTCCGGCGCGTACAGGCCGGGGCAGCCCGGCGTAATGCGCGCATCGGCCGACACGCAGGTCATCTCCGCCATCACCAGGGCCGCCCCGCCGAGCGCGCGCGCGCCCAGGTGGGCCAGGTGGAAGTCGCCCACGGCGCCGTCCACGGCCGAGTACTGGGCCATCGGCGAGACGATCACGCGGTTCTTCAGCAGCACGCCACGCACCCTGTAGGGCGTGAACATGGGCGGGGTCGGCACGACGGGCGCCGGAGTGCCCGCCTGCGCGGCGGCCTGCCGCGCGAACCAGCGTTCGTAGCCGGCGATGTAGCCGGGGTCGCGCAGCCGCAGGTTCTCGTGCGAGAGGCGCTGGCTGCGCGTCAGCAGCGAGTAGGCGAATTGCTCGGCCTCCATGGCGCCGTAGCGGGCCACGTTCTCGAACCATTCCATCGAGTTGCGCGCCGCGCTCTGCAGCTTGAGCACCTCGACCCGGCGCGCCGCCTCGTAGGCGGCGAGCGCCTCTTCCAGCGACCGGCCCGGCGCGTCCAGGCAGCGCGCCAGCTCGATCGCGTCTTCCAGCGCCAGCTTGGTGCCCGAACCGATCGAGAAGTGGGCCGTGTGCGCGGCGTCGCCCATCAATACCACCGGCACGCGGCGGCCGTCGGGGTGCCCGTCGATGCGTTCCCAGTGCACCCACCGGCGGCAGGCGATGCGCGGGAAACGGATCCACATGCCCGAGCCGCGCAGGTGCGCGGCGTTCGCCATCAGCGGCTGGCCGTCGAGGTGGCGCGCGAACAGGCGCTCGCAGAAGGCCAGCGCCTGCGCCTGGTCCATCGCTTCCAGGCCGGCGGCCTGCCAGGTTTCCTCCGTGGTCTCGACGATGAAGGTCGAGGTGTCGCCGTCGTAGCGGTAGGCATGGGCCTGGAACCAGCCGTGCTCGGTCTCCTCGAAGGCGAAGGTGAAGGCGTCGAACAGCTTGCGGGTGCCGAGCCAGACGAAGCGGCAGTGGCGGCGCTCGACCTCGGGCTGGAATACCTCGGCGTGGCGGCCGCGGATCGCGCTGTTCACGCCGTCGCAGGCGACCACCAGGTCGGCCCCGTAGCGGCGCGCCAGTTCGGCCTCGTCGCCCACCTCGGTATCGAATTCCAGCCGCACGCCGAGCCGCGCGCAGCGCTCCTGCAGCAGGTTGAGCAGGCGCTTGCGCCCGATGCCGCAGAAACCGTGGCCGCCGGAGCGCACCGTGCGGCCCTTGAAGTGCACGTCGATGTCGTCCCAGTGGTTGAAGGACTGCAGGATGGCGCGCGCGCTCTCCTCGTCGGCCTCGGCCAGGTGGCCCAGGGTCTGGTCGGAGAACACCACGCCCCAGCCGAAGGTGTCGGTGGGCCGGTTGCGCTCGACGACGGTGACCGTGTGGCCGGGATGGCGCTTCCTGGCCAGCAGTCCGAAGTACAGTCCGGCCGGGCCGCCGCCCACGCACACGATGTTCATTGCCGCTCCCTCGATGGTATTGCCCTATATTACATGGGCAGATAGTTTAAGTGTCAAGCAATCGGCGGTGTCGCCAATACGGCGCGCCCCCGTTTTAGTACAATAGAGAAACGTTTACTCCGTCACGGTTCCCCCGGCAACCGCGACACACCCGCTGAGATTCGATGAACCCATTGCTTTCGCGCCTGCGCCTGAACGGCCTGCGCAGCCGCCTGATGCTGCTGGTCGCCCTGGCGATCACTCCGATCGCCGTCATGACGGTGCTGGGCGGCATCCGCGAGCGCGAAGCCGCGATCCGCGCTTCCGAGGAAAACCTGCAGCGCCTGACCGGCCTGGCGGCCGCCAACGAAGCGCAATCGATCGAGCGCGCGCGCCAGATCCTGGTCGACCTGGTCAGCGTGCCCGACCTGATGGGCCCGACCGCGCGCTGCAATGCCCTGCTGGCCGACGTCCTGGACCGCAACGAAGGCTACGCGAATTTCGGCCTGATCCGCCTCGACGGCGAGGTGACCTGCAGCGCGGTGCCGATGCTGCACCCGGTGAACCTGGGCGACCGCAGCCACTTCCGGCGCGCGATCGCCGAGCGCCGCTTCATCGCCGGCGGCTACGTCTTCGGCCGCGTGATCCGCAAGCACACCATCAACCTCACCTACCCCGTCACCGACCGCGCCGGCAAGGTGGTGGCGGTGGTGTTCTCGGCCATGGACCTGGTCGGGCTCGACACCTACGTCAACGACATCAACCTGCCGCTCGGCTCGGTCCTGGCGACCGCCGACGCAGGCGGCCTGGTGATCTCGCGCCGGCCCGACCCGGAACGCTGGTTCGGCCGCAAGATCGCGCCGGCGCTGCTGCGGGCCATGCGCGACCCGTCGCACCGGCC
>DAMCRY010000351.1:0-4291 GCA_032115075.1 Massilia sp.
TGGCACGGCCGCGCGGCTGACCGCGCCGGCACGTCTCGCGTACGGCACCGGCGCTAGCCCAGCGTCGCGCCGAAGCGCCCCGCCTGGTAATCGGCGATCGCCTGCGCGATTTCCTCGCGGGTCGTCATCACGAAGGGACCATGCGCGACCACCGGTTCGCCGATCGGGTCCGCATGGCCGAACACGAGCAGCGCATCGCCGCTCGCGCCCTCGTCGGCGCGGATCTCCACCGCGTCGCCGGTCTCGTCGAGTTCGACCAGGTGCATCGGGCTGACCAGGTCCGCATGGTTGCCCACCTGGATCACGCCGCGCACCACGTACAGGAACACGTTGCGGCTCTCGATCCCGCCAAAGCGGATGCTGCCGCCGGGCCGCATCCGCACCGTGCTCATGAACACCCCGGTAAGCGAGCGCACCGGCCCCGTGCTGCCCCCGTACTCGCCCGCGATCAGGTCCAGCGTCACCCTGCCTTCGTCCAGTTGCAGCGCCGGGATGTCGGCGCGCTGCAGGCCGACGTAGGCCGGCTCGCTCATCTTCAGGCGCGAAGGCAGGTTCACCCACAGCTGCAGGATCTCGACCGGCCCGCCGCGTTCGAGGAAGGCGCGCGGCGACACCTCCGCATGCACGATGCCGCGTCCGGCCGTCATCCACTGCACGCCGCCGGCTTCGATGATGCTTTCGTGGCCGGCGTTGTCGCGGTGCGCCAGCTCGCCTTCGAGGATGAACGTAACGGTCTCGAAGCCGCGGTGCGGATGCGGCCCGAAGGGCAGGCCGCGGTTGTGCGGCGGGTAGGTCTGCGGGCCGTGGTGGTTGAGGAAGAGGAAGGGATCGATCTGCTCGAGGTGGGGGCCGGGCAGGGGCCGCTGCGTGATCAGGTCGCCGATGTCGTCGCGCATGGCGGGGTGCAGCCGGTGGACACTTCTGTCGGTCATGGCGGGAGCTCCGGATTGGTCGTCGGTTGGGGGCTAACGATAACCCGAAGGCTGCCCGGAAGGGCGCACACTCCTGTGCTAGACTTCTTGCGCTTTTGCAAACTGGAGACGGCAACCCATGATTCGAACAACACTGCTTGCCAGCCTGCTGCTGGCTACCTTCGCCGGCGGCACCGCGGCCCCCGCCATGGCCGCGCAGGCATCGGCGGCCCCTGCATCTGTCCCCCCTTCCGCCGCCACCCGCGGCGCACCCGGCGAGGTCGCCATCAAGGCCGCCAAGCACGCGGTCACGACCTACCGCAAGGACATCGTCGACACCCTGGCCAAGCTGGTCAGCTACAACACGGTGGCCGACAAGGCCGTCCCGTCCGACAAGAACCCGGTCCACATCGCCTTCAAGGAGGCGCTGAAGCAGGAAGCGGCGCGCCTGGGCCTGGACTACGCCGACCACGGCTGGACCGTGATCATCGGACTGGGCGAGGGCAGCGAGCGGGTGGGCGTCGTGACCCACGGCGACGTGCAGCCGGTCGACCCGGGCAAGTGGAAGAAGTCGCCCTTCGTGCTGGACCGCAGCAGCGAGCCGGGCAAGCTGCTGGCGCGTGGCGCCGAGGACGACAAGGGCCCGATCGCCACCGCGCTGTACGCGATGAAGGCGATTCGCGACCAGAAGGTGTCGCTGTCCAAGCGCATCGAGCTGTATGTCTACATGGGCGAGGAGTCGGACTGGCAGCCGCTGGTGGAATTCCTGAAGACCCACCAGCCGCCGCAGATGAACATCACGCTCGACGCCGAATACCCGGCGGTGACGGCCGAGAAGGGCTATGGCACGGTGGCGGTGACGGTGCCGAACGCCGGCGCCGTACAACCGCCGGCGGACGAGCCGTACGTGGCGGCGTTCGCCGGCGGCTTCTTCGGCAGCCAGATCCCGGAAGACGCGAGCGCGACCATCGCCAACGCCAGCCCGGAGCTGGAAAAGCAGATCCGCGCGCGCGGCGGCAAGCAGCAGGGAATGCAGTACACCTTCGCCTGGGAAGGCAGCAGCCTGAACGTCAAGGCCAAGGGCGTGTCGGCCCACTCGTCCAAGCCGGAAGACGGCGTCAACGCGGTCAGCATGCTGGCCGACGCGCTGGCCGTGCGCCCGTGGGCCAACACGACGGCCGGCGGCGTGGTGAACTTCCTGAACGAGATGGTCGGCACCGGCATCTACGGCGAGAAGTTCGGCAACATCGCCTACCGCGACAGCTTCATGGGGCCGATGACCTTCGCGCCGACCGTGATCAAGCAGCGTGACGATGGTATCGAGGTGTCGATCAACATGCGCCGCCCCCAGGGCAAGACGGGCGCCCAGCTGACCGACGAGGTCAACGCCGCGCTGGCCCAGTGGCAGAGCCGCCAGCTGCCGCTGGCGAACGTCGCGGTGCGCATCAGCGATCCGTGGGTGCAGAAGAGCGCGCCGCAGCTGCCGACCCTGATGGGCGTGTTCTCGTACTTCACCGGCATGAAGGATCCGCAGCCGGTCTCGGTAGGCGGCGGCACCAATTCGCGCCTGTTCCCGAACGCCGTCAGCTTCGGTCCGGCGATGCCGGGCAAGGTCTACACCGGCCACTCGGAACACGAGTTTATCACAGAGAAGCAGCTGCTGCTGAACCTGCAGATGTACACGGCGGTGCTGGTGGAGCTGGCGAAGTAAGCTGCTGCTCCCCGCTGTCCAGCAAAGCCCCGGCAGTGTCCGGGGCTTTGTTTTTGGTGCTCATCCATGCCGCGCTGCTCATGCAGGACTTGTAGGACAAATGCGCGCCGAAATCTCGCAAAAACTCTAATCATGATGTAAGAGCTGACCTACAAAAGCTGCCTGTGCACTGCGGCTTAAGGGCTGTTTCCCTAGTAAGGACAAGGCGACAGCGGAAAGGTGCTTCCATAGCCGGTGCGTGCCTCGTTGACCCTTGGAAAATCCCTCAATGCTAGAGGGAAAGTGTGGCGAAAACACCATGATAGGATCGTTTTTCAAGAATGCGGGGACGCCGGTTGCACCGGTGCTTCCGCGCGTTCATACGCACCCTGCACCTTTTAGCCCGACATTTTTTGGATGCCATGCACAGCAAAGATCTCAAGAAGCCGGACGGACGCAACATCACCCTCTACAGCAACCAGCCGATTCCGGACGGCCTCACCGCGCCCAGCCCGTTTCCCGATCCCCAGCACGCCAACCCGCACCTGCGCTGGCACCCGCTGCGCGGCGAGTGGGTGACCTACGCGGCCTTCCGCCAGAACCGCACCTACCAGCCGCCGCCGCAGTACAACCCGCTGGCGCCGATCAGCGACCCCGAGCACCCGACCGAGATGCCGGCCGGCGACTACGAGATCGCGGTGTTCGACAACCGCTTTCCTTCGCTGGCGCTGGAGTCGCACGATCCGCCTTCGGTGACGGTGCCGACCGCGCCGGCCAACGGCCACTGCGAGGTGGTGGTGTTCACGCAGGACCCGAATTCCGCGCTGGCCGCGCTGCCGCTGTCGCGCATCGAGCTGCTGCTGTCGGTGTGGGGCGACCGCACCACGCGCATCGGCGCGCATCCGAACATCCACTACGTGCTGCCGTTCGAGAACCGCGGCGCCGAAGTGGGCGTGACCCTGCACCATCCGCACGGGCAGATCTACTCGTATCCCTTCGTGCCCGTGGTGCCGTCGCGCCAGCTGGCGCAGGAGCGCGAGTACTTCCTGCAGCACGGCACCAGCCTGCTGTGCGACATGGCGCGCGACGAGGCCGCCGACGGCAAGCGCGTGCTGTACCAGGACGAGTACGCGATCGCCTTCGTGCCGGCCTGCGCCCGCTACCCCTACGAGGTGTGGGTGATGCCGACCGCGCCCTGCAAGGACTTCGCCGCGCTCACGCCGCCACAGCGCGAGGGCCTGGCGCGCGCGCTCAAGACCGTGCTGCTCAAGTTCGAGGGACTGTGGAACCGGCCCTTCCCCTACCTGATGGCCTGGTATCAGGCGCCCACCGACGGCGCCGAGCACCCGGAGACCCAGCTGCATGCGCAGTTCTATCCGCCCTACCGCACCAAGGACCGCCTCAAGTACCTCGCCGGCACCGAGCTCGCAGCCGGCATGTTCGCGATGGACGTGCTGCCCGAGACCACCGCCTACGAGCTGCAGCAGGTCGAGGTGAGCCTGGAGGAAAGCGCATGACGGCAGCGCAGCCTGGAGCCCCGCTGTCGCGCGCGGCCGAGGTCGCGGACAAGGTGATGCTGCTGCGCGCGCACCTGCAGGCGGCGAACGCCGGCGCGGTCCGCCTGCGCGGCGTCGACTGGTTCGCCTGGATCACGGCGGGCGGCTCGAGCGCCGTGCTGCACGCCACCGAT
>DAMCRY010000352.1:0-4279 GCA_032115075.1 Massilia sp.
CCGAGGTAGCGTGCCGGCCAGTCGTCCCGGCGCTGCCCCGCGGACATCGTCAGGCGCGCAGCGGCGCCAGCGCGGTGCTGGCGGTGGCGGCGATGTGGACCAGGAAGTCGGTCGCCATGGTCGAGGTGAAGCGGTCGTCGTTCGGGGCGCCCAGCACCAGCAGGCCGAAGGTCTTGCCGTCGGCGACGAGCGGCATCAGCACGGTCGAGCGCACCGCGGCCGGGTCGTCGAGCCAGCGCACCGCTTCGAAATCGTTGTTCAGGCCGCAGTAGGGTGCGCGCAGGCTGGACGCGAACAGGCGCGCGTCGCTCGAGACGCCCTCGGTGAACCAGGCGCCGGCGTGCTCGGGGGCCAGGTTCCACAGGCGCAGCGTGACTTGCGGGACCATGAATTCGGTGCGCAGCGCATCGACCAGGTCGCGCGCCATGGCGGCGCCGCCTTTCGAAGCGAGCAGGGCCTGGTTCCAGGCGTGGAAGCGGTTGGCGATCGCGTGGTTTTCCTCGGCGCGGCGGGTCAGGTCGGCCAGGCGCAGCTCGAGCACGCGGTACTTGTCGCGCATGACTTCCATCTGGCGCTCCTGCAGCGACACGGCGCGGCCGGTCAGCGGGCTCGACAGCCTGACTTCGCCCAGCAGGCCGGCGTGCTCTTCGAAGAACTGCGGGTGGTCGATCAGGTATTGGGCGACGGCATTGGCGTCGAGTACATCAGTGGTCATGAATGGATCTGCCGAAAGCGAAGTGAAAGGACATGCATTTGTCATTTTACCCGACGGCAGCAATGCATCGGGAAACAAGCGGACAACGAAAAAACGCCCCGAAGGGCGTTTTCGCGGAGAACGCGGGGCGATCAGAAGCGGTGGCGGATGCCGATCTGCAGCGCGCGGCCGTCTTCGCCCGGCGCCTTGGTGAAGCCGCCCGGGTTGCCCGAGGTGCCAGGCGCGTACTGGGCCAGGCCGTCGTTCTTGATGAAGGACACGACGGTGTACACGTCGGTGCGCTTCGACAGGAAGTGGTCGTAGCCCAGCGCGTACAGGTTGGCGTCGCTGTTGGTCTCGGTACGGTCGTTCTGGTGCGCATACTGGGCCATGATGCGGCCGCTGCCGACCTTGTAGTGGGCGCCGACCTGGTAGCTGTTGGCGTCCTGCTGGGTGTTCCTGCTCAGCGCGTTCAGGAAGATGGTGCGCAGCGCATTCTGGTTGGCCGCCGGGATGCCCTGTTGCGTCAGGACCGGGACCACGGCCTGGTTCCAGCCGGCGGTGTAGTCGGCCATCAGCACCGAGTTGCTGTTGCGCTGGCTGTGGAAGCCGGCGAAGAACTTCCAGGTGTCGTTCAGCGTGTAGGAGCCGCCCACGGTGGTGGTGCGCAGGCTCGGACGGTTCTGCTGGTCGTAGCCGTGGTTGTAGCCGATACCGACGTCGAAGCCGTTCGCGGTGTACGTGATGGCGCCGGCGCGGAACTTGTTGTAGCGGCCCAGGTAGCCCGAACCCTTCGGACCGTACATGACCGAACCGCCCAGGCCGTTCGGCAGGGCGATACGGTACTGGATCGCCTCCTGCGAGCGGATGTCGGCGCCGAGCGCGGTGAAGCCGGCGGTGCCGCCGGTGACGTGGCCCCAGGTGCCGCCGGTGCCCGACTCGAAGGTGTCGGCCTTGTTGAAGACTTCGTAGCCCGGGGTGTACATGCGGCCCAGCATGACGGCGCCGACCGGGGTGATCAGGCCGACCATCGCGGTACGGTCGAACAGCGCGCGTTCCTGGTTGACGGCCGGGCCGCCCGGCGGCTGGATCGTGGCCTGCAGGCGATCGAGGATCGCCTGCGGGATGCCGTTCATGCCGCGCAGCAGGTAGGTGCCCGGGTTGTCGTTCATCAGGGTCGGCTGCTGGGTGCCGGTGTCGAGCTCGACGCGCGCTTCCAGGTTGAAGATGGCCTTGTAGCCGTTGCCGAGGTCCTCGGTGCCCTTGAAGCCGATACGGGAGCCGTCGGCGCCGCCGCTGTAGATCTTGGTCGGGCCGCCCTTCTGCCACATGACGCCGGCGTCGGCGATACCGTAGATTTGCACGCTGGTCTGCGCGAAGGCCGAGGTTGCGAAACAGGTGCCGAGCAGCGCGGCCAGGATACTCTTCTTCATTGCGTCTCCATGTTATTTTGCGAACGAGCGTTTGTTAACTCGTCATGCAAATATGCCATTGCTTCTACGCACTGTACAGACTCTATGCGTGCGCGATGCCGAGGCGCCGATGCCCGTTGCTTAAAAACTACAAAAACAGGGTGAAACAGGAAGTAGGGCGGCCACGCCGACCGCCGATAAAACAACAGGGGCGGACATGGTTGCCCATGTCCGCCCCTGCGACCGGCGGGCCCGGAGGCCCGCGTGTCCGGCTGACGTCAGCTTAGAACGAGTGGTTCACGCCCACGTCGTAGTGGTTGACGGTCGACTGCAGGGCGTTGATGCCCTTCTTGCGCGATGCGTCCACGTACAGGTAGGTGCGCTTCGACAGGCTGTACTCGTAGCCCAGCGACAGTTGCTTGACCTTGTCCAGGCCGTCGACGTCCTTCTGGCCATAGCCGGCCAGGAACTTGCCCGGACCCATGGTGTAGTTCGCGCCCAGCACCCATGCCTTGGTGTTGGCGTTGACGAAGCGGTTGTTTTCCTGGTCCTGCTTGGTGTACAGGCCCATCAGCTTCAGTTCCGGGGTGGCGGCGAACGACGCGCCGATCGACCAGACCTTCGACTCGATGGCGTTACGCTCGTAGCCGGCCATGAAGGCTGCCGGACCGTTGTTGTAGGTGCCGGTGATCGAGAACGGGTTGGCCGATGCTTCGGCGCCTGCCGGGTATTGCGGGTTGGCTGCGGTGCCGCGGCCGACGATCGCTGCTGCGCCGCCGCCTTCCTTGGTGGCGACCGCTGCGTTCAGCTGGAAGCCGCTCTGCACCGGCGAGTTGTACCAGACGGCGTTCGAGAAGCGGTTGCTCGAGTAGCCGGCGGTGTCCAGCGGCTGCGAGGTGTAGCCTGCGACGGCGATGTCGGTCCAGAAGCCGGCCGGGCTCGGCGAAGCGTGGAACGGCTCGAAGGCGCCCACGGTCTCGTGGAACGGGGTCAGGCCGCGGCCGATGCGGACCATACCGAAGTCGCCCTGCAGGCCGACGCGGCTCTGGCCCTGGAACAGCGGACGCTGGGTGCCGTTGCCGCCGACTTCATTGGTGCCGGTGTCCGGCTCGTAACGCATTTCCAGTTGGAACAGTGCCTTGAGGCCGTTGCCCAGATCTTCGGTGCCCTTGAAGCCCAGGGTGTTCGATGCGCGCTTGCCGATGTTCAGGCTCTCGCCGCTGCGCTTGATCAGGCCTGCGTCGATGGTGCCGTAGATCTGGACCGAGGTCTGTGCATGCGCCACGCCGGCGAATGCGCCCAGCAGTGCGACGGCCATGAGGGATCGTTTCATTATTCGTATTCCTTTTCTTAAGTGATTCGCTTATCCATGGCATTGAGGCTCGTGTGCTGAATGCCCGGATAAGCTGCACCTTAAATGCTTGAGTCGTCAAGATTGTCGGTTTTGTCAATTATGACGGGGTGGGTTGGTCGAAAGCCAATAAATCCAATTGTGCTGTTGTATTTTTGAAACGCGTGTCAAAAAGATGTAACAAATTCTTACGCTCTACAGCCCAGTTCGGCAGACGAATCGTTTGCGCAACCTCAAGGAAGCCCGGGATAACAGTGGCACGGCGACGGGCGCGGCTTAGACTCTGCGTCACATTGCGTGCGCGTCGGCGGCAAATGGCGATTTCTTGTATATTGGCAACTTTTGGGCGGAGTATGTACGGGCATCGCCCGCCCCGCCCGGCATCACCGCCGCGCGCTGGACACCCACCCCATGACAAGCAACGATGGCTAACCGCGAAGAACTGGCGATCATCCGCAACGCCCGCGCCGGGCAGGTCGCTGCCCAGCTCGAGCTGGGCAAGCTCTACCTGTTCGGCAGCGCCGGCCTGCCGCAGAGCCTGCCTACCGCCCTGCACTGGCTCGAACGGGCCGCGCGCCAGGACTGCCCGCAGGCCTGGCAACTGATCGGCGACCACATTCCATTGGAGCTGGCGCAGGCCAACCCTGCCGCGCTCGCGCCCTGGTACGAGCGCGCCTATGACGACGGCAGCGTGCACGCCGGGCTGGTGTTCGCCCAGCTGGTGCTGGAACCGGCCGCCGATCCACAGGCCCACCCGGCGGACGATACGGGCGCGCCGCAGTGCGCCAATGCCCTGCGCGCCAAGGCCCGGCGCGCCCTCGA
>DAMCRY010000353.1:0-4271 GCA_032115075.1 Massilia sp.
CCACGGCGGCCAGGCGCGCGTCGGCCTGCTCCACCGAGGTGGTCGGATCGACCGACTCCAGGACCGGGCCCGGCTCCGGCGTCGCGCAGGCGGCCAGGCTTGCCGCGAGGGCCGCGGCGGACAGGACCCGCATTGCTGGAAGAATCGTCATGGTTTCCTTTCGGTTCAGGCGATGGCGTCGGCGGCGCCGCGGCGCTCGGACAGCATGTATTCGCGCGACTGCATCTCAATGATACGCGAGACCGTGCGGTGGAATTCGTTCGCCAGCATACCCTTGGTGTAGAGCTCCTCCGGCTCGACCGCCGCGGACATGATCAGCTTGACCTTGTGGTCGTAGAACACGTCGATCAGCCAGGTGAAGCGGCGCGCCTCCGACGACTGGCCGGCCGACATGGCGGGAATGCCGGACAGGATCACGGTATGGAAGCGCGAGGCCAGCTCGAGGTAGTCGTTCTGCGAGCGCGGGCCGCCGCACAGGGTCGCGAAGTCGAACCAGATCACCCCGCCGGCCTTGCGCAGGGCGCGGATCTCGCGGTTCTCGATGTGGACGATCGGACTTTCGTCGGCCGTGTCGGCCACCTTGGCGTAGGCTTCGCGCAAGGCGTGGTCCGAGGCCGCATTGAGGGGCATGTAGTAGGCCTGCACCTGCTCGAGCGCGCGCTTGCGGTAGTCGTTGCCGGCGTCGACGTTGAGGATGTCGAGCTTGTCCTGCAGCAGCGCGATGGTGGGCAGCATGCGGTCGCGGTGCAGCCCGTCCGGGTACAGGGTGGACGGCTCGTAGTTCGAGGTCATCACGAAGGAGACGCCGTTGTCGAACAGGGCCTTGAGCAGGTTATACAGGATCATCGCGTCGGCGATGTCGGAGACGTGGAACTCGTCGAAGCAGATCAGTCGGTATTTTTTCGCGATGCGCTTGGCGACTTCGTCGAGCGGATCGGCCACGCCCTTCAGCTCGTCGAGCTGGCCGTGCACGGCGCGCATGAATTCGTGGAAGTGCAGGCGCGTCTTGCGCACCACCGGCACCACCGAATAGAAGGAGTCCATCAGGAAGGACTTGCCGCGCCCCACCCCGCCCCACATGTACACGCCCTTCGGCACGTCGGGACGGTTGATGAGACGCTTGAAAGCGGACGACCGCTGGGCCTTGTACTGGACCCAGTCGTCGTACGCCTGCTGCAGGCGGTCCACCGCGGCGGCCTGCGCCGGGTCGGACTTGAAGCCGCGCTCGGTCAGCGCGTGCTGGTAATACTCTTGGACGTTCATGATGATGATCTTACGTGGCACGGGACGGGTATGGCGTCGCGTGCGGTGACGCTGTTAACGTAGGGTGGGCGGGTCTCCCGCCCACGCGTTCAAGCAGCGCATGAAAGCCACGGAGCGGGCCATGACACGTGATCTGAACGCGTGGACGGCAGAGCCGCCCACCCTACGAAGACGCAGGTGTGCTTCTGTTGCTTAGAAGTTCAGCGAACGCTTGTCCACCGCCAGCGCGGCTTCCTTGACGGCTTCCGACAGCGACGGGTGCGCGTGGCAGATGCGGGCGATGTCTTCCGACGAGGCCTTGAACTCCATCGCGACCACGGCTTCCGAGATCAGCTCGGAGGCGACCGGGCCGACGATGTGCACGCCCAGGATTTCGTCGGTGGCGGCGTCGGCCAGGAACTTCACCATGCCCGAGGTATCGCCCAGCGCGCGCGCACGGCCGTTGGCCATGAACGGGAAGGTGCCGGCTTTATACGCCACGCCTTCGGCCTTGAGCTGCTGCTCGGTCTTGCCGACCCAGGCGATTTCCGGCGAGGTGTAGATGACCCAGGGGATGGTGTTGAAGTTGACGTGGCCGTGCTGGCCGGCGATGCGCTCGGCGACCGCGACGCCCTCTTCTTCCGCCTTGTGCGCCAGCATCGGGCCGCGCACGACGTCGCCCACCGCCCACACGCCCGGCAGGCTGGTGCGGCACTCGTCGTCCACGACCACGAAGCCGCGCTCGTCCAGCTGCAGGCCGACGGTCTCGATGCCGAGGCCGTTGGTGTTCGGCACGCGGCCGATCGAGATGATCAGGCGGTCGAAGGTGGCCTTCTGCTCGGCGCCGGTCGAGTCGACGTACTCGACGGTGACGTCGTTCGCGCCCTTGGTGATGGTGCCGATCTTGCAGCCCAGGTTGATCTTCAGACCCTGCTTGGTGAACAGCTTGTGCGCTTCCTTGGCGATCTGCTCGTCGACCGCGCCCAGGAAGGTCGGCAGGCCTTCCAGCACGGTGACGTCGGCGCCGACGCGGCGCCACACCGAGCCCATTTCCAGGCCGATGACGCCGGCGCCGATCACGCCCAGCTTCGACGGAACCGCATCGATCGCCAGTGCGCCGGCGTTCGACAGGATGATCTTCTCGTCGAATTCCGCGCCCGGCAGCTGGCGCGCGTTCGAACCGGTCGCCACGATGACGTTCTTGGCCGTCAGGGTGTCGACCGTCGGGCCGCTGACGTTGATGGTGTAGCCCGCGTCGCCCTCGGCCTTGCCGGCGAAGGCGCCGCGGCCATGGAAGAAGGTGACCTTGTTCTTCTTGAACAGGAACAGGATGCCGTCGTTGTTCTGCTTGACGATGGTGTCCTTGCGCTTGAGCATGGTCGGCAGGTCGAGTTCCAGGCCGCCGACCTTGATGCCGTGGTCGGCAAAGGCGTGGCCGGCGTGCTCGAAGTGTTCCGACGACTGCAGCAGGGCTTTCGACGGGATGCAGCCGACGTTGGTGCAGGTGCCGCCCGGGGCCGGCTTGCCGGCCGCGTTGCTCCACTCGTCGATGCAGGCGGTCTTGAAGCCCAGCTGCGCTGCACGGATGGCGGCGATGTAGCCGCCGGGGCCGCCGCCGATCACGACGACGTCAAATTGTTTGTCACTCATGTTTTTTCCTTTTGGATCGGTCCGCATGCAGGCCGATGGTTCTCCATCCACCACTAGCTGATGGGCCGTCGTCCCGGCGCAGGCCGGGATCCAGTTTCGTAGCGCAGCGCTAGCGCGTCACGCCAGTGGCTGCTCATCAAAACTTGGATTCCGGCCTTCGCCGGAATGACGGCCTTGAGGCTGGCGGTGCTAAAGCCCTACCCTGGACCGAACGTGTTTATTCTTCGGGAACAAAAATCCACAACAGCAGGTAAATCGCGACGCCGAACCCGAAGGTCAGGGTGAACGCGGCGAACACCAGGCGCCAGATCCAGGAATCGACGCCCGAGGCCACCGCCAGCCCGCCGCACACGCCGCCGAGCCAGCGGTCGCTGCGCGAACGGCGCAGCGAACCGAGCTCGCCGCTCAGCGTGCCGTCGCCGCCCTTGTTCAGGTTCACCCTCGGGCCGTCGGCCGGGGCCGCGGACAGCACCCGGGCCTTGGCCTGTTCGAATTCGGCATCGCTCAGCGCGCCGGCCTGGTGCAGCTCGTGCAGCCGCTTGATTTCGTCCGACAGGTTCATGCCTTACTCCTTCAAACTTGCTGGCACGGCGCGCCAGGCAGCGCGCCTGCGGTGTGGATCACGCGATTACAGGTCGAGCAGCAGGCGGGCCGGATCTTCCAGCGCGTCCTTCATCGCCACCAGGCCCAGCACGGCTTCGCGGCCGTCGATGATGCGGTGGTCGTAGGACATCGCCAGGTAGTTCATCGGGCGGATCACGATCTGGCCGTTCTCGACCACGGCGCGGTCCTTGGTCGCGTGCACGCCCAGGATCGCCGACTGCGGCGGGTTGATGATCGGGGTCGACAGCATCGAGCCGAACACGCCGCCGTTCGAGATCGAGAAGGTACCGCCGTTCAGGTCTTCCAGGGTCAGCTTGCCGTCCTTGGCTTTCTGGCCGAATTCGCCGATCTTCTTCTCGATCTCGGCGATCGACAGCTGGTCGGCGTTGCGCAGGATCGGCACCACCAGGCCGCGCGGCGAACCGACGGCGATACCGATGTCGAAGTAGCCGTGGTAGACGATGTCGTTACCGTCGACCGAAGCGTTCAGGATCGGGTACTTCTTCAGGGCGGCGACGGCGGCCTTGACGAAGAAGGACATGAAGCCCAGCTTGACGCCGTGTTCCTTCTCGAACTTGTCTTTGTACTTGTTGCGCAGTTCCATGACCGGCGCCATGTTCACCTCGTTGAAGGTGGTCAGGATGGCGTTGGTCTGCTGCGACTGCAGCAGGCGCTCGGCGATACGGGCGCGCAGGCGGCTCATCGGCACGCGCTCTTCCGGACGGTCGCCCAGGTTGGCGCTCGGTGCGGCGACTTGCTGCAGCGCCGGTCGGGCC
>DAMCRY010000354.1:0-4265 GCA_032115075.1 Massilia sp.
GAGCCACCACTGGCCGCGCGGCTGCGCCTCGGCCGGCTGGGCCGGCTTCCAGCGGGCGCCGTCGGCGCCCTCCGCGACGTAGGCCTGCGACTCGCGGAACGCGGTCGGCGTCTCCACCGCCGGCTGCCTGAATTCGGGGGTGGCGCAGGCGGTCAGCAACAATGCTGCCAGCAAGGGTGCCACGCCCTTCGCGATCATGTTGTTCATCTCAATGCACTCCTTCCAGGCTCGGGGCGGCAGGCGCCGTGGCCGGGGATGTCTTCTCGAATCGCTTGCCCAGCGTGCGCAGCAGCACGTAGAACAGCGGCGTCAGGAACAGGCCGAAGAAGGTCACGCCCAGCATGCCGGCAAACACCGCCACGCCCATGGCATGGCGCATCTCGGCGCCGGCGCCGGTCGAGAACACCAGCGGCACCACGCCCATGATGAAGGCGATCGACGTCATCAGGATCGGACGCAGGCGCAGGCGGCAGGCTTCCAGCGCGGCCTCGAACACGCTGCGGCCATGGTCTTCCAGTTCGCGGGCGAACTCCACGATCAGGATCGCGTTCTTCGAGGCCAGGCCGACCAGCACGAACAGGGCGATCTGGGTGAAGATGTCGTTGTCGCCACCCGAGAGCTTGACGCCGACCAGGGCGCACAGGATCGACATCGGCACGATCAGGATCACCGCCAGCGGCAGGGTCCAGCTTTCATACTGGGCGGCCAGCACCAGGAACACCAGCAGCACGCACAGCGGGAACACGTAGACCATGGTGTTACCGGACAGGATCTCCTGGTAGGTCAGGTCGGTCCATTCGTAGGCGATCCCCTTCGGCAGCGTTTCCTCCGCCAGCTGCGCCATGATGGCCTGGGCCTGGCCGGACGACACGCCCGGCGCCGGGCCGCCGTTCATGTCGGCCGCCACGTAGTTGTTGTAGCGCTGGACACGGTCCGGGCCATAGCTGTCCTTCACCCGCATCAGCGACGACAGCGGGATCATTTCGCCCTTGTCGTTGCGGACCTTGAGCTGGGCGATCTGCTCCGGCTGCGAGCGGAACGGCGCGTCGGCCTGCACCCGCACCTGGTAGGTGCGCCCGAACCGGTTGAAGTCGTTCACGTACAGCGAGCCGAGGTTCACCTGCAGGGTCTGGTAGATGGTGGACAGCGGCACGCCGAGCTGCTTGGCCTTCACGCGGTCGACGTCCGCGAACAGCTGCGGCACGTTGATCTGGTAGCTCGAGAACACGCCGGCCAGCTGCGGGGTCGCCCAGGCCTTGGCCTGCAGCGCCTGCGTGGCTTGATAGAGTTCGTCGTAGCCGAGGTTGCCGCGGTCTTCCAGCATCAGCTTGAAGCCGCCGGTGGTGCCCAGGCCGTTCACCGGGGGCGGCGGCAGCACCATCACGAAGGCATCCTCCACTGCGCCCATGCGTTTGTTGATCTCGGCGGCGATGGCGTCGGCCGACAGCGCCTTGCCCTTGCGCTCGCTGGTCGGCTTGAGACCGACGAACACGATGCCGGCGTTCGGCGCATTGGTGAACCCGTTGATCGACAGGCCCGGGAAGGCGATCGACGACTCCACGCCCGGAATCTCCTTGGCGATGGTCGACATGCGGCGGATCACGGCGTCGGTGCGGTCGAGCGAAGCGGCGTCCGGCAGCTGGGCGAAGCCGATCAGGTAACCCTTGTCCTGGGCCGGCACGAAGCCCGGCGGCACCACCTTGAACATGAACAGCGCGGCCACGCCCAGCACCAGGTACACGCCCAGGCTCGCGGTCTTGCGGCGCAGGACCGTCTTCACGCCGCCCTCGTAGCTGTGCGAGGCACGGCCGAAGAAGCGGTTGAAGGCGGCAAAGAAGCGGCCGAAGATCCGGTCCATCCAGCGCGTCAGCGCATCCTTCGGCGCATCGTGGCTCTTCAACAGCGCGGCGGACAGCGCCGGCGCCAGCGTCAGGGAAACGAAGGCCGAGATCACGGTCGAGATCGCGATGGTCAGGGCGAACTGGCGGTAGAACTGGCCGGTGAGGCCGGCGACGAAGGCGATCGGCACGAACACGGCGCACAGCACCAGGGCGATCGCGATGATCGGGCCCGACACTTCCTTCATGGCCTGGATGGTCGCGTCATGCGGCGACAGGCCATTGGCGATGTTGCGCTCGACGTTTTCCACCACCACGATGGCGTCGTCGACCACGATGCCGATCGCCAGCACCAGTCCGAACAGCGACAGGGTATTGATCGAGAAGCCGAACATCAGCATCACGGCGAAGGTGCCCACCACCGACACCGGCACCGCCAGCAGCGGGATGATCGAGGCGCGCCAGGTCTGCAGGAACACGATCACGACCAGCGCCACCAGCACCACGGCTTCCAGCAGGGTCTGGATGACGGAGTCGATCGACTGGCGCACGAACTGGGTCGGATCGTAGACGATGCTGTACTCGACGCCTTCCGGGAAGTCTTTCGACAGCTCCTCCATCTTGGCGCGCACGTCGCTCGACAACTGCAGCGCATTCGCGTTGGGCGCTTCGAAGATCGGAATCGCGACCGCCGACTTGTTGTTCAGCAGCGAGCGCAGCGCGTAGGAGCTGGAGCCCATCTCCAGGCGCGCCACATCCTTCAGGCGCGTGACGGCGCCGTCCTCGCCCGCCTTGACCACGATGTCGCCGAACTCCTCGACGCTCGACAGGCGGCCCTGGGTGTTGACGGTCAGCTGGAACTGCGCGCCTTCCGTCGGCCCCTGGCCGACCACGCCGGCCGCGACCTGCACGTTCTGTTCGCGGATGCTTGCCACCACGTCGCCCGCGGTCAGGTTGCGCGCCGCGACCTTCTGCGGATCGAGCCAGACGCGCATCGCGTAGTCGCCCGAGCCGAACAGCTGGACGTCGCCCATGCCGTTCAGGCGCGCCAGCTGGTCCTTGATGTTCAGCACCGCGTAGTTGCGCAGGTAGAGGTCGTCGTAGCGGCCGTCCGGCGAGTTCAGGTGCACCACCATGGTCAGGTTGGGCGAGCTCTTGGTGGAGGTGACGCCGATCTGGCGCACCTCCTCGGGCAGGCGCGGCAGCGCGCGCTGCACGCGGTTCTGCACCTGGCTCTCGGCGCGGTCGATGTCGGTGCCAATCGCGAAGGTCAGGGTCAGCATCAGGGCGCCGTCCGAGGTGTTCTGGGAGCTCATGTAGAGCATGTCCTCGATGCCGTTGATCTGCTCTTCCAGCGGCGCGGCCACGGTCTCGGCGATCACCTTCGGGTTCGCGCCCGGGTACTGGGCGCGCACCACCACCGAGGGCGGCACCACGTCCGGGTACTCGGACACCGGCAGGTTGAAGATCGAGATCAGGCCGCCGACGAAGACGATCACCGACAGCACCACCGCGAAGATCGGCTTGTCGACGAAGAAGCGGGAGAAGTTCATGTTCTTACTCCTTGTTCGCCACGTCCGCGGCAGTGTTCATGGCGACCTGCTCGCCCTTCGCCCTCGCCACGGCGGCGGCGGTGGCATCCGCGTCCATCGGCACGATCTGCGCCGTGACCGGCGCGCCGGGGCGCACGCGTTGCAGGCCGTTGACGACGATCTTCTCGCCGGGCTTCAGGCCGGTGCGCACCACGCGCATGCCGTCGACGACGGGGCCGAGCTGGACCTGCCGGTATTCGGCCTTGCTGTCGGCGCCCACGACGACCACGTACTTGCGGCTCTGGTCGGTGCCGACGGCACGGTCGTTGATGACGACGGCCTGCTTCGGCACGCCGTTGCCCACCTGGACACGCGCGAACAGGCCGGGCGCCAGCGCGCGGTCCTCGTTGGACAGCGTGGCGCGCATGCGCACGCTGCCGGTGCGGGGATCGAGCTGGTTGTCGACGAATTCGAGCTTGCCTTCGTGCGGGAAGCCTTCCTCGCCCGTCAGGCCGACCTTCACGGTCGCAGGCTGGCCGCGCTGGGCGCGGGTGCCGACGCGCAGGTAGGTCTCTTCGTCGCCGTCGAAGCTGGCGTAGATGCGGTCCAGCGAGACGACCGAGGTCAGCACTGCGCTGGCATCGACCAGGTTGCCGAGCGTGATCTCGGCCTTCGACACGCGGCCGTCGATCGGGGAGGTGATACGGGTATAGGCCAGGTTCAGGCGCGCGGCCTCGAACTGGGCCTGGGCGGCGCGCGCCGCGGCGTCGAGCTCCTTCTGGCTGGCTGCGCGCTCGTCGAACTCGCGCTGGGCGATGGCTTTGTCGAGCAGGAGCTTTTCGGCGCGCTGCAGTTCCAGGCGCGCCAGGTCGGCCTTGGCGCGCGCGGCGCTGGC
>DAMCRY010000355.1:0-4258 GCA_032115075.1 Massilia sp.
GGCGGCGCCACGCCGAAGGCCTGGCCGTAGGCGAGCACCGCCGCCGCCAGGCCGAGCGCCGCCAGCACGGCCCAGCGCGAGCGGTCGTTCCAGTCGAGGTCGCGGGTGCGCCAGGCGGCAAGCCAGGTCGAGCCGAACCACAGCAGCACGGCGAGGACGACCGCGCCCAGCAGCCATGCCTTCCCGCCCAGGAATTCCAGCGCCTCGCTGGGGCTGGTCTCGGCGATGATGCCGAGGTGGTGGGTCGAGATGCCCTGTCCGTAATAGGCGAGCAGGTAGAGTTCGGTCGGCAGGGCCAGGAAGGCCGGCAGCAGCGCCCAGTGGAACCATGCCGGGCGCCTGAACAGGGCCCAGATGGCGATCCAGGCGAAGATCCCGGCGCCCAGCAGCGGCCACGGGGCGCCGCCCTGCAGGCCCATCAGGCGCGCGGCGAACGGCGTGGCGGACAGCGCGGCGTAGCTCAGCAGGAGGTACAGGTTGGCGGGGCGCAGCAGCGGGTGCGACGGGCGGGACATGGGCAGGCGGACTGGGCAGGATAGGCGACAAGTCGGCTATTATCCTGTCTTTATCGCCGGAAATGCGAACTTTTGCCGGACCCGGCCGGGCCGGCGCTGCATGATTTTGTCGCAGGCTTGCCACATCCATCAGGGTAAACCGCCGTAAACCCCGCCGCCGGCGTCCCGGGAAGGCAAAGCGGTTGACCCTCGTCCCCATCGGGTCTATACTCGCGAGTTCTCGATTTATTCTGCACATGATTTAAGCATTCGCGCATTCGCAGCCGCTCCTTCGGTGAGTGGCTTTCGTCGCCTCTGCAATGAGCAGGATGCCGGGACTAGGTTTCAGTCCCCGGACAAGCGCAACAAGGGTCCGGGTCATCAACGTAGTAACTTTGTTGGATTTTTGAACGATGCCAACCATCAATCAACTGATTCGCAAGCCGCGTGAAGCCGCGGTTGTGAAGAGCAAGTCCCCGGCACTGGAAAACTGCCCGCAGAAGCGCGGCGTTTGCACCCGTGTCTACACCACGACCCCGAAGAAGCCGAACTCGGCACTGCGTAAGGTCGCTAAAGTTCGCCTGACCAACGGTTTCGAAGTCATTTCGTACATCGGCGGTGAAGGCCACAACCTGCAAGAGCACAGCGTCGTCCTGATCCGCGGCGGCCGTGTGAAAGACTTGCCGGGTGTGCGTTACCACATGGTCCGCGGCGCACTGGATACCCAGGGCGTGAAAGACCGTAAGCAGGCTCGCTCGAAGTACGGTGCGAAGCGCGCCAAGGCCGGCGCCAAGAAGTAATCCTGCCCTGTCACAGACAGGTCACATTAAAAAGTTAAGTTGAGCCGGCCGGAAGGCCGAGTAAGTGAAAGATCATGAGGGTCTTTCGCGAGTGTGGACACCGCACTCAACTGAAGATAGGAAGGAATTGAAATGCCACGTCGTCGTGAAGTACCCAAGCGCGAGATCCTGCCGGATCCAAAATTCGGCAACACCGATGTCGCCAAGTTCGTTAACGTTCTGATGCTGTCCGGTAAGAAGTCGGTCGCTGAAAACATCATCTACGGTGCGTTCGAATACATCCAGACCAAATCGGGCAAGGACCCGCTGGAAGTGTTCACGACCGCGATCAACAACTGCAAGCCGATGGTCGAGGTGAAATCCCGCCGCGTCGGCGGCGCCAACTACCAGGTGCCAGTGGAAGTTCGTCCGGTTCGTCGTATGGCGCTGTCCATGCGTTGGTTGCGCGAAGCCGCAAACAAGCGCAGCGAAAAATCCATGCCGCAACGCCTGGGTGGTGAACTGATGGAAGCGGCTGAAATGCGCGGTGGCGCGATGAAGCGCCGTGACGAAGTGCACCGCATGGCAGAAGCGAACAAGGCGTTCTCGCACTTCCGCTTCTAAGCAAATGGCCAAACTCCCCCGGGAGTGCGGCCGTGCAGTATCCGTTGTTCAGGCCGGGCGCGTTTTGATCTCAAAATGCCGTCCGGTTTTGTCCATTCAAAGATTTAGGAAAAATTATGGCACGCACTACCCCCATTGAGCGCTACCGCAATATCGGTATTTCCGCTCACATCGACGCCGGCAAGACGACGACCACCGAGCGCATCCTGTTCTACACGGGTGTGAACCACAAGCTGGGCGAAGTGCACGACGGCGCCGCCACCATGGACTGGATGGAGCAGGAGCAAGAGCGCGGCATCACCATTACCTCGGCAGCGACGACCTGCTTCTGGAAAGGTATGGCCAGCAACTTCGAGCCGCACCGCTTCAACATCATCGATACCCCGGGCCACGTCGACTTCACCATCGAGGTGGAACGTTCGATGCGCGTCCTGGACGGCGCATGCATGGTCTACTGCGCAGTCGGCGGCGTGCAGCCGCAGTCGGAAACCGTGTGGCGTCAGGCTAACAAGTACAAAGTCCCGCGTCTGGCATTCGTCAACAAGATGGACCGTACCGGTGCGAACTTCTTCAAGGTGTACGAGCAGATGCGCGCCCGCCTGAAGGCCAACCCGATCCCGCTGCAAGTGCCTATCGGCGCCGAAGACAACTTCAAGGGCGTGGTCGACCTGGTCAAGATGAAGGCCATCCTGTGGGATGACGCTTCGCAGGGCATGAAGTTCGAATACGTCGACGTGCCGGCCGAACTGCTCGACACCTGCAACGAGTGGCGCGAGAAGCTGGTCGAAACCGCCGCGGAAGCGTCGGAAGAGCTGATGAACAAGTACCTCGAAGAGGGCGAACTGTCGGAAGCCGAGATCAAGAAGGCGCTGCGCCAGCGTACCATCGCGGGCGAAATCGTCCCGATGATGTGCGGTACCGCATTCAAAAACAAGGGCGTGCAGGCAATGCTGGACGCGGTCATCGAATACCTGCCGTCGCCAGTGGACATCCCGCCGGTCGCAGGTACCGACGAAGACGAACAGCCGACCTCGCGCAAGGCCGACGACAGCGAGAAGTTCGCTGCGTTGGCATTCAAGATCATGACCGACCCGTTCGTCGGCCAGCTGATCTTCTTCCGCGTGTACTCGGGCGTCATCAACTCGGGCGATACCGTCTACAACCCGATCAAGGGCAAGAAGGAACGCCTGGGTCGTATCCTGCAGATGCACGCGAACCAGCGTGAAGAGATCAAGGAAGTCCGCGCAGGCGACATCGCCGCAGCAGTCGGCCTGAAAGAAGCAACCACCGGCGAAACCCTGTGCGATCCGTCGGCACCGATCATCCTCGAAAAGATGGTGTTCCCGGAGCCGGTCATCCAGCAGGCAGTCGAGCCGAAGACCAAGGCTGACCAGGAAAAGATGGGCCTGGCACTGAACCGTCTGGCTCAGGAAGACCCGTCGTTCCGCGTGCGTACCGACGAAGAATCGGGCCAGACCATCATCGGTGGTATGGGCGAGCTGCACCTGGAAATTATCGTTGACCGCATGAAGCGTGAGTTCAACGTGGAAGCGACCGTCGGCAAGCCGCAGGTCGCCTACCGCGAAACCATCCGCAAGGCAGTCACCGACGTCGAAGGCAAGTTCGTCAAGCAGTCGGGCGGCCGCGGCCAGTACGGTCACGCTGTCCTGTCGATCGAGCCGCAAGAGCCGGGCAAGGGCTTCGAATTCGTCGACGCCATCAAGGGCGGCGTGGTTCCTCGCGAATATATCCCGGCAGTCGAGAAGGGTGTGCGCGAAACCCTGACCAGCGGTGTGCTGGCTGGCTACCCGGTCGTTGACGTGAAAGTCACCCTGACCTTCGGTTCGTACCACGACGTCGACTCGAACGAAAACGCGTTCCGCATGGCGGGCTCGATGGCGTTCAAGGAAGGCTGCCGTAAAGCGAATCCGGTCATCCTCGAGCCGATGATGGCCGTGGAAGTGGAAACGCCGGAAGACTACGCCGGTACCGTGATGGGCGACCTGTCGTCCCGCCGCGGTATGGTGCAGGGCATGGACGAAATCCCGGGCGGCGGCGGCAAGATCATCAAGGCCGAAGTCCCGCTGTCGGAAATGTTCGGTTACTCGACCTCGCTGCGTTCGGCGACCCAGGGCCGTGCGACCTACACGATGGAGTTCAAGCACTATTCGGAAGCTCCGAAGCACGTGATCGACGCTATCGTCACCGCGAAAGCCAAGTAATACAAAACCGGGAACAGGTTCCGCTGTGGGGCCTGTTCCCAAACAAGCTAAAACAAATAAATCGTTTCTTTTAAAGGAAGATAGGAAATGGCAAAGGAAAAATTCGAACGGACCAAGCCGCACGTCAACGTCGGCACCA
>DAMCRY010000356.1:0-4229 GCA_032115075.1 Massilia sp.
CGGTCGGCGTGGCGCACGCGGGCGACGCCCTGCTGCTGCCGTCCGTGCTGGCGGGCGGGCTGGCGGTGGCGGTGCTGTCGAGCGCCCTGCCCTATTCGCTCGAGATGGCGGCGCTCAAGCGCCTGCCGCGGCGGGTGTTCGGTATCCTGGTGAGCGCCGGGCCGGCGTTCGCCGCGCTGGCCGCTTGGGTGGTGCTGGGAGAGATGCTGACGGAGCTGCAGTGGCTGGCGATCGCGCTGGTGATCGTGGCCTGTGGCGGGGCGGCAAGAAGTCGTAGGGTGGGCGGAGACCCGCCCACCCTACGAGAAACCATATCGGCTAGAGCCAGCCGGCCTTCTTGAAGCGCCAGTACACGTAGCCGCACACCCCGCCCATCGTCGCCAGCGCCAGCGGGTAGCCATACTTCCACTTCAGCTCCGGCATGAACTCGAAGTTCATGCCCCAGATCCCCGCGAAGGCCGTGAACACGGCGAAGATCGCCGCATACGAGGCCAGTCGCTTGCTGATGTCGTTCTCTTCGATCGCCACCATCGACAGGGTCACCTGGATCGCGGTGTTGATGGTGTCGCGCACCGCGTCCAGGCGGCCGAGGATGCGCAGCAGGTGGTCGTGCACGTCGCGGAAGTAATCCTGGGTCTCGACCACCACGGCGGGGACGCGGCCGCCATGCAGGCGCCCGATCGCGTCCATCAGCGGCACCACGGCGTGGCGCAGCACCTGCGACTTGCGCTTCAGGGCGTACAGGCGTTCGACGTTGGCGCGCTGCTCGCCGACCTGGCCGAAGATGTGGTCCTCGATCGATTCGAGCTCGGATTCGAGCATGTCGACCACCGGGAAGTAGCGGTCCACCACGGCGTCGACCAGGGCGTAGAGCACGAAGCCGGCGCCCTTCTTGAGCTGGTGCGGCTCGCGTTCGGCGCGGGCGCGCACGCCGAGGAAGCCCTGGTTGGCGTCGCGCCGCACCGACAGCACGTAGTTGGGGCCGGCGAAGATGGCCAGCTCGCCGGCGTTCAGCTCGTCGCCGTTGAGTTCGACGATGTGGACCACGACGAACAGGCTGTCGCCGTATTCCTCCATCTTCGGGCGCTGGTGGCCGCGCGCGGCGTCCTCGACGGCGAGTTCGTGCAGGCCGAATTCCTCCTGCATGGTGCCGATCTCGGCGCTGTCCGGATCGCGCAGGGCGACCCAGACGAAGGTCTCGGGTTCTTTCAGGTGCTCGCTGATGTCGGCGACGGGGATGTCGGACAGTTTCTTGCCTTCCTGGTAGGCGACACAGTTGATCAGCATGGACGATGGTGTAAGGAATTGACGCGCCAGCTTACACCATTGTCTTCACTCCTCACGTGCGCCATCTATCCCAAGCTCGCCGATCTTGCGCGTGATGGTGTTGCGGCCGATGCCGAGCCGCACCGCGGCGTCGTTCTTGCGCCCGTGCGTATGCTTCAGCGCGGTCTTGATCAGGGCCGACTCGAACTGGCGCCCGAGCGTGTCCATCACGTCCATCTCGCCCGCGCTCAGCATGCCGGCCGCCTGCAGCTCGAGCAGCGCGACCCAGCCGTCCGGTGCGGCCGGCGCGGAGAGCGCCGCGGTAGCCGCCGGCGCCGGGGGCATGCCCGGCAGGCCGGCGTCCTGCAGGGTCGAGGGCGCGGGCGTGCCCTGGGTCAGGTCGCGTGGCAGGTCCTTGACCTCGACGGTCTGGCCGGGCGCCATCACGGTGATCCAGTTGCACAGGTTTTCCAGCTGGCGCACGTTCCCGGGCAGCTCCAGGCCGGCCAGGAAGCGCATCGCCGGTTCGGACAGGCGCTTCGGTTCGACGCCCAATTGGCGTGCGCTCTGCACCAGGAAGTGGCGCGCCAGGATCGGGATGTCCTCGCTGCGCTCGCGCAGGGACGGCAGGCGCAGGCGGATCACGTTCAGGCGGTGGTACAGGTCTTCGCGGAACAGGCCGTCGCGCACGCGCTGTTCCAGGTTCTGGTGGGTCGCCGCGATCACGCGCACATTGGCCTTCACCGGCTGGTGCCCGCCGACGCGGTAGAAGTGGCCGTCCGACAGCACCCGCAGAAGGCGCGTCTGCAGATCGAAGGGCATGTCGCCGATCTCGTCCAGGAACAGGGTGCCGTTCTCGGCCTGCTCGAAGCGGCCGCGCCGCATCGCCTGGGCGCCGGTGAAGGCGCCGCGCTCGTGGCCGAACAGTTCCGACTCCAGCAGGTCCTTCGGGATCGCCGCCGTGTTCAGGGCGATGAAGGGCTGCGCGGCGCGCGGGCTGTGCTTGTGCAGGGCGCGCGCCACCAGTTCCTTGCCGGTGCCGCTCTCGCCGGTGATCAGCACCGTGACGTTGGACTGCGACAGGCGGCCGATGGCGCGGAACACTTCCTGCATCGCCGGGGCCTGGCCGAGGATCTCGGGGGTCTCGCTGGGGGCGGCTTCCACGCTGGCTTCGCGCAGGCTCTCTTCCAGCGCGCGCCGGATCAGCGCCACGGCCTTGTCGATGTCGAAGGGCTTGGCGAGATAGTCGAAGGCGCCGCCCTGGAAGGAGGCGACCGCCGAATCGAGGTCGGAGAAGGCGGTGATGATGATGACCGGCAGGCCCGGATGGCGCGCCTTCACGGCCTGCAGGAGGTCGATGCCGGACTCGCCGGGCATGCGGATGTCCGACACCAGCACCTGCGGCGTGTCGGTCTCGAAGGCGGTCAAGGCGTCGCGCGCGTTGGCGAAGCTGCGGGTCTCCAGGCTTTCGCGCGCCAGGGCCTTTTCCAGCACCCAGCGGATCGATGCGTCGTCGTCGACAATCCAGATTGGTTTCATGTATTCGTGGTTCCCGCAATATGGATGGTTCGGGGACTCACGGCGGCCCTGCCCGCCGGCCTAGGGCAGCGGCAGCAGGATCCGGAAATCCGTCAGTCCAGGCCGGCTTTCGCACTCGATCACACCCAGGTGCTGCTGCACGAAGGTCTGCGCCAGCGTCAGCCCGAGGCCGCTGCCGCCTTCGCGCCCGGAGACGAGCGGATAGAAGATGCGGTCGCGGATCTCGGGCGCGATGCCCGGTCCATTGTCGATGATATGCAAATCTAATGCCAGCCCGTAGCGGACCTTGGCCAGGGTGACCTGGCGCGCCACCCGGGTGCGCAGCACGATCTCGGCGTCGCCCTGCGCGATGCGTTCCTTCAGGGCCTGGGCGGCGTTGTGGGCGATGTTCAGCACCACCTGGATCAGCTGCTCCATGTCGCCCCTGAACTCGGGGATCGAGGCGTCGTAGTCGCGCCGGATCGCCAGGCCGCTGGGGAATTCGGCCAGGATCAGGCTGCGCACGCGCTCGCAGACTTCGTGGATGTTGACGTCGCCGACGATGTGGGGCTTGCGGTGCGGCGCCAGCAGGCGGTCGACCAGGGTTTGCAGGCGGTCGGCTTCCTTGATGATCACCTGGGTGTATTCCCTCAGGTCGGCCGGGTGCTGCGGCGGCAGCTCGAGTTCCAGCAGTTGCGCGGCGCCGCGGATGCCGCCCAGCGGGTTCTTGATCTCGTGCGCCAGGTTGCGGATCAGTTCCTTGTTGGCCTGGCTCTGGTCGAGGATGCGCTCCTCGCGATCGAGCTTGAGCTGCTGGACGTTCTCGCGCAGCTCGACCAGCAGCTCGCCCTCCCCCAGTGCGCTGACGCTGCAGATGACGTGCAGCGGCTCGCGGTTGCTGCGCTGCAGGCTCAGGTCCTGGCGCAGGTCGGCGTACTGGTGCGCCAGCGCCTGGGCGCACAGCGCGGCGAGCTCCGCGCCGTTGACGAACAGTTCCGGCAGCGGAAGGCGCTGCAGGGATTTCAGCGAGAGTTCGAGCAGGTTCTCGGCGGCCGGATTCGCATAGCGCACCCCGCCCTCGGGGCCGACCAGCAGCACGCTGGTCGACAGCAGGTCGAGGCCGGAAAGAGCGGGGGCGGGCGCGCCGCTTCCTGTCGTGGGCGTCATCGGATGTTGGTGATCTCGCGCTGCAGCGCCTCGATATTGCGCTCGGTGCGGCCGATCTCGTCGCGCATGGACGCCACCCGCTCCTGGTACTTGGCGTAGTTGCGCTCGTTGCCCATGCGTTCCGGCTCGCCGCCGTTGAAGTCGCGGCGCAGGTCCGCCAGCTTCTTCTGCTCGGCGCGCAGCTCGTCGTTGAGGATCTCGCGGCGGTCGTCGTCGCGCGCGCGCTGCTGGGCGCTGTCCACGCGCGGGAAGCTGGCCGGGCTGGCGGTGGGCGCCGG
>DAMCRY010000357.1:0-4220 GCA_032115075.1 Massilia sp.
GGTGCGCTTGCGCTGGTGGATCGTGTCCCTGGCCGCGCTGTGGCTGATCTGGCTGATCGTGCGCCCCGAAGGCACCCGCATCGAACGGCGCATGGACCGCGCGGTCAGCCTGGCCGTCGAGTGCAAGGCACGCGAGGCGCAGGACGAGCTGATCGCCCTGCGCAGCACCCGCGCCACGCCCGAGCAGCTGCGCCAGGTGCAGGCTTCGCTGAACAAGGCGGCGGCCGACTGCACCCGCGCCGAGCAGCGCGCCAAGGCTTGGGAGGAGGCCAGCGGCGCGATCCAGAAACTGCGCCGCGCCCACAGCTACGACAAGGCGCTGGCGCGGCTGGCGACATTCACCAGGCGCTGGGGCGAGAATGAGGAGACCCGCGCGCTGAAGGAAAGGCTGCGGACCGAGCGCGACCGCCCGCTGGCGGACCCGACGCGCGGAGAGTGAGCGTGTCGGGGTCCAACGGTCAGCCGCGTTTTTTGCCGCCGGTGTATGCTGGTCGGCAAGCAAACAGCCAGGAGTCGGACATGAAAACGACCATGTTGGGCACGCTGCTGGTGCTTGCCGTGCTGGCAGGCTGCAGCCGCGACGAGGACGCCATCGGGCCGGCCCAGCGCGCCGGCAAGGCGCTGGACGAGGCAGGGACCAGGGTCTCGCGCCAGATGCAGGAAGAGCTGGCCAAGGCCGACCGCGCCGCCGCCGAGGCGCGCGAGAAGATCAAGGATGCGACCAGGGACGCGAAGGGCGGCCTGAAGCGGGCCACCGAGGAAGTCGGCAAGAAGGTGGAGGATGCCGGCGAAAAGATCCAGGACGCCGCGGATTGAACCTCTACCACGCTGCGATGCGCGCACTGCGTGGATGACACCGCGGTAGGGTGGTCGGCTTCGCCGGGGCTGCCTAGGGCCGCGCGTTCAACTCTCCGGTGCGCAGAGGTATCTTCCGCCGTAACGAGATTGATGACGAACCGTGAGCGAAGAGCAAAAATCACGTGGGATTAACCACGATTCGTAAATGCAGGCGTGATTTGAACACGCGGCCCTGGGCGGTCTCCGGCACAGCCGACCACCCTGCAAAATCACCCCGATCGACGAACGCAGCCCAGCGCATCAAGCACTGGCCCGCTGCTCCTGCCACTCCCCCTGCACCACCGACAGCTTGACCTGCCCCGCCCGCCACGCACGTTCCAGATTCTGCTCGACATCCTCGATGCAGACCTGCCCCGGGTCGGCGAAGCCCTGCACCCCGTAGGCGCGGTTGCGTCCGTGCGCCTTGGCCAGGTACAGCGCCATGTCGACGATGTTCACCGCGCGTTCCCACGGCAGCGCCTCGTCGCCGCAGGACAGCGGGAAGGGCGCGAAGCCGATCGAGACGTTTACCGCCAGCGTGTGGCCGCCGTGCGCGATCCTCACCGCCGAGATCCCGCTCAGGATGCGCTGCGCCACCTCGTCCAGGCCGCTGTAGGGGATGGTCGGCAGGAAGGCCAGGAATTCTTCTCCGCCCCAGCGTACGATCATGTCGGTCTCGCGCAGGATCTCGCGCAGGCTGGCCGCCATGGCGGTCAGCACCGCGTCGCCGGCGGCGTGGCCGTAGCTGTCGTTGATGTGCTTGAAGTGGTCGGCGTCGAGCAGGAACAGGGCGCCGCAGGGCGCGCCGCGGTCTTCCTGGGGCGCCCGGGTGCGCATGAATTCCAGGAAGTGGCGGCGGTTGTACAGGCCGGTCAGCGGGTCGCGCACGCTCTGCTGCTTGAGTTCCTTGTTCTTCAGGTAGAGCTGGGCGTTGGCATGGCGTACCTTGCGGTAGAGCAGGCCCACCACCACCGAGGCCAGCGCGAACACGGCGGCCAGCAGCCACCACACGCGCTGCTGCAGGCGGCTGACTTCGTTCTCGGTGCGCAGCAGCTCGATCTGGCGCTGCTTGTTCTCGGTCTCGTACTTTTCCTGCAGGTCGAGCACCGCGCGCTGGCGCCGCTTCTCGAACAGCTCGTTCGAGATCCGGCGCTCGCGGTGATAGGCCTTCAGTGCCCCGGCGAGGTCGCCGGCGCGTTCCAGCGCCTGGCCGTATTCGACCAGCACGATCTGCAGTTCCGGCTTGTCGCCCTGCTTGTCGTAGGCCTGCATGCCGGCTTCGATATGGCGCTTGCCCTCGACCAGCTTGCCGCTGGCCAGGTAGGCCTGGCCCAGGTTCAGGCGCGCGGTCGCGATCAGGCCGGCGTGGTCCAGCCTGCGCGCGGCGTCGACCGCGCGCTCGCCGTAGCGGGCGGCGTTGGCGTAGTCCTGCAGCTTCAGGTAGCAGTCGGACAGGTTGATCAGGGTGCGCGCCACCATCGAGTCGGCGCCGATGCGCTGTTCCAGCGCCAGGCTCTCGAGCAGCGCCTTCAGGGCGCGCTCGTTCTGCCCGGTGTCGATCGCCAGGCCGTATTCGGCGTGCCTGAGCGTGGCCATGCGGCCCGGCGAGGCGACCTGTTTCGCCGCCTCCAGCGCTTCCTCGAGAAGTTCGAAACCCTTGGCGTGGTCGCGCATCTGGGCATGCAGGCGGATCAGGGCGTTGAGCGCGATGACGATCTGGGTCGGGTCGCGGTGCTGGCGGGCCAGCGTGACGGCGGCCTGCAGGCGCTCCAGCGCGGTCGCGAAGTTGCCTTCCTCGGCGTACGATTCGCCGGACGAGACGGTCGCCCGCACGCGCAGCTCGACGTCGTCGGTCTGGTGCGCCAGCCGTTCTGCTTCCCAGATCAGGCGGTGCGCCTCGGTCAGGCGCTGCTGGCGGAACGCCATGTAACCCCTGCGCAGCAGGCCCTTGGCTTGCGCGACCTTGTTGCCGTGCAAGCGGCCGAGCGCCACCAGCTCGTCGGTCGCGGCCACCGATTCGCGGGTATGCCCCAGCTTTTCGTAGGCCTGGGACAGCTGGTTCAGGAATTCGATCCGGTCCGGGAGGGCGGCCGAGCGGCCCTGCGCCTCGAGCTCCTTGAGCATGGGCAGGGCGCGCTCGGGCACGTATTTGTTGAGCTCCCGGATCTGCACCAGCTTGCCGCCGAGCGTGTCCTGGCCCGGCAGGACGCCTTCCGCACAGGCGCCGGCGCCGGCAAGGCAAAGTGATACGGCCAAGGCCATGCGGCGCAATGCCGAGCGGCACGGCGCCGGCGTGGAAGGGAAGGTTGAAAGCATGAAAAAGTCTCGAAACGCCGACTGTGTGACATCCGGTATTGATTGAAACAATTATATTCCTGTTGCAACAAAGAAATTCAACTTCTCTTCATTTGTCACCAAAATGACACATTGTTATCCGAAATTAAAGCCTTCCCGGAATGCACTCGCACCGCGTTTTCGACCTTCCGTCGCAAAGCGCTGGAGCCAGCTGCCACGCCTTTCCTATAGTCGAGCCAGTAAAACTACAGGGGAAACGTCATGCTGGAACTGCGCGCGGTCTCGAAACACTTCGGCAAGGACCTCAAAGCCGTCGACGGCGTCACGCTGTCGCTGGGGCAGGGCGTGGTCGGGCTGATCGGCCACAACGGCGCCGGCAAGTCGACCCTGATGGGGATGATCGCCACGCTGGCCCGTCCCAGCGCGGGCCGGATCCTGTTCGACGGCGCCGACATCGTGCGCACGCCGGACGCGATCCGGCGCCGCCTCGGCTACCTGCCGCAGGACTTCGGCGTCTACCCGAACCTGAGCGCCCTCGAGTTCATGCAATACTTCGCCGCCCTGAAAGGCGTGCGCGACCCCGCCCGCATCCGCCGCCTGCTGGAGCTGGTCAACCTGCACGACCAGGCCCACCGTCCGGCGGCCTCCTTCTCGGGCGGCATGCGGCGCCGTCTCGGCATCGCCCAGGCGCTGCTGAACGATCCCGACATCCTGGTGGTCGACGAACCCACCGCCGGCCTCGACCCCGAGGAGCGCCTGCGCTTCCGCAACCTGCTGGGCGAACTCGGCCTGGCCAAGCTGGTGATCCTGTCGACCCACATCGTGTCCGACGTCGAGAGCATCGCCACCGAGCTGGCCATCATGCGCTCCGGCCGCCTGGTGGCGCACGAGACGCCGGACGCGATCCTGCGGCGCGCCCGCGGCCGGGTGTGGAGCGCCAGCGTGCCCGAACACGATTACGCGGCCCTGCGCGAAAGGGTGCACGTGCTGCAGGCCCAGCGCCAGGAGGGACGCCTGCTGCTGCGCATCGCGCATCCCGAGCCGCCCTGCCCGGGCGCGCGCGAAGCCGAGCCGACCCTGGAGGAAGC
>DAMCRY010000358.1:0-4206 GCA_032115075.1 Massilia sp.
CGGCACGCGCGCGCTCGCCGCCGCCCAGCTGCCGCGCGCGACGCCGCCGAACGCCTTCGATCCGCTGGCCGGGGAACTGGCCGAGCTCAAGGCGATGGTAGCGGCCAGCCATCCGCCGGTCGAGAAGGCGGCCACGCTGCCGTTCGGCGCCGACAAATGGGGCCACGACATCCTCAAGAAGACCATCAAGGGCGGCGAGACCTCGATCGTGGTCGGCCTGGTCGCGGCCCTGGTGGCGGTGGCGCTGGGCACGCTGTTCGGGGCGCTGTCGGGCTTCTACGGCGGTGTCGTGGATGACCTGTTCAACTGGTTCTACAGCATCTTCACCGCGATTCCCTCGATCCTGATGATCCTCACCGTGGCCGCCGTGCTGCAGCAGAAAGGGGTGATGACCATCGTGCTGATCCTCGGCCTGACCGGCTGGACCGGCCCGTATCGCCTGATGCGCGCCGAGTACATCAAGCACAAGGCGCGCGAGTACGTGATGGCGGCCGAGGCCATCGGCGCGTCCGCCTGGCGGCGCATGTTCGGCCACATCCTGCCGAACGTCGCCCACGTGGCCCTGGTGCAGATGTCGATCCTGGTGGTCGGCTTCATCAAGGCCGAGGTGATCCTGTCCTTCCTCGGCTTCGGCGTGCCGGTGGGCGTAGTGTCCTGGGGCAGCATGCTGAACGAGGCGCAGAACGAGCTGATCCTCGGTAAATGGTGGCAGCTGGCAGCGGCGGCCGGCGCGATGGCGCTGCTGGTGACGGCCTTTTCCCTGTTCGCGGACGCGCTGCGCGACGCGCTCGATCCGAAGCTCAAATGAACCCCATGGACGACGACATCCTGCTGCGGGTGCGCGCGCTGCGCATCGCC
This sequence comes from Massilia sp., assembly GCA_032115075.1. GTDB lineage: Bacteria > Pseudomonadota > Gammaproteobacteria > Burkholderiales > Burkholderiaceae_D > Telluria. The sequence goes on from DAMCRY010000358.1 coordinate 859, forward strand.
TTCAAGGTCGACCGGAAGAACACCGTCGAGGCGGTGAAGGGCGTGTCCTTCGACGTGCCGAGGAACAGCACGGTGGCGCTGGTGGGCGAGTCCGGCAGCGGCAAGTCGGTCAGCTCGCTGGCCGTGATGGGCCTGCTGCCGCCCGAGACCACCGTGATCGCCCCGGGTTCCAGCGCGCGCTTCGACGGCCGCGAGTTGTTCGACCTGACGGTGGCCGAGCGGCGCAAGCTGTGCGGCAAGGATATCGCGATGATCTTCCAGGAGCCGATGTCCTCGCTGAACCCGGTGTTCACGGTCGGCTACCAGGTCGGCGAAGTGCTGCGCCGGCACATGGGCATGAACGCACGACAGGCGCGCGCCCGCACCCTCGAACTGCTGGCCGAAGTGGGCATTCCCGACCCGTCCGTGAAAATCGACGCCTACCCGAGCCAGATGTCGGGCGGCCAGCAGCAGCGCGTGATGATCGCGATGGCGATCGCCTGCGAGCCCAAGCTCCTGATCGCGGACGAGCCGACCACGGCGCTCGACGTCACGATCCAGAAGCAGATCATGGAGCTGATCGCGCGCCTGCAGAAAAAACACCGGATGGCGGTGCTGTTCATCACCCACGACCTCGGGCTGGTGGCCGAGATCGCCGACCGGGTTGTCGTGATGCGCCACGGCGAGGTGCGGGAAGAGGGGCCGGCCGCCCGGGTGTTCGGCGCGCCGGGCGACGCCTACACGCGCGCGCTGCTGCACTGCCGCCCGAAGCTGGACCAGCGGCCGCTGCGCCTGCCGGTGATCGACGACTACCTGAGCGGGCGCTTCGCACCGGAGGACGCGCTGCCGCAGCGCACCCGCGGCAGCGCGCCGGGGGACGAGCCGCTGCTGGTGGTGCGCAACCTGGCCAAGAGCTTCTGGCTGCGCGACGGCCTGTTCAGGAAGCGCGAGTTCAAGGCGGTGCAGGACGTGTCCTTCACGCTGGCGCGCGGGAAGACCCTGGGCGTGGTCGGCGAATCCGGCTCGGGCAAGACCACGGTCGGCCTGACCCTGCTGCGCCTGCACCGCGCCACCGGCGGCAGCGCCCTGTTCGACGGGCAGGACCTGCTCGGCATGCCGGAGCGCGACTACCAGGCCTACAAGCGCCGCATCCAGATCGTCTTCCAGAACCCCTACGCTTCGCTGAACCCGCGCTTCACGGTCGGCCAGATCCTGCTCGAACCGATGCGCATCCACCGCATCGGCGCGAACGACGTCGAGCGGGTGGCGACGGCGCAGGGCTTGTTGAAGCGCGTCGGCCTGCCGGAAGCGGCCTTCCACCGCTACCCGCACGAATTCTCGGGCGGCCAGCGCCAGCGCATCGCGATCGCGCGCTGCCTGACCATGAAGCCGGAGATCCTGGTGTGCGACGAGTCGGTCTCGGCGCTGGACGTGTCGGTGCAGGCCCAGGTGCTGAACCTGCTGCAGGACCTGCAGGACGAATACGGGATGAGCTACATCTTCATCTCGCACGACCTGTCGGTGGTGAAGTACATCGCGGACCAGGTGATGGTGATGCAGCGGGGCAGGGTGGTCGAGCTGGCCGATTCGGACGAGTTGTACCGCAATCCGCGGCACGCGTACACGCGCAGCCTGCTGGCGGCGATTCCGAGGGGAGGGTAGTGTGGTCGGCAGCGCCGATCAGGCGACGATAATCTGTTGCTTTACTGTCGCAGCCGTATCGTAAGGAGGGGCGGCGCGCCCTGTGATCGGGAGGGAATTCGGATACACTAGCGCGATGCCCCAACTCGTCGAACTGCTGCAAATCTACGGTGTGCTGATCGTCTTCGGCATCGTCCTTGTCGAGCAGTTCGGCCTGCCGATTCCCGCCTTCCCGATCCTGGTGGTGGCCGGGGCGCTCTCGGTCGACGGCGACCTGAGCTGGCAACTGTGCCTGCTGGCGGCGGTGGGCGCCTGCCTGATCTGCGACCTGTTCTGGTTCCGCGCCGGGCGCTTCTATGGCAAGCGCATCCTCCGGCTGTTGTGCAAGATTTCCCTGTCCCCCGATTCCTGCGTCAACCAGACCGAGGACCGCTTCCGCCGCTTCGGCGCCAAGTCGCTGCTGGTGTCGAAGTTCGTCCCGGGCTTCAATACCATCGCCGCCCCGCTGTCGGGTGCCATCGGCACCCGGCCGCGCCCCTTCCTGGCCTATGCCGTCACCGGTGCGGCGCTCTGGAGCGGCACCGGCATCCTGCTCGGCATCCTGTTCCACGACGGCGTGGAAGACCTGCTGGCCCTGCTGGAGACCATGGGCGGCACCGCGCTGTCCGTCGTCGCCGTGCTGCTGGCGCTGTTCGTCGCCGTCAAGTACGTCGAGCGCCGCCGCCACCGCGCCCGCACCAGCATGGCGCGCATCGAGGTGCGCGAGCTGCTGGCCCTAATCGAGGCCGGCCACGACCCGCTCATCGTCGACGCCCGCAGCCTGACGGCCCAGGGCCTGGAAGCGGCGATTCCCGGCGCCCTCGTGTTCCAGTCCTGCGCGCCGGACCAGCTGATGGCCAGCCTCGACCGCAACCGCCACGTCATCGTCTATTGCAGTTGTCCGAACGACGTCACGGCCGCCGAGGTGGCGAAGCAGTTCCTGGCCAACGGCTTCCACCGGGCCCGTCCCCTGAAGGGCGGACTGGACGCCTGGAACGCCCACCACGGCGCGGCCGGGCCGGCATTCGACCCTGCGCCTTGCTGAGCAGGTAGTTCGACTACTTCAATTGACGGCACACTGTACCTCTGGAGCGACGCTAAACGCGGAAGGCTTGTACCTAAACTACAAAAAGAACTTGTAAGAGGACTACGAAGTTTAGTAAGCTTGGTCATCGCTTCCTACTATGCTGCAATGACCGCACTCGCTCCCAGCCCACTCGTCCTGTCGTCCGCCTACCCGGAAGGCGCGCGCCTGCTCGCCGACATCGGCGGCACCAATGCCCGTTTCACGCTGGAGACCGGGCCGGGGCGCTTCGAGGCGATCGAGGTGCTGTCCTGCCACGCACACGCGACCCTGGCCGACGCCATCCGCGCCTACCTGGCGCTGCCCCAGGTCGCCGCGCTGCACGGCGGCGTGCGGCATGCGGCGATCGCGATCGCCAACCCGGTCGTGGGCGACCAGGTGCGCATGACCAACCACCACTGGGCCTTCTCGATCGAGGCGCTGCGCCGCGAGTGCGGCTTCGATACCCTGCTGGTGGTGAACGATTTCTCGGCGCTGGCGCGCTCGCTGCCGCACCTGGACGGGCAGAAGCTGCAGGTCGGCGGCGGCGCCCCGGTGCCTGATGCGCCGCTGGGGCTGCTCGGCGCCGGCACCGGCCTGGGCGTGTCGGGCCTGATCCCCGCCGG
>DAMCRY010000359.1:0-4205 GCA_032115075.1 Massilia sp.
GCTGCTGGCGGCAGCCGGCGCGGCGGCCTGGGCCTATGGCCGCCCGCGCGTGGCCCAGGTCACGGTCGAGGACGAACTGCGCACCATGCGCGCCCGGCCCGGCACCACCCAACCGATCTACGACAAGGCCGGCGCCCAGGTGGCGCAGCTGAAGACCACCCTGTTCGGCCACCAGCTGGTCGACCTGCGCGAAGGCGCGCAGGTCCGGCTCGGCCGCTAAAAGAAGAAAGGAAGAACAACGATGCAAGGTACCCAGCCACCCGCCACCGCTCCTGCCCCATCTCCGGCCGATCCCGGCTTCAAGCTGCCGGAGGAATCGGCCTCGCCCCAGGACTCGCTGCCGCAGACCGCGCCGGACACGGTCGGCCGCCCGGTCGAGGTCATCCCGGGGACGACGACGGCGCCGGTGCCGGCCACCGATACCTCGACGCGCGACCTGGCCATCGGCGCGGTGGTGTTCGTGATCCTGCTGGTCGTGTACTTCTTCGTCCGCAACGCCTACGTGCACCACCTGGTCGTGCGGCGGGTGGCGCCGTCCTCGGCGGGCAGCGCCGGGTGGCTGCTGTTCGTCGGCCTGGGCTTCCTGTCGGCGGCCGCGGTGCTGGCCATCATCAACGCCAGCAAGTTCCTCACCTTCGCCGTCACCGGCCCGCTGGTGGCCGTGGGCCTGGTGGCGCTGGTGGCCGCGCTGTTCATCGGCCGCCGCTGATTCCTGAATAGAGAACGATATGGCAGATTTCCCCAACCCAGCAGCCCTGAACGCCAAGTCGGAACTGAAGGTCGACCTGCGCCCGACGCTGTTCATCGGCGCCGGCGGCACCGGCATGGAAGTCATGATGCGGATCCGCCGCCGCATCCTGTCGGCCGTGTGGAACCGGCACCATCCCACCCGCGTGGAGTCGATCGGCGATTTCCCGGTGGCGCGCTTCCTGCACTTCGACCTCGACAACAACGCCATCATCGACGAGGGCAAGTCGCAGCGCACCGATCCCTGGTACGAGCTGGTCAAGCTGAGCGACGAGGAGCGCCTGGTCGAGCCGCTCGACCTGCCGCAGTACCACGAGTCCGACGACAGCCTGGCGCGCTTCCCCTTGATCGAGAGCTGGATGCCGCTGCGCCCCAAGAAGCTGCGCTCGCTCGGCATCGACCCCTCGAAAGGGGCGGGCCAGATCCGTGCGCTGGCGCGGCTCTACCTCTACGACAAGTACCCGAAGCTGCGCGGCCGCATCAAGGGCGCGCTGAACGGCCTGGCCAGCAACGCCGGCATCGAGCGCAAGGAGAACTACCAGCGCCTCGGCCTGCAGGTCGACACCTCGAAGTTCCGCATCGTCGTCATCGCCTCCTGCGCCGGCGGCACCGGCGCCGGCAGCGTGCTCGATCTCGGCTGGCTGTCGAAGGCCATCGCGCGCCAGGAAGTATCGGACAGCCAGGTCGACCTGGTGCTCCTGATGCCGGCCGGCTTCGCCAAGGCCAACAAGGAGCGCACCGAGGCGAACGCCTACGCCACCCTGATGGAGCTGGAGACGGCGATGCGCGACATGAACGCAAGGGTAGCGTGGATGGACCCGGACAGCATCGCCGGCAAGGGCGCGCCCTACGACGACGTCTATTTCGTCGACACCGCCAACCTGGCCAACAAGGCGACCGCCGACATCAAGGACGTCTACCAGATGGTGGCCGACACCCTGTTCGAGGACTTCGCCTCGGCCGACTTCGCCAACCGCAAGCGCTCGGTCGCGGTCAACCAGCAGCAGCACAAGCTGGGCCCCTACAATCCGCGCGTGCCCGAGCAGCGCTTCGGCGACATGCGCCTGTCCTATTCGAAGGCCTATTCCGCCTTCGGCCAGGCAGTGCTCGACACCCAGCAATCGCTGCGCGACGACATCCGCGCCTACGAGCTGGCCGGGCTGATGGTGAAGGCCTTCTTCGGCCTGGTCGGCACCGACGGCACCGCTGCACGGCGCGCGGGCGACGCCGAGCGCGACGCCTTCATGCGCGAGCAGATGGACATGGCCGAGCGGCCCTTCGACACCTTCCCCGACTTCCGCAAGGGCACGGTCGACGTCACGCCCTTCACGGAATACGCGCTCACCAATACCCTGCTGCTCGACAGGGACGGCCGCTCGCTGCTCGAGCGGGTCGAGAGCAAGGTGCAGCTCGAGATCGACCGCATCATGGCGGCTTACGACATCAAGCTGTGGCGCGAGAAGGTGGCCGAGCTGCTGCCGCAGCTGGAACGCGACGCGATCCGCGAGGCCGGCGCCACCGCCGAGACCAGCGAGGACCGCATCAAGCGCCACACCGGAGAGCTCAGCGCACGCCTGAAGACTCGCGTGCGCGACCGCCTGTACGCGCTGCTCGACGACCGCAAGCAGGGCGGGCTGGAGTTCGTGCTCTCGCTGCTGGAGCAGGTCAAGGCGCGCCTGTCGCAGCGCGACCTCGCCAACGCCGAGCGCAACGGCCGCCGCTACCGCGACATCCGCGACGCGCTGCGCACGCGCCAGGTCGAGGAATCGCTGAGCAACCTGTCGCAGGCGGCCGGCCGCCTGTTCGGCAAGGAGCCGCAGGCGCGCGAGGTGATGAACCACCTCAAGCGCGACATCGCCGACTACCTGCGCTTCCACCTGCTGGCGGTCAGCGCCGGGCAGTCGATCGAGGTGATGCGGAACATGTCGGCCTGGCTGGGCGAGCCGCAAAGCACCGACGAACACGGCAACGCGCAGTGGAGCGGCGTCGCCGGCGAGTTCCAGGAAGGCCGGCGCATGGTGCAGGCGATGCTTGCCGCCGCCGACCAGCGCATCAGCCAGCTGCGCGCCGACGCGCGCCAGGAACACGCCACCTACATCAAGCTGGCCGGCGACACCTTGCCGCCGCCGGTCCGCCTGAGCGGCGACGTCAGCGCCTGGAGCGAAGAGGTGCTGCTGGAGTTCGGCGGCTCGGCGCGCCTGTTCCCCCAGCTCGGCGACGAGCGCCTGCGCGCCGACCTGCTGTTGAAACTGTTCCGGCGCGCGCAGCTGCAGCTGTCCGCGCAGGAGCTGGAGCAGCCGGAGCCGGTCGATCCGCTGCTGGAACGCCTGTCCGCGATGACGCCGCAGGAACGCCAGCGCGTCTTCGCCGAATGGATCCGCAGCGCGATGCCCTGGGTGAACGCGCGCTTCTCGGCCGAGTTCACGCCGAACGCCGACCAGTTCAAGTGCTTCATCGGCGTCGGCGACGTGGCCGCCTGGCGCAAGATGGAGGCGGAACTGCGCGGCGCGGTGCCCACCGGGTACTTCCATGGCGATCTGCTGTCGATCGTCAACACCGGCGTCGCCGGCCGGGCGGTATGCTACATCGAGCTGTCCGGCTACCCGATGACGGTGCTGCGCGGCCTGCCGACCTGGCGCGCCTCGTACCAGATCGAGAACCCGAAGATCCCGACCCACCTGCACTTCGACGCCACGCGCTTCCGCCATCCGCTGTCGCCCTCGATGGACGAGCTGAACCGCCTGGCCGACGACTACGAATGGTTCCTGCAGGCGATCGCGCTCGGCGTCATCCGCCGCAAGCCCGACCTGGGCGACCGCGAGGCCAGCTTCCAGCCGCGCGGGCAGTACCTGTTCGAGGTCGAGCCGGGGTCGGGCGAGTGGCTCCAGATCGGCAACGAGTATGCGATCCGCTCCAACGGCCTGCCGCCGTATTACCGCGACGGCGTGATCGGCGCCGTGCGCCACCGCCTGGCCAACGTCGGTCTGCACCAGCTGGCGCTGCTGGCCGCCTTGATGCGCTACTACCAGCTGCGCGTCTACGAGCCGCGGCTCGAGGTCGACGAGACCGGCGCCCAGCTGCCGTCTCCCTCGCTGCCGAACATCACGGCGCGGCGCCTGTACGACGCCTGGATCCGCCGCGCCGCCGCGCTCGACCCGGCGCTGTCCCCCGGACAGATCGAAACCGCGCTGGCGAATATCCAGGGCTGGACCGAAGCGGTGCCGGATTCGGCCAGCGACGCCTACAGCTGGGAAGTCGAGCGGCCGGTGGACAAGCGCGTGATCCTGCCCGAGATCCTGGCCGGCGACGCGCGCGCGGCCGCCGTGCTGCAGGGGCGAGCGGCGCCGGCGGTCGAACTGGCCAAGCCCGCGTCGCAGGAGGTGCCAGGCGGGCCGCGCTACAAACTGTTCGTGCAGGGCGCCCAGCGCGGGCCGTACACGATCGCCGAGATCGCGGCG
>DAMCRY010000360.1:0-4204 GCA_032115075.1 Massilia sp.
CGGCGGCCCTGCGGCCCGGAGGCTGGCTCGCCACCGGCGATGCCGCCACGGTCGGCGCGGACGGCGCCCTGTTCATCCTCGGCCGGCTGAAGGAACTCATCATCCGCTCCGGCTTCAACGTCTATCCGCCCGAGGTCGAGGCGGCGCTGAACAGCCATCCGGCGGTGCTGCAGTCGGCGGTGGTGGGGCGGCCCGTCGCGGACGGCGACGAGGAGGTGGTGGCCTTCGTCGAGGCCAGGGGCGACGTGGATGCGCCGGCGCTGCAGGCGTGGCTGCGGCCAAGGCTGGCGCCGTACAAGCGGCCGTCGCACATCGTGTTCATGGATGCGCTGCCGGCGGCGCCGAGCGGGAAGATATTGAAGAGCAGGTTGAAGGCGAGCCTGTCGTAGGGCGCGCGGCTGTTCATGAGCTGGTGAACGCGTGGGCGGCATTCACGCGACAGGCAAATCGACTGTCCGGGTGAAGCCGCCCACCCTTGTATCTTGTTCTCATTGATGGTTAGCTACCATCAATTGAGGTGAAGATCAGCTTGGGCCCACCCTTAAGGCTCGACCTTGGAAGGTAGATCAAGCCCTTCGTGGCCAAGAAAAAGCTTGATTGCATGCTACTTGATTCGTCGAGCAGCAAGCTGAAGTCGAAAGCGGTCGATAACACGGCAGATGGTTTTGCCAAACTGTTGGAATGGCTGGACAAGCAAAATGCAGCCAGTGCTCATGTGGTAATGGAGCCGACCGGGGTGTATCACGAGGCCGCCGCCCTAGCGTTGGCCGACGCTGGCCTGACAGTATCGTTTGTCAACCCGGCCCAGCTGCGCTCATTCGCGCAAGGCTTGGGGGTAAAGACCAAGACCGATAAGCAAGACAGCACGGTGCTGGCCAAGTATGGCGCCACGCAGAAGCCTGCGCCATGGCAGCCGCCATCGATGTCTGTCCGGCGTCTCAAAGCACTGCTGACACGCCGTGATGCCATCGCTGACGACCTGCAGCGCGAGCGTAATCGCCAGGAAGCCAACGGATTTAGTTTGACTCCTGAAGCGGTGAGCGAGTCGATTGCACAATCCATCGCCTTTCTCGAAGCTGAACTCAAGCGGCTTGAGAAAATGATTGCATCACACATCGATAACGATCCTGACCTGCGCAACAAGAAGGACCTGCTGGAGACCATTCCTGGTGTTGGTCCACGCGTTGCGACCCACATGACCACGCTGTTTGCTGGGCGAACGTTTGACAGTGCCGAGCAATTGGCCGCTTACCTCGGCCTGGTGCCTGTGGAGCGACAATCCGGCACGTCGGTGCGCGGCCGCCCGCATATGTCCAAGGCCGGCCCTGCCCACCTGCGTAAAGTGCTGTACATGCCTGCCGTCGTGGCACGGCGATGGAATCCACACGTCAAAGCGCTCAATGACCGCCTACTTGCCAAGGGCAAGTCCAAGATGGCCGCTATCGGCGCTGCCATGCGCAAGCTGGCGCACCTGTGCTTCAGTGTCGTCCATACCGGCAAGCCCTACGACCCGAAATTTGCGATGTAGGGCTTGACGGGCAAGACGGTATCTACGAAACACACCCTATCGCCGCTAATGCCGTTCAGTTAGCGTATGAACGTCGTTCCGGCGAAGGCCGGAACCCAAGTTTGCATGAGCTGACGAGACGCTCAACTTGGGCCCCGGCCTCCGCCGGGGCGACGATTTCTCTGCTAACTGAACACCATTACCCTATCGCCGCCGCTTCTTCCAGTCGTAGTCCGGCCCCGTCACGTCGACGCCCGGATGCCCGACCAGGTCCGGATGCTCGGACGACATCGTAATGAAGCGCACGCCCTCGCCTTCGCGCTGGCGCTTGCGCAACCCTTCCATATACTGCATCGCCGCCACCATCTCCGTCGTCTCGAACAGTGTCTGGTGCGGCGTGCACCTGTCGTCCTCGACGACCGTCCAGTACACCATATACATCGCTTCCTCCCGTTCGGCCCCATTGTCGCCGTTTTCGCCGCCGGCGTGGCGCACGCCCACGGAACCCTTCCATTGGCCTTGAAATTTCCAGTTGGCAGAAATTAGCGACGGAAAGCAGGAAAATGCTTACAAAAAGTAGGATTTGTCCGAAAAAACCTTTTTATGTGGGCTACTTCACACAACCCGTCGCACGTGGCAATTAGGCTGGAGCCTGTCTTCACAAAATAGCGGGTCAGAACATGAACACACAGCTGGATTCCCAGACCACTTCGCCATCGAACAATGCTCCCGAGCTCGCACTCTGGGGCGGCCTTGAATGCACGGTCAACCGCGTGCGCGACAATTATTTCAGCCAGATGGACCGCAACGGCCACGCCGACCGCCTGCAGGACATCGAACGCTTCGCATCCCTCGGCATCAAGGCGATCCGCTACCCGGTGCTGTGGGAGCGCATCGCTCCCGATGGCGTCGAATCGGCCGACTGGTCCTGGCCGGACGAACGCCTGCCGGCGCTGCAGCAACTGGGCGTGACCCCGATCGTCGGCCTCCTGCACCACGGCAGCGGCCCGCGCGACACCAGCCTGGTCGATCCCGCCTTCCCCGAAAAGCTCGCCGAGTACGCCGGCGCGGTAGCCCGTCGCTACCCATGGGCCGAGTACTACACCCCGGTCAACGAACCGTTGACCACGGCGCGCTTTTCCGGCCTGGCAGGCGTGTGGTACCCGCACGGCAGCGACGAATCCACCTTCGTGCGCGCCCTGATCAACGAGTGCCGCGCCACGGTGCTGGCGATGCGCGCGATCCGTGAGGTCAATCCGGATGCCAAGCTGGTCGCCACCGACGACCTGTCGAAGACCTACGGCACCCCGGAAATGCAGGAAGTGGTGAGCTTCTTCAATGACCGCCGCTGGCTGGGCTGGGACCTGATGTGCGGCAAGGTCGACCAGGGTCACGCATTGTGGAACTACCTGCTCGAGTCGAACGCCACCGAGGAAGAGCTGCTCTGGTTCCACGACAACCCCTGCCCGCCCGACATCATCGGCGTCAACTACTACGCGACCAGCGAACGCTGGCTCGACCACCGTCCCGAGCGCTATCCGGAAAACCGGCGCCACGTCTATCGCGGCATCCCGCACGCCGACATCGAGACCCCGCGCGCGCTGGCCACGCCGACGCCCGGCATCGCGCCGCTGCTGATGGAAACCTGGGAACGCTACGGCCTGCCGATCGCCATCACCGAAGCGCACATCGACGCCAACCGTGAAGACCAGATGCGCTGGCTGGTGGAGATCTGGAACGCGGCCCGCAGCGCGCGCCAGCAGGGCGCCGACGTGCGCGCCGTGACGGTCTGGGCCCTGCTCGGCTCCTACGACTGGAACTGCCTGGTCACGGAGTGCCGTGGCTACTACGAGCCGGGGCCCTTCGACGTGCGCGGCGGCGAGCCGCGTCCGACCGCGGTGGCGACCCTGATGCGCGAACTGGCGACCAAGCGCCCGCTGACCAACCCGGTGCTGCAGGGCGAAGGCTGGTGGCGCCGTCCGGGCCGCTTCCTGTGCAAGCCGGTGGCGACCCGCACCGCCGTGGCGGACATCGCGATACGCAGCCAGTTCAAGTCGAACGTGGTGCAGCCGATCCTGATCACCGGCGCCACCGGCACCCTGGGCTCGGCCTACGCCCGCATCTGCGAAACCCGTAACCTGGCCTACCACGTGTTGACGCGCCAGGAGATGGACATCACCGACCCGGCGTCGGTGGAAGCGGCCATCGTGCGCTATAAACCATGGGCGATCATCAACGCGGGCGGCTACGTGCGCGTGGACGAGGCCGAGGGCGATGCCGAGCGCTGCATGCGCGAGAACACGCTGGGCCCGACGATCCTGGCGCTGGCCTGCATCCGCCACCAGCTGCGCTTCATGACCTTTTCGACCGACCTGGTGTTCGACGGCACCAAGGGCGCGCCCTACGTCGAGTCGGACAAGCCGAACCCGCTCGGCGTCTACGGCCGCAGCAAGATGGAAGCCGAGCAGCGCGTGCTGGAAGCCGACCCGCAGGCCCTGGTGATCCGCACCAGCGCCTTCTTCGGTCCCTGGGACCAGCACAACTTCGTGACCCTGGCGCTGAACGCGCTGGAGGCCGGACAGCCCTTCCAGGCCGCCGGCGACATGGTGGTCTCGCCGACCTACGTGCCGGACCTGGTCAACGTGTCGCTCGACCTCCTGATCGACCGCGAGCGCGGCATCTGGCACCTGACCAATG
>DAMCRY010000361.1:0-4195 GCA_032115075.1 Massilia sp.
CGGCTGACGCGGCTGCACCGGCTGCCGACGCAGCTGCACCGGCTGCCGACGCAGCCGCCGCTCCGGCTGGCGACGCTGCCGCCCCGGCCGCCGCTGGCGAAGAGGCCACCGAGGAAGTCCACAACCCGTACAGCTTCCAGGCAATGTGGGAAGAAGGCGACTTCGTCAACAAGGGCACCATCATCATCCTGTCGCTGATGTCGATGGGTTCGTGGTACATCATCATCACCAAGCTGATCGACCAGCAGAAGATCATGCGCCAGTCGAAGGACGCTTCGGCCAAGTTCTGGAAAGCTCCGTCGATCGCCGCTGGCTCGGCACAGCTGAAAGAAGGCTCGCCGTTCCGCTTCATCGCTGAAACCGGCACCAAGGCAACCCAGCACCACGACGGCGCCCTGCTCGAGCAGATCGACCTGTCGACCTGGGTGACCATGCAGATCCAGCGCGCCGTGGACCGCGTCCAGTCGCGTCTGCAAGATGGCCTGTCGTTCCTGGCAACCGTCGGTTCGACCTCGCCGTTCATCGGTCTGTTCGGTACCGTCTGGGGCATCTACAACGCGCTGACCGCCATCGGTATGTCGGGTAACGCATCGATCGACAAAGTGGCAGGCCCGGTGGGTGAAGCGCTGATCATGACCGCATTCGGTCTGTTCGTCGCAGTCCCGGCGGTTCTGGGTTACAACTGGCTGGTTCGTCGTAACAAGTCGGTCATGGAAGACATCCGTTCGTTCTCGGCTGACGTTCACTCGGTCCTGATCTCGGGTGCCATGTCGACCTCGAACGCTGCCGCTGGTGCCAAGAAGGCTGGTTAATCATGTCGATGAGTGTCGGCTCCGATTCCGGAGATGAAGATACCGTGATGTCGGAGATCAACACGACGCCCCTCGTGGACATCATGTTGGTTCTCCTGATCATCTTCCTGATCACCAGCCCGGTGGTTCTGAATCTGCAGAAAGTGAATCTGCCTGCCGAGACGAACCAGGTCACCAAGACCAAGCCGGAAGACGTCAACATCACCATCAACCGTGATGGCGAGATGTACTACAACCAGACGCGCATCGCGAACACGGACGAGCTGTTCAAGTTCCTCGCGGAGCAGTCGGTGAAGCAGCCGCAACCGGCAGTGAAAGTTCGTGGCGACCAGGAGTCGCGCTACGAAGCGATCGGCCGGGTGATCTACACGGCGCAGCGTGCTGGGATTCAGAAGGTCGGTTTCGTCATCGAACCGCCTGACAAGGGCTAACAGTCCTGTCCGCGACATCGGGGTTGTGCAAGCAAGACCTTGATGTCGCGTCCGTGACCCCAACATTTGAAAAGGAAACACCATGGGCATGAACGTAGGTTCGGGCTCCGCCAAAGGAGCTGATCCGGAACCGATGATGGAAATGAACATGACGCCGCTGATCGACGTCCTGCTCGTTCTCATCATTATGATGATTATCACGATTCCGAAGCAAAACCACTCGGTCAATCTGAACATGCCGGTCGGCACCCCGCCGCCGATGACGAACGAGAAACCGGTTGTGGTCACGATCGACGTGGACTTCGACGGCACCATCCTCTGGGATGGCCAGGTTGTCTCGAATCGTTCGGAACTGGAAGCCAAGATGAACGGCATCGCTGCGATGCCGAACCAGCCGGAAGTGCACCTGCGTCCGAACAAGCTGGTCGAGTACAAGGTCGTTGCCGGCGTCATGGCAACCGCCCAGCGTCTCGGCGTCACCAAGATCGGCATGGTCGGTAACGAGCAGTTCCAGTAATCGATCCATGTTTGACCAACACGGCAGGGTTTCCCTGCCGTGTCCATTTTGAAGAAGGATGTTTTCAGATGATTAAATTCCGTCTCGCACACCTTGGCCTCGCACTGGCCGCCATCGGTTTCACTGCAACCATCCCCGTCGTCGGCCTGGCCCCTGCGCACGCTGCGGTCACCCTGCGACCGGAAGTCGGCAAGCCGCTGCAGCAGGCTCAGTCGCTGGTCAAGAGCAACCCGAAGGGTGCGCTGGCAGCCCTGCGCGACGCGGACAAGGCAGCGAAGACCGATGACGAGCGCTTCCTGATCGAGCGCGTGCGCGCATCGGCCGCCTCCGCTGCCGGTGACTGGAACACCGCCGCCGCCTCGTTCGAGAAGCTGCTCGACTCGGGCAAGCTGAACGCGACCGAGCGCTCGCAGTTCTCGGAAGGCCTGGTCGGCATCTACATGCGCGCCGGCGACCTGAACAAGGCGAACGCCACCATCCAGAAGCTGCTGCAGAAGGGTAACGATCCGAAGCTGCGCGCCTACCTGCTGCAGAACTACTACAAGCAGGGCAACGTCGCCGCGCTGGAGCAGGAACTGCGCAACGCCGAGAAGAGCGGCCGCCTGAGCGAAGACGAGCTCGGCATGCTGGCGAACATCCAGCTCAAGAAGAACGACAAGGCAGGCTACGTCAACACCATCGAGAAGCTGGCTGCCAGCTATCCGAAGGCCCAGTACTGGAACGACCTGCTGAACCGCGTGCAGGGCAAGCCGGGCTTCTCCGGCCGCCTGGCTGTGGACGTGTACCGCCTCAAGCTGGCCAACAACCTGATGAAGAAGCCGAGCGAGTTCATGGAAATGGCCCAGCTGGTGCTGCAGGATAAGGCTCCGGCCGAAGCCCTGAAGGTCATCGACAAGGGCTACAAGGCCGGCGCGCTGGGCACCGGCGCCGACGCCGAGCGCCACAAGCGCCTGAAGGACCTGGCCGAGAAGAACCTGGCTGACCAGAACAAGAACGTCGCCGCCCTGGAAGCCGAGTACACGGCCGCCAAGGACAACGACGCGCTGGTGGGTCTCGGCTACGCGCTGGTGCAGGCTGGCCAGGCCGACAAGGGCCTGAAGATGATGGAAGCCGCGATCAAGGCCGGCGGCCTGCGCCGCGCCGACGAAGCCAAGCTGCGCCTGGGCGAAGCCTATGCCGTGGCCGGCCGCAAGCAGCAAGCCATCAACACGCTCAAGAGCGTGGGCGGCAAGGACGGCTCTGCCGACCTGGCTCGCTACTGGATCATGGCGATCAACCGTCCGATCGCCTGAGTGCTCGTTTGAGTACGCAAACGCCGCCTCTCGAGGCGGCGTTTTTTTTCTCCTGGTGCGCGCGGGCATGATCCGGCCCAAGCGGCTGTTGATCAGCCGCATCATCCCCAATCACCCGGCAAAGCCCCACGTTGCTGTGCAACATGCGACTTACCGTATAATCCTTATTTCGCGCCGGAGCGTCCGGCAGCGCCAAGGAATCATTGATGAAGGTATTTCGCGGACTTCCCAACGACAGGGCGCGCGCACCCTGCGCCCTCACGATCGGCAACTTTGACGGTGTCCACCGCGGCCACCAGGCATTGTTGGCGCGCGTGCGCGGCGCCGCCGCCGAGTTGGGCGTCGAAGCCGCCGTCATGACCTTCGAGCCCCACCCCCGCGAGTACTTCGCGCGCCGCACCGGGGATATGTCGAAAGCCCCGGCCCGCATCGCCAACCTGCGCGACAAGCTGGGCGACCTCGAACGCGCCGGCATCGACCGCGTCATCGTCGAACACTTCAACGAACACTTCGCCTCCCAGTCGCCCCAGGACTTCATCGAGCGCGTGCTGGTCGAGGGCCTGCACGTCAAATGGCTGATGGTCGGCGACGACTTCCGCTTCGGCGCCAGGCGCGCCGGCGACATCGCCATGCTGGAGGCGGCCGGCCGCGAACATGGCTTCCACGTCCAGACCCTGGACGCCGTGATGCACGGCGCGCGCCGCATCTCCTCGTCCGCCGTGCGCGAAGCCCTGCAGGCGGGCGACTTCGCCGCGACCGAGGAACTGCTCGGCCACACCTACGCCATGTCCGGCCACGTGATCCACGGCCAGAAGCTCGGCCGCACGCTCGATTTTCCGACCCTGAACCTGCGCGTCGCCCACCGCCCTGCCCTGTGCGGCATCTTCGTGGTCCAGGTGCACGGCCTGGCGGACCGACCCTTGCCCGCGGTGGCCAGCCTCGGCGTGCGCCCCACGGTCGAGGATGCCGGCCGCATGCTGCTCGAAGTCCATGTGTTCGACTACGACCAGCCCGCCTACGGCAAACTGGTGCGGGTCGAGTTCCTGCAAAAGCTGCGCGACGAGGAAAAATACGTCGACCTGCCCACCCTCACCGCCGCCATCGAGCGCGACGCCCGCCAGGCGCGCGCCTTCTTCGCGCAGC
>DAMCRY010000362.1:0-4190 GCA_032115075.1 Massilia sp.
CCGACGCCTGCGCCGCCGCTGCGGCAGCCTAGTCCGGCCGCCGCCGCGGCGTCCGGCGCCGGCTTGAATCGCACGCCGCTCACCCGCATATCGATGGGTTGGCGCCCAAAAGCGGGAATCTGCCCCTCCCAGAGGTCAAAACCGGGCTTTCCCGGCCGGAATCCGGTAAAATGCCGGGTCGGAAAAGCATCGGGCCCCGTCCACGGGCTTCTCCCGCACCATGAAGGCGCTTCGGCCGGGGACCGCATCCCCCACGGAGCGCTTTTTTGCATGGTTGCATGCATCAGTCGTTTGTCCGTATTGCACGCGTTTGCAGGCCTTTGCAACGTTTGTCGTACCCGTCGCCGCGCCGTCCGCGGCCTATTTGGTTTTGAGCTTGTTAATGAACAACATACGTAACTTTTCCATCATCGCCCACATCGACCACGGCAAATCGACCCTGGCCGACCGTATCATCCAGCTGTGCGGCGGGCTGTCGGAACGCGAAATGGATGCGCAGGTGCTCGACTCGATGGACCTGGAGCGCGAGCGCGGCATCACCATCAAGGCCCAGACCGCGGCGCTGCAGTACAAGGCGCGCGACGGCCAGATCTACAACCTGAACCTGATCGACACCCCGGGCCACGTCGACTTCAGCTATGAAGTCTCGCGCTCGCTGTCGGCCTGCGAAGGCGCGCTGCTGGTGGTCGACGCCTCACAGGGCGTGGAAGCCCAGACCGTGGCCAACTGCTATACCGCCCTCGACCTGGGTGTGGAAGTGGTGCCGATCCTGAACAAGATCGACCTGCCGCACGCCGACCCGGACAATGCCAAGAAGGAAATCGAGGACGTGATCGGCCTCGACGCCACCGACGCCACTACCTGCTCGGCCAAGACCGGCCTGGGCGTGGAAGACGTGCTCGAAACCCTGATCGCCAAGGTCCCGCCGCCGAAGGGCGACCCGGACGCGCCGCTGCAGGCCCTGATCGTCGACTCCTGGTACGACCCCTATGTCGGCGTCGTGATGCTGGTGCGCGTGGTCAACGGCACCCTGCGCCCGAAGGAAAAGATCCTGCTGATGGCGACCGGTTCCGTGAACCTGGTCGAGAACATCGGCGTGTTTACCCCGCGCTCGGTCTCGCTGCCGGAACTGTCGGCGGGGCAGGTGGGCTTCATCATCGCGGGCATCAAGGAACTGACCGCCGCCAAGGTGGGCGACACCGTCACGCTGGCCAGCAAACCGGCCCCGGCGCCGCTGCCCGGCTTCAAGGAAGTCCAGCCGCAGGTGTTCGCCGGCCTGTTCCCGGTCGAGGCCAACCAGTACGACGCCCTGCGCGACTCGCTGGAAAAGCTGAAGCTGAACGACGCCGCCCTGCAGTACGAGCCGGAAGTGTCGCAGGCGCTGGGCTTCGGCTTCCGCTGCGGCTTCCTGGGCCTGCTGCACATGGAGATCGTGCAGGAACGCCTGGAGCGCGAGTTCGACATGGACCTGATCACCACGGCCCCGACCGTGGTCTACGAGGTCGAGATGCGCGACGGCACGCAGATCCGCGTCGACAATCCGTCGAAGATGCCGGAACCGTCGAAGATCGCCGAGATCCGCGAGCCGATCGTCACCGTCAACCTGTACATGCCGCAAGAATACGTTGGCGCGGTCATGACCCTGTGTAACGGCAAGCGCGGCGTGCAGATGGACATGGCCTACCACGGCCGCCAGGTCAAGCTGGTGTACGAGATCCCGATGGCCGAGATCGTGCTGGACTTCTTCGACCGCCTGAAGTCGACCTCGCGCGGCTATGCCTCGATGGACTACGAGTTCAAGGAAAACCGCGCCTCGGACGTGGTGAAGGTCGACATGCTGATCAACAGCGAGAAGGTCGACGCGCTGGCGATCATCGTGCACCGTGCGAATGCGCCCTACCGCGGCCGCCAGGTGGCCGCCAAGATGCGCGAACTGATCCCGCGCCAGATGTTCGACGTGGCGATCCAGGCCGCGATCGGCGCGACCATCATCTCGCGCGAGAACGTCAAGGCGCTGCGCAAGAACGTGCTGGCCAAGTGCTACGGCGGCGACATCTCGCGTAAGAAGAAACTGCTGGAGAAGCAGAAGGCCGGTAAGAAGCGCATGAAGCAGGTCGGTTCCGTGGAGATTCCGCAGGAAGCCTTCCTCGCCATCCTCCAGGTGGAAGAGAAATAATGGATTTGCAACCCCTTCTGAGCAACTTTGCCCTGATCCTGTTCGTCCTGATGGTTGTGACGGGCGTCATCTGGTGCCTGGACGTGTTCGTCCTCGCCAAGGGACGCCGCCGCGCCGCCGACGCGGCCCTGGCCGAGTACGACGCCCGCACCGCCAAGCTGCAGGCCGAGGGCATCAAGGTCGACGCCAGCAAGCGCGCCGAGATCGAGCAGGCCAACCTGCGCCAGCCGGTCTGGATCGAATACTCGGGCAGCTTCTTTCCGGTGATCGCCCTGGTCTTCGTGCTGCGTTCCTTCCTGTGGGAGCCGTTCAAGATCCCGTCCTCATCGATGGTGCCGACCCTGCTGGTGGGCGACTTCATCCTCGTGAACAAGTACGCCTACGGTATCCGCTTGCCGATCGTGAACCAGAAGGTGATCGAGATCGGCAATCCGCAGCGCGGCGACGTGATGGTGTTCAAGTATCCGAAGGACATGAGCCAGGATTACATCAAGCGCGTCATTGGCGTGCCCGGTGATACCATCAGCTATGAGAACAAGCGCCTGACCGTGAACGGCAAGCCGGTGGAATACACCCCGATGGACGACTACCTGGACGACCAGCACCCGGTCTACCACAAGCAGTTCATCGAGCACCTTCCCGGCAAGGAAAGCGGGGTTGCGCACCGCATCCTGAACACCGACGGCAAGCGCACCCTCGACCTCGGCGCCGTCGACCAGTTTCCGAATCGTGAAGCCTGCGAGTACACCTACGATAAATTTACCTGTATCGTACCGGAGGGCAACTATTTCATGATGGGCGATAACCGCGACAACAGTGCCGACAGCCGCTACTGGGGCTTCGTACCGGACAAGAACATTGTTGGCAAGGCGATCGTCGTCTGGATGAACTTCGGCAATCCGAAACGGATTGGCGGCATCCAGTAACAACGGAGAAACCACATGCGTCGACTGTATTCGCCCGGCCGCGAGGCCGGCATCTCGCTGACCGGACTGATCTTCGTGCTGGCCGTGCTCGGCGTCGCGGCCGTGTTCGCGATGAAGCTGGTTCCGACCTATACCGAGTACAGCGCGATCAAGGATGCGATTGCCCGTGCCAAGGAAGCTGGCGGCACGGTCCGCGAAATGCAGGTAGCCTTCGACAAGAACGCCGGCATCAACAATGTCACCGCCATCGATGGCAGCGATCTCGTCATTACCCGTGACAATGGCACGCCGGAAATCAGCTTCGCCTACGAGAAGCGGGTCCCGCTGATGGGCAACGTCAGCCTGGTGATCGACTACGCCGGCACCACCGACCCGAGCGGCGCGGTGGCGGCGAAAGAACTCGCGGCCGACGCCCAGTAACAACGACGCCGGGATTCCCGGCAAACACGACACACAATGAATCTACAGTTATTGCAAACGCGCTTGGCTTACACGTTCCGGGACACGGGCCTGCTCCAGCAAGCCCTGACCCACCGTAGCCATAGCGCGGTGCATAACGAACGCCTGGAATTCCTCGGCGACTCGATCCTCAACTGCGTGGTCGCCTCGATCCTGTACGAGCGCTTCACCGGGCTCGACGAAGGCAACCTGTCGCGCCTGCGCGCCAACCTGGTCAAGCAGCAGTCGCTGTTCGAGATCGCGCAGAAGCTCGAGCTGTCGCAGTTCCTGCGCCTGGGCGAGGGCGAGCTGAAGTCGGGCGGTTTCCGCCGCCCCTCGATCCTGGCCGACACCCTCGAAGCGCTGCTCGGCGCGATTTTCCTCGACAGCGGCTTCGACAGCGCGCGCGACGTGATCCGCGCCTTCTACATCCCGCTGCTCGACAGCGTGGACCCGGCGACCCTTGGCAAGGATGCCAAGACCCTGCTGCAGGAATTCCTGCAGAGCAAGAAGATCTCGCTGCCGACCTACAACGTGGTGGCCACCCATGGCGCCGCCCACAGCCAGGAATTCGAGGTCGAGTGCCTGGTGCCGAAGCTGAACGTGCAGGTCTTCGGCCGCGGCGGCAGCCGCCGCGCCGGCGAGCAGGC
>DAMCRY010000363.1:0-4181 GCA_032115075.1 Massilia sp.
GACCTGTCTCGCGCCCGTACCGAGCTGTCCACGGCGCGCGCCGAGGCGATCGGCCTGGAGCGCCAGCGCGCCACCGCGGAACATGCGCTGGCGGTCCTGCTGGGCAAACCGGCGTCGCACTACGTGGCCGGCCGCAGCCCGCTGCTGGACGCGACTACGTTGCCGACGATCCCGGCCGGCCTGCCGTCCTCGCTGCTGGAGCGCCGTCCCGACATCGTTGCCGCCCAGCGTGCGATGGAAGCCTCGAACGCCCGCATCGGCGTGGCGCGCGGTGCGATGTTCCCGGCCCTGACCATCAGCGCGGCCGGCGGCGGCATGGGCGGCGCCTTCTCGGAGGTGTTCAGGTGGAGCAGCCGTTCCTGGGTGCTGGGCCTGCTCACCTCGATGCCGCTCGTCGACGGCGGCCGCAACCGCGCCAACGTCGAGCGCAGCGAAGCGGTGCTGGAGGAGTCGGTCGGGATCTACCGGCAGAGCGTCCTGAGCGCGTTCGCGGAAGTCGAGGACAACCTGGCCGGCCTGCGCATCCTGTCCGGCCAGGCGAGCGAGATCGACGCCGCGCAGCTTGCGGCGCGCCGCGCGGCCGACCTGGCGCAGAAGCTCTACGACGCCGGCCGTTCCAGCTACCTGGAGCTGCTGGATGCCCAGCGTAACCTGGCGGCGGTCGAGCGCACCGCGGTCCAGCTGCGCGGCAACCGTGCGATGACGACGGTGGCCCTGGTGCGGGCGCTCGGCGGTGGCTGGGATGCTCCAGCCAGCGCCAGCCGGACCGTCGCACGACACTGAACCTGATCTCTCCAGGCGTCATTGCCCTTTGCGGCGGGTACACGGGTGCCCGCCGTTTTTTTGCGTGCCGCTACAATCGGGGCATGGCGACTTCTTCCGCAACCCTTACCGGCCTGGCGCCGGTCATCGCGCCCGATACGCGCGTCCTCGTCCTCGGCAGCTTTCCCGGCGCGGCCTCGCTGGCGGCCGGCAAATACTATGCGCACCCGCGCAACCAGTTCTGGCCCCTGATCTCGGCCGTGATCGGAGAAGACTTGGCGTCCCAGCCCTACGACGAGCGCCTCGTGCGCCTGCTGGCGCACCGCTTCGGCCTGTGGGACGTGCTGGCCGGCTGCGAGCGCGAAGGCAGCCTCGATTCGGCGATCCGCAAGCCGGCGGCCAACGATTTCGAACGCCTGCGCACCCTGTGCCCGGAACTGGAAACGGTCGGCTTCAACGGCCAGGCCTCGGGCAAGTTCGCGCCGCAGTTCGCGGCCGCGGGCTACCGCACGGTGGTGCTGCCTTCGAGTTCGCCGGCGCACATGGCGATGAGCTTCGAGCAGAAGCTGGCCGTGTGGCGCCGCCTGGCGGAAGGGGATGGGCAGCCCGCGCAGCCGGCGTTGTTCTGACCCGCCGTCATTGCAGGAGGCTGCCGGACGACGCGCCGAGTTGCCTGAGGTAGGCCAGCTTGGCCGAATACAGCTCGCGCGCCTCGCGGCGCGGGCTATTCTCGACCGCCCGGGCCATCTGTTCGCGCGCGCTGCGCAGCTCGCCCAGCCGGAAATGCGCCACGCCCAGCCAGAAGCGGAATTCGTCGTTGAACGGCGAACGCTTGACCTCCCGTTCGAACAGGCCCTTGGCCTTGGCGGCATCGCCGGCCTGCAGCGCGAGCATGCCCTCGTCGAAGTAGCGGTAGGGCGGGACGGGGTCGAAGCGCGCGATCCGCTGGGCCAGCTCCTGCGCCGCATCGGCCTTGCCCAGGGCGACCAGCACCGGGTGCAGGTTGCGCAGCGCGGCGATGTTTTCCGGCTCGCGCGCCAGCGCCGCCAGGAAGGCCTGTTCCGCCTGCGCCAGCTTGCCGCGCCGCTGGTAGATCACGCCGAGGGTGTTCAGGGCCACCACCGCTCCCGGACGCTTTTCGACCGCCCCGCGCGCCCACCAGTAGGCGTCGTCGAGCCGACCCTGCACCAGCATCTCGGCAGCGCGGTTGTTCATGAACAGCGCCACGATGTCGCCTTCGTCGAGCGGGCGCGTGCGCAGCCGGGCGGCTTCGTCGCGGGGGATGAAATCGACCAGCAGGGTCGACGCCTCGTCCAGGGTGGCGACGTTCGGCCGGCGGCGCTCGCCGAGCGTGATGTTGACGTGCGAGCTTGCCAGGAACAGGCCCCCCTCGCGGCTCCAGACGCTCTCGGCCTCGATGTTCTGGAAGCGCACCGGCATGTCGAGCGCCTTGGCGAAGGCCGCCGTCATGATGACGAGCGACAGGCAGTTTCCCGAACGGGCCGCGTACGTCTCCGCGGCGGTGCGGGTGATCGAGGATTCGTATTCGATCTGGAGGTCGGTCTTGCGATACAGCGCTTCGACCAGCCCAAAGCGGGCGCCATGTTCGCGCAATAATGCGTGGAAGGCCGGGCTGTCGAGGTAGGCCCGCATCGCCGGGCTCAGTTCGAACAGCGTATCGGTACGGACCGGTTCGGAAGGCGGGGCGAAACCGGCATCGGACAGGACCGCCCGTGGGGGAGCGGACGACTGCATGCCGGCGCAACCGGCGAGCAGCGACAACTGCAGGGACAACAGCACCGCGAAGCGCTTCATGGCCTCCTCCTATGCGGATCGAATACCGTCGATTCCAGTATCGGCCTGGGCCGGAGGCTTGTCAAAGCATTGTCAATGCATATCTTGAGCCTAGTCCTCGTGGAAGGCTTCCACCAGCTCGTCCAGCAGCTCGGCCGTTTCCTCATCCGACAGCCCCAGGTAGGCGCAGGCGCTGGCGCCGCCCTTGGCCCATTCCAGCGATTCGGCGTTGCCCTGGTAGCGGCAGATCGCGTTTTCGGCCAGCAGCGACAGCGCCACCAGCGAGCGCACCGTGCCGGTGGTCGAGGGGTCGTCGAGGACGGCGAAGTCGTGGTGGTGCAGGATGGCCCAGCCGACGTCGCCGGACAGGCCCCAGTTGCGCGCAAGCAGGCAGCCGACCGCGGCGTGGGAGGTGGAGTGGCGTTCGTCTTCCAGCGCCGTGAACGGGCGGTCCGCTTCGAGCGAGGCGGCGGCGTAGGTCTGGGCGTAGTCGGCGAAGCGATCGATCAGCAGCGGCACGCCGGTGTCGCAGAACAGGCCGAAGGTGTGCGCCACGTCCGGCTCGCCGATGCGCAGGCGGCGCGACAGGAACACCATGGCCTGGGCGCGGCGCGTCGAGACGTCCCAGAAGCTGGCCAGGCTGGCGCTGTTGGCCGGAATCGCCTGGCGCGCCAGCAGCCCGGTCATCAGGGCGGCGACCTGGTTGATGCCCAGGAACAGGATGGCCTGCTCGACCGACTTGGCCTTGCGGCGGCCGCCATAGATCGATGAATTCGCCAGCTTCAGCAGGGCGCCGGACATGCCGACGTCGCTCGCCACGATCTTGCCGATCGCCTCCGGAGAAGGGTCTTCCGAGGCCAGTTCGCGCTGCATGTCGGCCAGCAGGCTCGGACGCGGCGGGATGCGGATCGACTTGATCAGGGCATCGACCTGGTCGAGATGCGGAAGGGGATCGGCGACGGTATTCATGGGCGCGGGAAGGAAAGGAGGCCAGCTGGAGGGAAGCGAACAACCGTGCCACTATACCCCAGTCAGGTTTTTCTTGCACCAAAGCAATGCTCATTTGTGTCAATTTCACCATATCCACACGCTTGCGACACCCTTATCTGGCCGGCACTACAATCGCGACATGGCTATTTCGATAATTGCAGGAATCGACTTCATGGCGCCGGCCGAGATCGTCGCGCGCCAGTTGATCGGGGTGACGGTGCTGGTGGATGGGGTCGGCGGACGGATCGTCGAGACCGAGGCCTACGACCGCGAAGATCCCGCTTCGCACGCCTTTTCCGGGCCGACCGAGCGCAACGCCTCGATGTTCGGGCCGCCGGCCCACGCTTACGTATACCGCTCCTACGGCATCCACTGGTGCCTGAACTTCGTCTGCCGCGAGGAGGGGCATGGCGCGGGCGTCCTGATCCGCGCGCTGGAACCGGTGGCGGGGCTGGAGACGATGCGCATGCGGCGCGACGCCGACGACGAGTGGCTGCTGTGTTCCGGTCCCGGCAAGCTGTGCCAGGCGCTGGGCGTGACCCGCGCCCTGAACGGCCAGCCCTTGTCCGCGCCGCCGTTCGAGCTGCTGCCCGGCCCCGCCGGGCTGGAGGTGGTGACCGGCCCGCGCATCGGCA
>DAMCRY010000364.1:0-4158 GCA_032115075.1 Massilia sp.
GCGGGCGCCCGCCGCCAGCACGCCCTCGGCCGACATGCCGAGCATGAAGGCGGCGCCGACCGCGCTGCTGCGCAGGAAGCCGCGGCGCGACGACGAAGCGGGGGAGAAGGGAGCGGTCGGGGTCATGCGCGCGTTCATTTCCCGCCCTTTCCGTTGGCGGCGATCTCGGCCGCGCGATGGATGCCGGCGCGGATGCGGGTGTAGGTGGCGCAGCGGCACAGGTTGCCGGCCATCGCCTCGTCGATCTGGGCGTCGTTCGGCTTCGGGTGCTGCTTGAGCAGGTGGCAGGCCGTCATGATCTGGCCGGCCTGGCAGTAGCCGCACTGCGGCACGTCGAGTTCCTGCCAGGCCTGCTGCAGCGGATGCCGGGCCCCGGCGTCCAGGCCTTCGATGGTGGTGATCTTCTGCTTGCCCAGGCTCGACACCGGCAGGACGCAGGAACGCGTCGGCACGCCGTCGACGTGCACGGTGCAGGCGCCGCATTGGCCGAGCCCGCAACCGTACTTGGTGCCGACCAGGCCGAGCGTGTCGCGCAGCGCCCAGAGCAGCGGCGTGTCCGGTTCGACATCGACGGCCTGCGCCTTGCCGTTGATGCTCAACCTGTATTTACTCATGGGCGATCCTCATCCGTAAGCGGGAAACCCGAAATGCTAATCGAAATCGCTCCGGCTCGACAGTGCCAACTTGCAACGTCAAGCGCTTAAGTCTTATATACAATTGATGCACGGAATGAAACTGGGCAGGGATGTAGAATATGTAATACTTTGTCATTTCTTCAGCATTTTCATCAAATTTCATGGTGATTCCGAGGTCGCGCTTGTCGTCTGCGAATTTGAAGTTCCGCCTTGCCTGCGTGGCGGCCGTGCTGGTGTTCGCCACGACCCTGCTCGTCACCCTCTCCACGCTGTCGGTGGCCGAGCGCGGCATGAAGTCCGTCATCGGTGACCAGCAGTACACCATGCTGTCCGGCGCCGCTTCCTTCATGGACGACCGCCTGGCGGCGCGCCTGGCGCAGGTCGAGGCGCTCGGCGCCGGCATCCCGCCGCGGTTGCGTACCGACTGGGCCGGGCTGCGCCCCTACCTGGCCGAACAGGTGCGCCTGTGGGGTGCCGACGAATACCTGAACCTGATCGTGCTCGATAGCCAGGGCGACTTGCGGCTGTCGCTGCGCGAGCTGCCCGGACCGACCGCCCTGAACGTGCGCGGCACCGACTACTTCGACAAGGCCCAGGAAGGGCAGCGCGGCGTGATCTCGCGGCCCATGCGCAGCCGTCTCACGGGCAACCACATCGTGGTGTTCAGCACGCCGGTCAGGGACGAAGGGGGCGCCGTGGTCGCCGTGCTGGCCGGCAGCGTCGACCTGCGCCGCTCCGGCTTCCTGCGCCAGATCGGCGCCCTCAAGCCCGGCACGACCGGCTACCTGTTCATGATGACCGCCGACGGCGTGATCATCGACCATCCGGACGAGTCGCGCCTGTTCCGGCACGTCAGCAGCGTCCCGGGCATCAACCACGGCACCGAGCGCGCCCTGGACGGCTTCGAGGGCTGGCTGGAGGCGCGCAGCAAGGACGGCACCGAGTCGATCTATGCCTACAAGCGGCTGCGCACCACCGGCTGGATCCTGGCCGCGCGCTATCCGACGGCGGAAGCCTTCGCGCCGCTGATCACGATGCGCCGCAACGCCTTCTTCGGCGCCGGCGGGCTGGCGCTGGCGGCCGGCCTGCTGGCCTGGGTGCTGGTGTTCCGCCTGCTGGCGCCGCTGCAGGCGCTGCGCGACAACGTGGCCGCGATCCGGGACGACGGCGCCGGCATCGAGGTGCTGCGCGACGGGCGCAAGGACGAGATCGGGGCGCTGGGACGGGCCTTCCACGACCTCATGGCCGAGCGCGAACGGGCCGAGAGCAGCCGCGCCGCCAGCGAGAAGCGGTTGCGGCTGATCGCCGACAACCTGCCGGTACTGATCTCCTACATGGACCGGGCGCACCGCTTCCAGTTCGGGAATGCGACCTACGAGAAATGGTTCGGCGTGCCGCCCGCGCAGCTGGTCGGGATGCCCCTGTCGAGCCTGCTCGGCGCCGGCCTGGCGGCCGAGGTCCACCCGCACATGGAGCAGGCCTTCGCCGGCCACGGCGTGACGCACGAGATCCGGGTCCCGGTACGCGACGAGCTGCGCATCCTGCAGGCGACCTACATCCCCGACGTGCAGCCCGACGGCGCGGTCGCCGGCGTCTACTCGCTGGTGCACGACATGACGCACGTGAAGGAGGTCGAGGAGCAGCTGCAGCAGCTGGCGCGGGTCGACACCCTGACCGGCATCGCGAACCGCCGCATGTTCGTCGAGATCCTGCACCACGCGCTCGACCGCGTGCGGCGCAGCGGCAAGCCGCTGGCGCTGGCCTATCTCGACATCGATCATTTCAAGCGCATCAACGACAGCCACGGACACGGCGTGGGCGACGAGGTGCTGAAGGAATTCGCGCGCCGCCTGACGGTGGGGGTGCGCGCCACCGATACCCCGGCGCGCCTGTCGGGCGACGAGTTCGTCGTCATCCTGGAAGAGATCGGGGGAGCAGCGGAGGCGGAGCGCATCGCGGCGAAGATCGTCGAGGCGATGCGCGCGCCGTTCCGCACCGGCGCCGGGCCGGTGCAGGCCTCGACCAGCGTCGGCGTGGCCCTGTCGCAGCCGGGGCAGGCGCAGGAGCAACTGCTGGCAGCCGCCGACACCGCGCTGTACGCGGCGAAGGGGAAGGGCAGGGATGGGTATGCCTTCTTCGAAGGCTGAGGATGGTGCTGTGTAGGGCGGGAGACCGCGGCCACGCGCCCGGCTCAGGGATGCATCGCGGCCATCCATGGACTGGATGAACACGCGCACGGCGAAGCCGCGCACCCCGCGCCAGGCCGGCTGTTACAGACCCTGCGGATACGTCTCCGGCGGCTCCCCCGAATGCCAGCCGCCCGTCGCATCGAGCGGCGTCACCGCGCTGGTGCGGTCGATGTGGATGACGGCGTCGAACTGGCGCGGCAGCTGGGCCATGAAGTAGTGGCTCTGGCGCTCGGTGCGCGGCAGGTAGAGCACGCCGATGGCGCGTTCCAGCCGCTCTTCCATCAGCACGTCGCGCGCCGGGCCGGGCTCGCGCAGCGGCAGGAAGAAGCGTTCCAGGCCGACCTCGTGCAGCAGGTGCTCGTAGCTGCCGGGCATGCCGGGACGCACGTGCTTGTGCAGCGCCGGGCCGTCCCACTCCGAGGCCGCCGTCACCCGCCCGTCGTAGGTGCTGAAACCGATCAGGCAGGCGTCGTTGCCGTAGGCCTTGCGCGCCAGTTCGCCGACGTTCCACTCGCCCTGGCGCCCGATCTCGGTGGCGCGCGCATCGCCGATGTGGGAATTGTGCTCCCACACGACGATCTTGGCCGGCTTGCCGTCGCGCGACAGGTGGCGCGCCAGCGCATCGAGGGTCTCGGCCATATGGCTGTCGCGCAGGTTCCAGGACGAGATGCGGCCGCGGAACATGGTGCGGTAGTATTCCTCGGCGTTCTTCACCAGGCGCGCGTTCTGTTGCGCGTAGAAGAAGGCGTCCTCGGAACTGGCGCCGGCGCCGCCGTCGGCCTGCATGTAGTCGAAGGCGCGCTGCTGCAGTTCAGCGAGCGCCGCGTGCACGCCCTGCTGGCAGGATTCCGACAGGCCGACGCCGGTGGCGTAGCCGTAGTGCTGGCTGTCTTCGCCGTAGTGCTCGAAGCAGGCGTAGCGGCGGCGCGTCTCCTCCGCCGCGACCGGGTCGACCTCGTCGAGGTAGCGCAGCACTTCCTGGATCGAGGTGAACAGGCTGTACAGGTCGAGGCCGTAGAAGCCGGCCTTGCCGGCGCCCGCCCGGTCGTTGCGCCGGCGGAGCCACTCGACGAACTCCAGGACCGAGGTATTGCGCCACATCCAGGCCGGGAAGCGCTCGAAGCCGGACAGGGCGGCGCGGCCGTCGGCGTCGCCCCCTTCGCCGCGCACGTAGCGGTTGACGCGCCAGGCGTCCGGCCAGTCGGCTTCGACGGCGACGGCGATGAAGCCCTTTTCTTCGATCAGGCGCCGGGTGATGCGGGCGCGCTCGTCGTAGAACTCGGCGGTGCCGTGGGTCGCTTCGCCCAGCAGGACGAAGCGGGCGTCGCCGACCA
>DAMCRY010000365.1:0-1001 GCA_032115075.1 Massilia sp.
CCTCGCCGCCGTAGCGGGCCGCCAGGTCGGTCGGCCGCGCCAGGCCCTTGCGCAGGCAGGCCGCGACCTGGCGCAGGCAGTCGTCGCCGGCCACGTGACCGTAGCGGTCGTTGTACCGCTTGAAGTGGTCGACGTCGACCAGCACCAGCGACACCGGCGTGCCGCCGCGCGCCGCCCGCTGCACTTCGCGCGCCAGGGTGTCGTCGAAGTGGCGGCGGTTGGCGAGGCCGGTCAAGCCGTCATTGATGGCCAGCAGGGTCAGTTCCCGGTTGCGCTCCTTGAGGTGCTCCTTGGCGATGCGCAGCTCCTGCTCGAGCTGGTCGCGGATCACGATCTGGCGCACCAGGCGTACGCCCACTCCGCCCAGCAGGATCACGGCCAGCAGCGTGCCGCCCGCCACCAGCATGCTCGACTGCTGCCATTCGTCGAGGATCTCGCGCTTGGACTGGGCGGTGGCGACGATCAGCGGCAGGCCCCTCAGGTGGCGGTAGCTGTACAGGCGCACCACGCCGTCCACCCGCGAGCGCAGCATGGCCGTGCCCACCGGCCCTTCCGACCGGTACATCCTGAACACCGGCCCGGTCGCGACGCTGGTGCCGATCAGCTTTTCGTTGAAGGGGCGGCGGTAGACCAGGGTGCCGTCGTCCAGCATCAGCATGACCACGCCTTCCCGGCCCACGTCGAAACGGTCGTAGAGGTCAGCGAAGAAGTCGATCCGGATCGTGCCCAGCGCAACGCCCGCGAAACTGCCGTCCGGGTTGTCGATGCGGCGCGATACCGGCAGCACCCAGACCCCGGTGCTGCGGCTGCGGATCGGCCTGCCGAGGTGGACGCCGCGGTTGGCATGCTTGCGGTGGTACTCGAAGTACTCGCGGTCGCCGTTGTTGCCGGCGATCGGGCGGTCGAGCGAGGACACCAGCCAGCTGCCGTCGGCGCCGTACACGAACAGGCCGTGCAGCTGCTCGACCCGCTCGACGCCACCCACTCGGTCGAACTGTCCG
>DAMCRY010000365.1:1011-4156 GCA_032115075.1 Massilia sp.
CCCGCCATATTGCGCAGGTGCAGGCGCAGGCGGTCGGCCGAAGCCGCCGACACTCCATCGTGCTCGACCCGTTCCACCACGCCGGCCAGCACCGTATCGACGATGCGCACCGCGCTGGCGGCCTGCGCGGCCAGCGCGGCCGCCATGTTCGAGGTCGCGGCCGTGTGCTCGGACAGGCGGGCCTGGCGCGCCGTCCGGACGCTCCATGCCTGGGCGCCCACCAGCAGCACGCAGAACAGCAGCAGGACCCGGATGGCATACCGTACCGCGGGGCGCTTCTCCGCCATCAGGCGGGTGATCGGAGTGGGAACGGTCTGGTTGTCGGTCATCGGGGAGGCCGGGGTACGGCGCTGCGGTTGCCTGAACCCCGAGAATAGCCATGCTGCATGAAAAAGTCGAGGCGGGCGCGAACGCTCGCCGGCTCCCGCTCAGGGCAGCGTCCCGCAAAGCAGTGCCACGACTGCCTCGATCCGGTAGGGTTTCGGGATGCATCGCCACTTGTTGCGATGACCGGCCAGCATCGTTGGCAGGGTAAAGCCGGACGTCAGCACGATTCGGGTCGCAGGCGCCATCCTGCTCACGGCTCCGGCCAGTTCCAGCCCGGTCAGTCCCGGCATCATCACGTCGGAAAACAGGGCATCGAAGCGCTCGCCGCCTTCGAATCGCCGCAAGGCCGCTGTGCCCGAGTACGCGATGCTGGTCTCGAAGCCGAAATGCGCCAGCAGAAGGGCCGCAAGGTCGGCAAGGTCTTCTTCGTCGTCGACGACGAGCACCGTGCGGGGGCGCGCCGGACTCTCGGTCACTGGCCGGGCCCCGCTGGCGTGGCGCCAAAGCCGGCGGGCAAGAGCGGCATGGTTACCGTGAAGGTGGTGCCATCCGTCGCGTTCGATACGACGTCGAGCGAGCCCCCGTGTGCGTGGGCGATCTCGCGCGAGATGAACAGGCCGATGCCGAGGCTGCTGCGTTCCGTGTGGTCGCAGCCGCTCTGGGCGGCGATGCGCACCATCGGATCGAAGACGCCGGCGAGCTTGTCGGGTGGGATCGGGGCACCATCGTTCTGTACCGTGACGACGATTCCGTCGGCGCTTCCGACCAGCCTGACCCGGGCGGGGGAGTGCGGATCACCGTACTGGATGGCGTTTCCGATCAGGTTCGACAGGAGCTGGGCGATCCGGCTGTCGTCGAAGATGGCGTCGAGCTGCTGCGGCGCCTGGAGTTCGATCTGGCGCTCGGGGTGGAAGGTGCGCAACTCGTCGACCACCTGTTGGCACAACCCGGCGAGGTTGCCCTGCTTGACCCGGATCGGGATACCTGGTCCCAGATGCGTACGCGTGAAGTCGATCAGGTCGTCGATCAGCCTGCGCATGCGCTTGGCGCTGTTGAACATCCTTGTCGCCACCAGCACGTAGCGCGAGGGGATGTCGGTTGCCTGCATCAGTACGCTCGAGCCGGTGAAGACCGTACCGAGCGGGTTGCGAAGGTCGTGCCCGAGGATGGCGAGAAACATGTTCTGGGATTGCTTCACCATGCGTTCGTATCGGGCCACGGATTCGGCCAGGGCCTGGTCCACCGCTTCGTTGAAGCGCGTGACGTCCTGCATGTCGCTGGGTTGTTCGTCGCGGATGCTGGCTGCCCACAGCGTGAGGACGCTCGAGCGCAGGGCGCGGTACTCCGAGACCAATTGCACCACCGTGTAACCGGACAGCAGTCGCGCCTCGGCATGGGTTTCCGCCGCCGTGTCGTCGGGACCGCGCGCACCCAGCCCTTTCGACTTGTTCGCCTGCTGCGCCTCCGTCTGGGGGGCGGCGAGGTCACAGACGATGGCTTGCAGCATCTGGCGCGCATGGTCGCGCAGTTCGACATCGTCCATGGTCAGCGCGGGCGGTTCGATGGTGCGGGCGAAATCCTCCCATGCCTGCAAAATCGAATCCATGTTTTGAAGAATGAAACTGTCGAGCCTGTATTTTGTCATTTCAACCTTGTTATTCCTGTTTCGTCGAATGGCGAAACAGGATGCCCCATATTAACAGTCATTTCAGGATTAATTTAAAACGTGAATTCGGGCGGTCGAAAATAAATCAGAAATGATTAGGTAAATCGGAGGAATGCCTGTATCTTTTGTCTGGCACTGCATCAAGTCGTTGTTATTGTTGGTTTTTCTTTCCTGTCTCGCCGTCTGGCGGTCCCGTTTGATTTCCTCCGTTACACCTCTCTGGTCGAGTGCATCCCGGGCGTCTTGCCCATGCAATTACAAGGAAATTCAATATGACTACCCAAACCGGCACCGTGAAATGGTTCAACGATTCCAAAGGCTTCGGCTTCATTACCCCTGACGCAGGCGGCGGCGACCTGTTCGCCCATTTCCAGGATATTCAATCGGAAGGTTTCAAGAGCCTGGCCGAAAACCAGCGCGTTTCCTTCGTCCGCTCGACCGGGCCGAAGGGCGAAAAAGCCGGCAGCATCCGCGCGATCTGACGACTTGCCTGCGCCGGCCGGCGCGTCGCGCGCACCATGCAGATAGCGTGGGCGTAGCGAGCGACCCGGCAGGCGAGGCGCACCAGAGGAATGCCAGTCAGTTCAGCTGACTGGCATTTTTTTTTGCGGTCGTACATTTCATGGGTTCTGGCTTGCGATCCAGTCGCGACAAGAGCCCGTTGCCGGACCGGCTGCTGCTGGTCATGCGTGCAATGGCAGGGCGTGGTAACGGCGGCTCAGCCAAACCGGCGCCGTGCCGGAGCGGCGGCGACATCCGGCGGTGCTGAAACCCGATGCGGAACGTGAACGGAATGGATTGGACGCGCAGCGCGCTGGAAGGCCGGAAAGCAAAAAGCCCAGTCGAGAGACTGGGCTAGTGCTTGAAATCTTGGGGTGGCTGATGGGACTCGAACCCACGACAACAGGAATCACAATCCTGGACTCTACCAACTGAGCTACAGCCACCACTGTCTTACTTCTTTGTCTCGTTGTTTCCGAGACAGAACAAGATTATACAAAGGACTTCGCGAACTGGCAAATTTAAATGCGTCCCGTGCTTGAGCCGGGTAGCGGGAGGGCGATATCGACCTCGTGCACCGGCGGATCCTGCCCCAGCAAGGTGGCGAACGCGGCGCGCAAGGCCGCTCCGCTGGCGCTGGTGAAGCCGGTG
>DAMCRY010000366.1:0-3770 GCA_032115075.1 Massilia sp.
CGCGCCGCTGGGCGGCGGCGCCCAGCCGGCCTGGGAGACGGGGAAGGTGGCGACGGTAGGGGAGGTGGCGAAGGCGGCCGCGGGCTAGCGTGCGGCTCAGTGCAGCTCAGTGCAGCTCAGTGCAGCTCAGTGCAGCGCGGCGCGCAGGGCCGAGGCCTCGAAGTAGACGTGCCGGATGACCGGGTGCTCGGCCGCGATCGCCGCTTCGAGCCGGGCGATCGCCCCTTCCACTTCGTCGATGCGCATGCCGCGGCGGAACTGGACGGAAGCCGCCAGCAACACCTCCTCCGGCCCCATCTGCATGGTGCGCAGGCTGGCCACGCTGTCGAGCGCCGGCTCGCGCCGGAACAGCGCGTACAGGGCGGCCAACTGGTCGCGGTCGATGCTTTCCCCCACCAGCAGGCCGCCGGTCTCGCGCGCCAGCGTGAAGGCGGCGCCGACCAGGAGCAGGCCGATCAGGATGGACGCGGCCGGATCGAAGTAGGGGTTGTCGAGCCAGTGGCCCAGCACGATGCCGATGGCGGCGATCGCGAGGCCCAGCAGCGCGGCCGAATCCTCGATGAAAACCGTGAACACCGAGGCATCCTTGCTCGCGCGCACCGCCTGCCACAGCGTCGTGCCGGGCCTGCGCATGGCATTCAGGGCCTTGCGCGACACGTTCCAGCTGTAGCCCTCGAACAGGGCGGCCACGCTCAGCACGACGTAGTTCCAGGTCGGGTCTTCCAGCGGCGGCGGATCTTGCAGCGCTTCGACGCCATGGTAGATCGACAGCCCGCCGCCCAGCGAGAACACCGACAACGCCACGATCAGCGCCCAGAAGTACACCGATTTGCCGTAGCCGAAGGGATGCTTGCGGTCGGCCGGCCGGCTGCTCCTGCGCTCGCCCAGCAGCAGCAGGAACTCGTTGCCGGTGTCCACGGCCGAGTGGATGCCTTCCGCGACCATCGCCGCGCTGCCGGTGATGCCGGCCACGATGAACTTGGCCACCGCGATGCCGAGGTTGGCGACGATGGCCGCGTAGATGACTTTCCGGGAATCGCTGCGCGGGGCCTCGCCTCCGGCTGTCCCGTTGGCGGGCAGGGCGTTTGCATTGCTGTCGTGCGAGGCTTCGTTCATGGCTTCTCCGGGTCTGGCGTGCAGGATCGTGCAGGCGCCCCGCCGCGTCTGTACGGCGGCGCACCTGCAGCCGCCGGCCACGTGTTCCGGAAGCGTGTGGTCCGCTCTTTGTATTTGCCGATTACAATATCGGACCGCTTTTTCTTCCCATGCCTATGCCGATCCCGAAGACGTCCCGTTCGCGCAGCGCCCTTGCCACACTGGCAGGCGGCGTCCTGCTCATCGTCCTGCTGCTTGCCTACCCGGGCGCGCGGGCCGCGCCGGCGCCGGTGCGGGTAGGCCTCGATGCGGAGTTCGGCCTGGACAACAGCACCTCGGCCCAGGCCGTCGAACTGGGCCTGCGCACGGCCATCGGTGAGATCAACCGCGCCGGCGGCGTGCTGGGCGGCAGGCCGCTCGAGCTCGTCACCAGGGACCACCGGTCGATCCCGGCCCGCGGCATCCGTAACATCGAGGAGTTCGCGCGCATGCCCGATCTCGTCGCCGTGTTCGGCGGCCGCTTCAGCCCGGTGATCATCGAAGAGTTGCCGACCCTGAAAGCGACCAGGACCCTGTTCATGGCAACCTGGTCGTCGGCCGACATGATCATCGATAACGGCATGCGGCCGAACTACGTTTACCGCCTGTCGCTGCGCGACAGCCTGGCCATGCCCAAGCTGCTGCAGACGGCGCGCAAGCGCGGCCTGAACCGGGTCGGGCTGCTGCTGACGAATACCTCCTGGGGACGCAGCAACCTGGCCGCCGCCGAGAAGTTTGCCGCCGCGAACAAGGACGTCGCCATCGTGCGGACCGCCTGGTACAACTGGCGCGACCAGACCCTGGTCGCCAAATACAGGAACCTGAAAAGCGCCGGCGCCCAGGCGATCGTCCTGGTCGCCAACGACGACGAGGCGGCGGTCCTGGTGCGCGAAGTGGCGGCCCTGCCGGAGAACGAGCGCATCCCGATCCTGAGCCACTGGGGCGTGTCAGGCGGCGAGTTCGTCCGGCAGGCGGGTCCCGCGCTGCAGCAGGTCGACTTTTCCGTGATCCAGACCTTTTCCTTCTTCCGGGCCGACAAGCAGCAGCTCGCGCGCTTCATGCGCAGCCTCGCTGCGGTGTCGCCGGTGCGCCGGATCGAGGACATCCAGGGCCCGGTGGGCGTGGCGCATGCCTATGACCTGATGCATATCCTGGCGAAGGCGATCGACCTGGCCGGCAGCACCGACCGGAAGGCGGTGCGCGACGCCCTCGAAAGAGTGCGCGCCTACCGCGGACTGGTGAAGCATTACGCGCCGCCGTTCACCCCGGTCCGCCACGAGGCCCTGGGCCCCGCCGAGCTCCTGATCGCCCGCTACCGGGCGGACGGCGTGCTCGTGCCGACCGGCGACTGACCATGATGCCATGGTCGATGCTCCGCAGCGGGAGCCTGACGCGGCGCTTCGCATTCGCATCGGCGATCCTGGCCGCCGCCGCCGTGCTGCTGGTGGCGGCGGCCTCGTTCTGGCTGGTCGACCGCCAGCATGCCTCGGCGGTCGCCCTGCTGGAGCAGCGCGAGGCCGCGTTCAACGCCCGCACGGTCGGCAATACCCTCGCGACGCTCGCCTCGCGCATGGACGAGGTGGCGGCCAGCCCGATCCTGGCGACCGCCCTGGTCGACAGCGCGGGGCGGGAAACCTATCTGGCGCCCTTCATCGGCGGACTGCGCCAGATCAACGGCATTCCGGTCCAGGTCCTGTTCACCGATTTCGAGGGCAAGCCGATCGCCGGCAACGGCATCGAGCGCTTCGATGAGGAGCAATTGGCCTGGCTGCGCGCGCGCCTCGACCGGGGCGAGGAAATCGCGGCCATCTTCGAGCGCGGCGGGGACGCGGAACTGCTCGGCGTCAGCCTGCTGCGCTACTCGCGCACCAATACGCCGGAAGGCGCCCTGGTCTACAAGGTCAGGCTGCGCGACCTGCGCCCCGACGCCTCGTCCGCATTCGTGTGGAAGGGGCAGGCGCAGTCGCAGGCGGCCGGCCTGGAGGTTCCGATCAGGACGCCTGCGGGCTTCGCGCACCTGGGGCTGACCTTGCGCGACGACACCTCCGAAGTCGGCCAGATCCTGGAGACGCCCTGGTCCCAGTACGGCCTGATCGGCGGCATCGCGGCGCTGATCGCGCTGGTGGTGTTCCTGCTGGGTTCGCGCCTGTCGCTCGGCCTGACCCAGGACTTGCGCAAGCTGGAGCGGTTCGCGAGCCGGCTGGGCCAGGAACGGACCGACGCCCAGCGCGACGAGCAGCGCGCCGAGCTGGCCGGCAGCAGCGAAACGATCACCCTCGCACGCTCGATCAACGGGATGCTCGACCGCCTGCACCGGCAGCAGGAGCACCTGCAGCGGGAGCACCTGCGCAAGGACGAGTTCCTGGCGATGCTGGCGCACGAGCTGCGCAATCCGCTCGCCCCGATCAGCAGCGCCGCCCAGCTCCTGCGCATGCTGTTCGCCAACGAACCCCGCATCAAGCAGGCCAGCGAAGTCATCTCGCGCCAGGTCACGCACATGACCCACCTGGTCGACGACCTGCTGGACGTCTCGCGCGTCACGCGCGGCCTGGCCACGATCAACCGGACCGAAGTGGAACTCGGCGCCGTGCTGCGCGAAGCCGTCGAGCAGATCACCCCGGTGATCGACGCCCGCG
>DAMCRY010000366.1:3792-4147 GCA_032115075.1 Massilia sp.
CCCCTGTTCGTGCGCGGCGACCGGACCCGCCTCATCCAGGTGGCGGCCAACCTGCTCAACAACGCGGCGAAATACACGCCCGACGGCGGCGAGCTGCGCGTCGCGCTCCGGCAGCAGGGGGAAGAAGCGGTCCTGCAGGTGCAGGACAACGGCATCGGCATCGGTCCGGACCTGCTGCCGGTGGTGTTCGACCTGTTCACCCAGGCCGAGCGCACGCCCGACCGCGCGCAGGGCGGGCTCGGGCTGGGGCTGGCCCTGGTGAAGAAGCTGGTCGAGCTGCACGAGGGCGCCGTCGAGGCGCTCAGCGAGGGCGCGGGACGGGGCAGCACCTTCACCGTGCGCCTGCCGCTGCTGC
>DAMCRY010000367.1:0-4132 GCA_032115075.1 Massilia sp.
GCCTGGCCCGACCTGTTCGGGCGCCTCGCCGGCGTGGTGCTCTACTACGGCGTCTACGACATGGCCGGCTCCGACAGCGTGCGCCGTGCCGGCCGCGAGACCCTGGTGCTGGACGGTCCCGCCATGCTGCCGGCATTGCGCCTGCTGACGCCGGGCCTGGACGACGACGCCCGCCGCCAGCCGCCGCTCTCGCCGCTGTATGGCGACCTGTCCGGCATGCCGCCCGCCCTCATGTACTCGGGCGAACGCGATCCGCTGCGCGACGATACCGTGCTGATGGCGCGGCGCTGGGCCGAGGCCGCGGAGGTCGAATTGAACGTGCTGCCAGAGGCGCCGCACGGCTTCATCCATTTTCCGGTGGCGATGGGGCGCGCGGCCTGTGCGCATACGCGGAACTGGATCAGCGGGCGACTGGAACGGGTGCGTCCCTGAGCTTGCCGCGCCACTCGCCGCCGGTCTCGACGCCATGGCGCCGTCACGGCAACTGCAGCCCCGCCGGCGCCGGCTGGCGCGTGAAGGTCGGCCCCACCGTGGTGGGCCTGCCGTGTTCCCACACCAGCCGGTCGATGCACATGCGCCGGCCCGTCATGGCGGTGTCCCAGGCGTGGTAGACGATCCAGTCCTGGCTGCCGTCCGGCGAGGTGGTG
The DNA here is from genome assembly GCA_032115075.1 of Massilia sp. GTDB lineage: Bacteria > Pseudomonadota > Gammaproteobacteria > Burkholderiales > Burkholderiaceae_D > Telluria. The sequence goes on from DAMCRY010000367.1 coordinate 648, forward strand.
AAGGAATTGTGGCCGGGACCGATCACGTTGCCGGGACGCGAGCGCATCAGGAGGGCTTCCTGGCTGCCTTCCGGCCTCGTGAAGGGGCCGAGCGGATGGTCGGCCACCACGTAGCTGACCCCGTAGTTCTCCTTCTCCCAGGCGCCACCGCTGTAGAAGCAGTAGTACTTCCCGCCGTGCGGCAGCACGAAGGCGCCTTCCACCGTATGCCAGTCGTAGACGGCGTCGTACATCGCGCGCTGCATCTTGAACAGCTGCCAGTCGGCGTGCGGGCGCGCCACCGTGCGCGGCTTGCCTTCCAGCCGGTCCATCGCCAGCAGGCGGTCGACCACGATGCCGGTGCCGATGCGGTGGTCGTCCTCGAACTCCAGGAAGTCGACGCAATAATACAGGTACCACTGGCCGTCGGCGTCGCGGAAAGGGTGGGCGTCGATCGAGAACGGCTGGTCGGGCACCAGCAGCACCCCGCAGTCCTTGAAGGGACCGACCGGGTTGTCGGCCACCGCCACGCGCAGCTTGTGGGTCTTGCCCTCGGCGTCGCCGCGCGAGTAGTACATCCAGAACTTGCCCTCGCTGTAGGCGACTTCGGGCGCCCAGAAGTGGTCGCCGCCGGGCTCCGCCAGGGCGTAGCCGGCGCGGTGCCAGTCGACCAGGTCGTTCGACACCAGCACCGGGAACTGCCCGCCGCCGGGACCGGTGGGCGCGGTCCCGTAGGCGAAATACCGCCCCTCGTGCCGGAGCACGAAGGGGTCGGCCATGATCTCCGGGTAGACCGGATTGCAGTAGGTTTTCTGCATGAAGGCTTCTCTTTCCTGACGTCTGCCAGTTACATCTGATACCGCAGGCTGATGCCGTAGGTGGTCGGGTTGTAGCGGATGTCGCGCGGACGCTGCGGGTCGCCCAGGTAGCTCTCGTAGCGTTCCTTGGTCAGGTTGACGGCGTCGAAGTTGAGCGACAGGTTCGGCGTGAGGGCGTAGCCGACGCTCAGGTCGACGTAGGTCGAGGCCTTGACGATGCGGTCCTGGCCGAAGCGCGGCTCGGCGATCTGCTCGACGTACTTGCCGCGCCGGGTGGCCGCAAGGCGTCCGGTCCAGCCGCTATGCTCGTAGAGCAGCGTGAAGTTGTAGCTCTGCTTGGCGACGTCGACCAGCGCGGTCTTGCGGTACTCGCCGCTGTTGAAGTTGGTGCGGGTCTCGTTCTCGCCGTCGGTCCAGGTGTAGTTGAACTGGGCGCCCAGGCCGCTCCAGGCGCCCGGCAGGAAGTCGAAGAACTTCTGGATGCCGAATTCGGCGCCGCGCAGCGTGCCCTTGCCGGAATTCTGCGGACGCAGCACGCGGTAGTTCTGCCCGTTGATCACCTCGGCCTGCTCGATGCGCTGCAGGTAGCCGTCGATATCGCGGTGGAACAGCGCGATCTGCGCGTAGCCGTTGTCCTCGAAGTAGTACTCGAGCGTGGCGTCGCTGTTGACCGACTTGGTGGGCGCCAGGTCCGGGTTGCCGGCCGAGCCGGTGCCCGGGGCGTTGACGGTCGGCGGCACCAGCGACAGCGCCGGGTTCAGCTGCGCGAACTCGGGACGGGTGATGGTCTTGCCGACGCTGAGGTGCGACTGCAGGCGATCGGTCCAGTTGACCACCGCCGAGACGTTCGGCAGGAAGTTGGTCTCGTCGCTGTCGACGTCGATCGGGCTGATGACGTCGCCGATCTGGGCCTGTCCCGCGAGCTTGCGGTCGACCTTGATCAGGCGCCCGCCGACGTTGCCGGTCACGCCGATCGTGCCGAGCGCCGCCTTCCAGCGCGCGCCCAGGTGCAGCGTGGCGGTGCGCTCGCGCTGCTCGAACATGCGGTTCGGGTCTTCCGACAGGCGGCCCGGCGCCAGCCCGTACAGGGCGCGCACCTGGTCGGTCCGGTGCAGCAGGAAGTCGCGCGAAGGCGTCATCCAGGGCCCGCCGAGGCGGTCGATGCCGGGCACCAGGGTCTGGAAGGACGGGCCGAAGGCGGCCACCGGCGAAGGACGCACGCTGCCCTGCAGGTCGGTGGGGCGGTCGGCGCCGTGGAACTCGACGTCGCGGCTGGACAGGCGGATGCCGCCAGTGATGGCGGTGATGAAGCCGTCGCCCAGGCGGTACACGGCGTCGGTGCGGAACTGGCCCTGCTTGCCGCGCGACTCGCCCCAGTTCTGCACCAGGCCGCGCAGCACGAACTGGTTCGGGTCGCGCAGCGCGTTGCTGCTGGTCGGGGTGGTGATGGTGTTGAAGCCGCCGTGCGCATCCCTGCCGTAGGTGTACACCGAGGAGCTGGCGCCCGGGACCTGCTGGTCGACGATCACGCCGTCGCTGATGAAGTCCGAGCGCGTCAGGGCCAGGTTGCTGTCCACCGACAGCGGTCCCTGGCGGTACTTCAGCGCGAAGTTCAGGTAGCGGGTGTCGGTGCGCTCGCGGAAGGCCTGGGTGCTGGTGGCGGTGTACGGATCCCAGTCGTAGGGTCCGCCGAACTGGGCGGCCGGGGCGCTGGCCTCGCGGATCAGGCAGATCGAGCCGTTGGGCGTCCGGCAGGCGGCGCTGTCCGGAGCCAGCACGACGTTCGTCAGGCGCGGCGCCCAGGTGGCGATGTTCATGATGTAGTCGGTCTCGCGCGAGGCGCGGTAGGAGGTGCCCAGGTACTGGGTCGTGAACTCCGTGGCCGGGTTGATCTTCCACTGGAAGGCCGCGTGGATGCTGCCGCGCTCGCGGTCGCCGGCATTGTAGATGCCGCCGATGTTCGGCAGCTCGCCGAGCCGGTCGCCCGGGCGCAGCGGCGCGAGCGGCTGGTCGTCATTCAGGCGGATGGCGGTGCCGTCCTGGCCGACCGAGAACACGCGGTCGGGCCGGTCCACCCACTGCGCCGGGAAGGCCCAGTTCTCCTTGTTGTAGGAGAGATCGACCAGCACGCCCATCTCGCCGTGGCCGGTCTGCCAGCGGTTGGTCATCAGGAGGCTGCCGCCGGGATTGGTGTCCAGGCTGGTCGCGTCGCTGCCCTCGACGTAGTTGCGGCGCCCTTCCAGCGATCCGGTCACGGTATAGCGCTTGAAGTCGAAGGGCGCGCGCAGGCGCACGTTGACGCCGCCCGCGATGCCGCCCTCGAGCTGGTTGGCGGTGGCCGACTTGTACACGTCCAGGCCGGCGATCGACTGCACCGGCAGGTCCTGGTAGGACAGGCGGCGGCCGGTGCCGGTGAAGATCTCGTTGCCTTCGAAGGAGGTCACGACGTCGGGCAGGCCGCGGATGATCACGCTGTTGGTCTCGCCGAGGGTGCGGCCGACCTGCACCCCGGCGACGCGCTGCAGGGCGTCGCCGGCGGCGCGGTCGGGGAACTTGCCGATGTCCTCGGCATTGATGGAGTCCACCACCTGCTCGCTGTCGCGCTTGATCTCCTCGGCCGAGCGGATGCTGGCGCGCAGGCCGGTCACCTGGACGGTCTGGATGCCGCCGCCGGCCGGCGCGGGCGCC
>DAMCRY010000368.1:0-4121 GCA_032115075.1 Massilia sp.
TGCAGGCGCACGGCATCCGCGCGGCCGGGACACCGCTGTTTCACTGGTGGCCGGAAGCGCGGCCCGAAGCCTTTCACGAGCACCTCGCGCGCCACGGCCTCTGGTGCCGCCTGTTCAGCGAGGCCGGTCGCGGCATCCGGCTCGGGCTGCCGCCCGACGAAGCCGCATGGCGCCGGTTGGAAAACGCATTACATACCTGGAGTACCCGATGACGAACAAGATGGTCCTGGCTGCGGCACTCGCCGTGCTCGCGGCGCCCCTGGCGGGCGCGGCGACCGTGCGCGACGACGCCGGCAACATGGTCACGCTCGACAAGCCTGCCGCCCGCGTCATCGCGATGGCGCCGCACGTGACCGAACTGCTGTTCGCGGCCGGCGGCGGCGACCGTATCGTCGGCGCCGTCAACTACAGCGACTATCCGGAAGCGGCCAAGCGCATCCCGCGCATCGGCTCGAACCGAGAAATCGATCTCGAGCGGGTGATAGCGATGAAGCCGGACCTGATCGTCGCCTGGATGCACAACAATTCCGAGCGCCAGATCGAGATGGTGCGCAAGCTCGGCGTGCCGGTGTTCCTGAGCGACCCGCAGACCCTGGAAGGCATTCCCGAGAACGTCGCGCGTCTCGGCCAGCTGATGGGCACCGGGGCGGTGGCCAACAGCGTTGCGGGCGAGCTGCGCAAGCAGCTCGCCTCCCTGCGCGCGCGCTACGCCGGCCGGCCCACCGTACGCGCCTTTTACCAGGTGTGGGACAAGCCGCTCTACACCCTCAGCGGCAAGCACATCGTCACCGACGCGCTGCGCCTGTGCGGCGGCGAGAACATCTTCGACAAGCTGACGGTCACGGCGCCGATCGTGTCGGTCGAGAGCGTGCTGCAGGCGGATCCCGAAGCGATCTTCGGCACGGCCGAGAAGAACTATGGGGGCGTCAAGCTGTGGAAGCCGTACGCCACGCTGACGGCGACGCGCAACGGCAACCTGTTCACGGTCGACGGCGACCTGCTCAACCGCGCGGGACCGCGCATGATCGCCGGCACCGCCCTCATGTGCGAGAAACTCGAGCTGGCGCGCCGGCACCGTCCGCAATGAACCCGCTGCCCTTCCGGACCCTGATGGTGCAGGGCACGACCTCGGACGCCGGCAAGAGCACGGTCGTGGCGGCGCTGTGCCGGCTCCTGGTGCGGCGTGGCGTGCGGGTGGCGCCGTTCAAGCCGCAGAACATGGCGCTCAATAGCGCAGTGACGGCCGATGGCGGCGAGATCGGCCGCGCCCAGGCGCTGCAGGCCATCGCGGCAGGGATCGAAGCACATACCGACATGAACCCGGTCCTGCTCAAGCCTTCGAGCGACACCGGCGCCCAGGTCATCATCCACGGCCGCGTGCGCGCCGAGATGAATGCGCGCGACTACCACCAGTACAAGACGGTGGCGATGACGGCGGTGCTGGAATCGCACCGGCGCCTGCTGTCGCAATACGATGCGGTGGTGGTCGAGGGCGCGGGCAGCCCGGCCGAGATAAACCTGCGCGATCGCGACATCGCCAACATGGGATTCGCGGAAGCCGTGGATTGCCCGGTGATCCTGGTGGCCGACATAGACCGCGGCGGCGTGTTCGCCCACATCGTCGGTACCCTGGCCTGCCTCTCCGAGACGGAACGCGCACGCGTCGCCGGCTTCGTGATCAACCGCTTCCGCGGCGACATCGCGCTGCTCGAACCCGGCCTGGAGTGGCTCGAGGCGCAGACTGGCAAGCCGGTGCTCGGCGTGCTGCCCTACCTGCACGGCATGTACCTGGACGCGGAAGACGCGGTACAGCCGGCGCAGACGGGCGCCGGCGGGTTTCGCATTGTGGTCCCGAGCCTGCCGCGCATGAGCAATCACACCGACTTCGACGCACTGCGTGCGCACCCGGACGTCGACCTGCGCTTCGTGCGCGCGGGCGAGGCGATGCCGGCGGCCGACCTGGTGATCCTCCCGGGCAGCAAGAACACGCGCGGCGACCTGGCCTGGCTGCGGGCGCAGGGTTGGGACGCCTGCCTGGCGCGCCACCTGCGCTATGGCGGCAAGGTGCTCGGGATCTGCGGCGGTTTCCAGATGCTGGGGCGCTCGGTGGCGGACCCGCATGGCATGGAAGGCGCGCCGGGCAATTCGGACGGGCTCGGGCTGCTCGAAGTCGACACGGCACTGGCGCGCGAAAAGCGGCTGGTGCAAGTCAAGTCCCTGGCTGAATTCGCCGGCGAGCACATCGAGCTGCGTGGCTACGAGATCCACATGGGGGTATCGAGGGGACCAGCCTGTTCGAGGCCGGCCTTCGTCATCGATGGCCGGCCGGAAGGCGCCTCCTCGGACGACGGCCAGGTCCTGGGCACCTACCTGCACGGCGTCTTCGATCACCCGAGCGCCTGCACGGCGCTGCTGCGCTGGGCGGGACTGCACAGCGAACGGCCGGTCGATCCGGCAGAGCTGCGCGAAGCGAGCCTGGACCGAATTGCCGATGCGACCCGGCCCGTGCTCGACCGGCTGCTGTCGGTGATGCGGGGAGCGGCCGACGCTCAGTAGGGTTGGGGGATGCGCGACAGCGCGTAGTGCGACGAGAACAGCGCTTTCAGCATCGCGAGGTCGGCGCCGGCCAAGAGACTGAAGGGACGCGTCAGCTTGCGCTTGCCCTTGCTCTCTTCTTCGAGTCCGCGGGGCGCGCTCGTGGCGAGCACGATCGGTTCGCCGTTGCGAAGCAAGAGGGCTTCCGGCCGCGCGCTGTTGCTGTTGACGTCGATGGCCCACACTTTACCGCCATGGACGGCGCTCACCTCATCGACCAGCGTGTGTCCTACCACGATCCGGTCCGCGCCAAAATGCGCGAGCACGTCTGTGACCTGGGCTTCGGTGGCCAGAGCGTAGCGGTCTTCGCCCGCCTCGAAGTAGCCGCGGTATTGCGTCAGCCCGGCCGGACCGATCACGGCGTCCAGCTCGGTCTTGCCTGGCATGTCCCCGGACCAGTAACGGCGCATGGCGCTATTGAGATTGTTGACATTCAGACCAGCATTTGCCACCAGCGGGCTCGCGCCACCGTGCGTGATGACGGTCTTGCCGCTCTTGATGATCACGGGCTGCAGGCGCAGCCATTGGCCAATCACGGTGTCGGCGCCGAAGGCGGCCACCTGCCCGCCCATGCGCGACAGCGCATGCAGATGGTCGCGGTTGGCACGCGAACCGTTCCCCCGCAGCAAATACTGTTCGTGATTGCCGAGCACGAAGTGCACGGCGCCGCCGGCGTCCTGCGCCTGCAGACTGAGCGAGTACAGACGCCACAGCACGGCGAAGACGTCGCGACCGCGGTCGACGGCATCGCCGTTGATGACGAGGTGATTGCGTCCGTAGCGCCAGTTGCCATCGGCATCCGTAACCTCGAGCGACTGCAATGCGGCATCGAGGAAGCGCGCATTTCCTTCGATATCGCTCAGGACGAGGGTATCGACGGGCGCGTCGAAGATGGCATCGGGCACCGCCGGCGTACGCGAGATCGGGAAGTGTCTACGCTGCCCCGCGCAGTCGATGGTGAGGTCCCCGCCGTTGCCGGTCGACTGCTCGACCTTCCCTTCGCAATACCAGGTGGCAGCCCAGTTGCCGTTCGCTTGCCTGCGCACGACGGGACCGTCAAGGAAGCCCGGCATCTTCACCTCGTCGCCGGTCCCCGCATACGTATGCAGGCCGATACTCTGCTTGCCGACAGGGATGAGAAGACGCTTGTGCACCCCGGCTTCCGTCAACTCGACGGTGGAATTCGACAGGGCCACGACGACCAGGACGACGAGCAGCGAAGAGACGATCAGGACGCCGCGGAGGAGATAGGTACCCGTCTTCTTCATTGTTGTTTTATGTAGGAAATAAAACAAGAAGTGTAGCGTAGGATTGTTGACCGAAGATCGCCCTGAAGCCGATTTCGATGGGCTATCGCTCAGATTATGCGAAGGGAATCGAACGTAGAGCGGAGCAGCGTTTGGCGCATGCAGGAGGAATGGAAGACGCTCGTTCTACGAGCGCACAAAGCAAAAAACCCCACCGGGTCACCGGTGGGGTTTTTCATATAACTAGCCTGACGATAACCTACTTTCACACTGGTTGCA
>DAMCRY010000369.1:0-4037 GCA_032115075.1 Massilia sp.
CGAAGCGCGCGGCGCCGGGGCAGGGCGCGCCGTGCGCGGTCCCGGCGTTCAGGCGCGGCCGAACCTGCCCGCCATCCCGTCCTGGGCCGGCTTGACCAGCTTCACGATCGCCATCGTGCAATTGCCGCCCTTGCCCTGCGAGCGCTCCGCCGCCTTGTTGATCAGCATTTCCGACGCCTGCCGCGGCGTCGCCTTGCCCGTGGCCGCGCCGAGTTCGGCATCGGTGAAGAAGTGCCACAAGCCGTCCGAGCACAGCAGGAACACATCGCCCGGCGCCAGTCCGCTGTGGCTGCCGATGGTCACGTAGGGATCCTTGCGGCCGTTGCCCAGCACATTGAGCAGCAGCTTCGACTTGCGGTGGTTCCTGGCCGCCTCTTCCGGCAGGCGGTCGCTGCCCACCAGGTGTTCCACATAGGACGCGTCGTTGGTCCGGGCCGCGCATTTGCCGTCCTGGAAACGGTACAGGCGCGAGTCGCCCACATGGCCCCAGACCGCCTCGCCGTGCGGCGTCAGGACCAGCCCGACGAAGCTGGCGTGCGCTTCCGCCTGCGCGGTCGCCTGCCCCATGACGGCATTCATCTTCATGACGAGGTGGGTTTCGGCGACGATCTCGCGCAGGAGTTCGCCGATGCGTTCGAGGGAAGGGCGGTCGCCCGGTTTGAATTCGTCGAAGACCTGGCGCGCCGTGTGCAGCACCTGTTCCGAACCCGCGCTGCCTGCGATCCCGTCCGACAGCACGGCCAGCACGTAGCCGGGAGCGCGGGCGCCGGTCAGCAGGGCGACGCGGTCGTTCTGCTGCGGGCGGTTGCCGATGTGTTGCGCGGTTCCCGCTTCGATCTTGTAAGTTGTCATAAATGCTTGTTTCCGTAGCGCCTGCGCCAATCTTTGTTGGCGGCAACCTCAGCGTAGATTAAACTATGCACCGAGAAGCCCCGGTGTTGCAAGCCGCAAGCCGAACACCCGCGCCGCCCGACCCGCTCGGGACATAGCGCCCATACCATCCCGCAAACGCTTTAGTACAGAACTGTTTGGAACAGCAATCATGACCGACGTCCAGGACCTCCAGCGCCGCATCATTGAACTCGACGTGGAACACCGCGACCTCGATGCTGTCATTTCCATGCTGACTGCCGACGGCCACGCGGACCAGCTCCAGCTGCGCCGTTTGAAGAAGCGTAAGCTGCAGCTGAAGGATCATATTACGCTGCTGAAGATGCAGCTCGTACCCGACATTCCTGCCTGATCACACCGCCTGAACAAGGCCCAGAAGAAACAAGCATTTTGACCGACCATCTCCCCGCCTCACGCCCCGCCGAGCCGGCGCCGGCAGCGATGCCGCCGCAGGGCGATGTCCTCCCGGCCGCCGCCCGTCCACCGGGCAAGTACGACGAAGAACTCGACCGCCTGTTCGGGCCGGGAGGCCCGCTCGCGCCCGCGGTCGGCACCTTCAAGCCGCGCCAGTCGCAAACCGAAATGGCCAAGGCGATCGCCGCGTCGATCGCCGAGCAGAAGGTGCTCATGGCCGAGGCGGGCACGGGGACCGGCAAGACCTTCGCCTACCTGGTCCCGGCCCTGCTGTGGGGCGGCAAGACCATCATCTCGACCGGCACCAAGAACCTGCAGGACCAGTTGTTTTTGCGCGACATCCCGACCATCCGCGCCGCCCTGCGCGCGCCGGTCTCGGTGGCCCTGCTCAAGGGGCGCTCGAACTACGTCTGCCACTTCCACCTCGAGCGCACCCTGAACAACGGGCGCCTGACCTCGCGCGACGACGTCGGCCACCTGCGCGAGATCTCGCGCTTCATCAAGATGACCAATTCGGGCGACAAGGCCGAGCTGGCCAAGGTGCCCGAGAACGCCACCGTCTGGAACCTGGTCACCTCGACCCGCGACAGCTGCATGGGCGCGGAGTGCCAGTACTACCAGGACTGCTTCGTGATGAAGGCGCGCCGCGAAGCGCAACAAGCCGACGTGGTGGTGGTCAACCACCACCTGTTCTTCGCCGACGTGGCGCTGAAGGACACCGGCGTGGCCGAGCTGCTGCCCTCGGCCAACACCATCATCTTCGACGAGGCGCACCAGCTGCCGGACACCGCGACCCTGTTCTTCGGCCAGTCGGTCTCGACCTCGCAGGTGCTGGAACTGTGCCGCGACGTGCTGGCCGAAGGCCTGGCGCATGCGCGCGGCCCGGACTGGGCCAAGGTCGTCACCGTGGTCGAGAAGGCGGCGCGCGACCTGCGCCTGACCTTCCCGGACGGCGGCATCCGCCTGTCGCTGCCGCAGATCCTCCCGACCTCGAACTTCTTCCCGGCGCTCGACAAGCTCAAGGAAGAACTGTCCGGCATGATCACCGTGCTCGAAGAACACGCCGCGCGCGCCGAGACCATCGAAGCCTGCCGCGTGCGCGCCCAGGAACTGGCGGCCTCCTTCGACGCCTGGAAGCCGGATACCAGGAAAGGGAAGGTCGTCGACGGCGACGACGCCGCCGTGCTGTGGGTGGAAGCCTTCTCGTCCTCGCTGCAGCTGCACAAGACGCCGCTGTCGATCGCGCCGATCTTCTCCGGCCAGCGCGAAGGCACGCCGCGCAGCTGGATCTTCACCTCGGCGACGCTGGCCGTGAAGAACGACTTCAAGCACTTCTCCGACCAGATGGGCCTGACGGGCGAGCCGGCCATGACCTGGCCGAGCCCCTTCAACTACGGCGAGCAGGGCATCCTGTACGTGCCGACCGGCCTGCCCGAACCGAACTCGATGCACTACACCGACGCCTGCGTCGACATCGCGCTGCCGGTGATCGAAGCGGCCGGCGGGCGCACCTTCTTCCTGTGCACCACGATCCGCGCGGTGAACAAGGTGGCCGAACGCCTGCGCGCAGAGTTCGCCGAGCGCGGCCTCGACTTCCCCCTGTTCGTGCAGGGCGAGCGCGGGCGCACCGAACTGCTCGACTCCTTCCGCAACGCCGGCAACGCCGTGCTGGTGGGCAGCCAGAGCTTCTGGGAAGGCGTGGACGTGCGCGGCGACGCGCTCTCGCTCGTCATCATCGACAAGCTGCCCTTCGCCCCGCCGGACGACCCGGTGCTGGCGGCGCGCATCGAGGTGATGGAAAAGCAGGGCAAGAACGGCTTCATGCACCACCAGCTGCCGGAAGCGATCATCACCCTCAAGCAGGGCGCCGGGCGCCTGATCCGCGACGTGGACGACCGCGGCGTGCTGATGATCTGCGACCCGCGCCTGATCACCAAGCCGTATGGGCGGCGCATCTGGCAAAGCCTGCCGCCGTTCAAGCGCACGCGGGTGCAGGCGGACGTGATCGAGTTTTTCCGGCCCGGGACGATCGCGGATGCGGCGGATTTGAACGCCTAGCAATTCGTCGCCGAAACCCCGATCGTTGACCTCGAGATCGTCATCCCGGCCTTCGCCGGGATGACGGTTTCAAGGTCAAGTAATCCGGTAACGTTCGCGCAGTTCAGGGCATGATGACAACCTTCCCCGTCACCTTCCGCGCCGCCATGTCGTTCAGCGCTTGCGCCGTCTCCTCCAGCCTGTAGCGCCCCGACACCAGCGGCTTCAGCTTCCCTTCCGCCATCCACCCCAGCATCTGGCGCATCGCCCGCAGGTTCGCCTGCGGTTCGCGCCGCACGAAGTCGCCCCAGAACACGCCCACCACCGACGCCCCCTTCAACAGCAGCAGGTTCCACGGCAGGCGCGGGATCTCGCCGGCCGCGAAGCCCACCACCAGGTGGCGTCCGCGCCAGGCGATCGAGCGAAGCGCCGGCTCGCTGTAGGGGCCGCCGACCGGGTCGTAGATCACGTCGGGTCCGCGCCCGCCGGTCGCCGCCTTGAGCGCCTCGCGCAGGTCCTCCTTCTCGTAGTTGATCACGGCATCGGCCCCGTGCGCGCGGCAGATCGCCAGCTTGTCCTCGCTCGAGGCCGCCGCGATCACGCGCGCGCCGAGCGCCTTGCCGATCTCGATCGCCGCCAGGCCGACGCCGCCGGCGGCGCCCAGCACCAGCATGGTCTCGCCGGGCTGCAGGGCA
>DAMCRY010000370.1:0-230 GCA_032115075.1 Massilia sp.
GCGACGGCGCCAGCCTCGCGCTGCACGAGGCCGACCCGGGCGTGGCCGCCGAACTGGTCGTGCCGATGGCCGCGCCGGCAGGCGCGGAAGCGCCGCGAGCGGATGCACGGGTGCCAGCATGAGCCGCATCCTGATCGCCGAGGACGAACCGCTGATGCGCGAACGGCTGGCCGGCATGCTGGCCGCCTGCTGGCCCCAGGCCGACATCGTGCTGCAGGCCGAGAACGGCA
>DAMCRY010000370.1:406-4034 GCA_032115075.1 Massilia sp.
GGCCGAGCGTATCGGCGACGGCGCCCACGTGGTGTTCGTCACCGCCTACGACCAGTACGCGGTCGAGGCCTTCGACGCCGGCGCCGTCGACTACCTGCTCAAGCCGGTGCAGGCCGACCGCCTGGAGCGCGCCGTGGCGCGCATCCGCGCCAAGCTCGCCAACCCGCCGGCCGACCTGGGCGACCTGCTGCGCCACCTGAAGACCGGCCTGCCCGGCGCGCGCAGCGAGAAGCTGAAGTGGCTGAAGGCGACGGTCGGACGCCAGATCCGCCTGATCGACGTCGACGAGGTGCTGTTCTTCCAGTCCGACACCAAGTACACCCGCGTGGTGCTGCCCGACTCCGAGGCGCTGGTGCGCACCCCGCTGAAGGACCTGCTGGGCGGCCTCGACCGCGACCGCTTCTGGCAGATCCACCGCGGCACCCTGGTCAACGTCGGCGCCATCGCGGCGGTCGAGCGCATCGACGCCGAGCGCATGCAGGTGCTGCTGCGCGGCTGCGAGGAAAAGCTGCCGGTCAGCCGCACCTTCACCCACCTGTTCCGGGACTGACGACCATGTCCCGGCCACCCCACCCGTCGAAGGAAGCAGGCATGCGGACCCATGCCACCCGGCGCGACCTCGAGGCCCTCGCCGCCGCCTTCGCCGGCACGCTCACCGGCGGACTGATCGCGGCGGCCGTCGTCCTGCTCGCACAGCTCGGCTGAGGACGGACCGCCGCATCGTGTGCCGAATCGTGCGCGTCTTGACGGCGCCAGCCGCATCGTCCATGATAACTGAATGACAACGTCTGCTTCGTCCACGAGGCTTGCACGGCGGTCCCACCGGCACCCGGCCATCCGCCGCGCCCGCCCTGGCGCCGCCTGCGACAGCGCAGGCGCCCACCATCGAGCACAACGCACAGGACGACCGCATGACCCCGATTGAATCCGCCCGCCCCCCGCACTCCCCCGAATACATCCTGAATGCCGGCTGCCGCGCCGGCATCGGCATCGTGGCCGCCGTCGCCACCTTCCTGGCCGAGCGCGACTGCTATATCTGCGCGCTGGAACAGTTCGACGACGATTCCACCGAGCGCTTCTTCATGCGCGCCGTGTTCCGCCGCCAGGCCGGCTCGCCCGCGATCGCCGACATCCGCGAAGCGTTCGGCGCCGGCGTCGCGGCGCGCCTGGATATGGGGTGGAAGATCCACGACTCGGCCGAGCCGGTCAGGACCGTTCTCATGGTCTCCAAGGACGACCACTGCCTCGACGACCTGCTGTACCGTCGCCGCAACGGCGAACTGAACATGACGATCACGGCCGTGGTGTCGAACCACCTCGACCTGCGCCCGATGGTCGAGCGCGAAGGCATCCGCTTCATCTTCCTGCCGGTGACCAAGGAGAACAAGGTCCAGCAGGAAGCCCGGCTGCTGGAAGTGGTCGAGGAGACCCGCGCCGAGCTGGTGATCCTGGCGCGCTACATGCAGATCCTGTCCGACGAGCTGGCGCGCCGGCTGGCGGGCCGCTGCATCAACATCCACCACTCCTTCCTGCCCGGCTTCAAGGGCGCCAAGCCCTACCACCAGGCCTTCGACCGCGGCGTGAAACTGATCGGCGCCACCGCCCACTACGTCACGCCCGACCTCGACGAGGGCCCGATCATCGAGCAGATGGTCACGCGGGTGGACCACAACTTCAAGCCGGAGCAGCTGGTGCGCGTGGGCCGCGACAACGAGTGCATGGCGCTGGCGGCGGCCGTCAAGTTCCACATCGAGCGGCGCGTCTTCGTCCATGGCAACAAGACCATCGTGTTCCGGGGCAGCTGAGCGCCGCCCGCGTCAGCGTTCCGCCTCGCGCTCCATCCGCTGCTGCAGCAGCCAGAGCCGCGCATAGATGCCCTTGCGCCGCAGCAGCTCGGCATGCGTGCCCTGCTCGGCGATGCGGCCGCGCTCCATCACCACGATCAGGTCGGCCCCCACGATGGTCGACAGCCGGTGCGCGATCACCAGGGTGGTGCGTCCCCGCGCCAGGCGGTCCAGTTCCCGGGTGATCGCGTGCTCGGAGTCGGCGTCCAGCGCCGACGTCGCTTCGTCGAAGAGCAGGATGGGCGGGTTCTTCAGCACCGCGCGCGCGATCGCGATGCGCTGCTTCTCGCCGCCCGACAGGTTGACCCCGCGCTCGCCCACCGGGGTGTCGTATTTGTCCGGCAGCGAATCGATCAGCTCGTCCAGGTGCGCAGCCTTGCAGGCGGCGACCACCTCGTCGCGGGTGCTGCCGGGCCGGGCATAGGCTATGTTGTTGCCGATGGTGTCGTTGAACAGGGCGGTCTCCTGCGGCACCACGCCGATGGCCGCGCGCACGCTCCCGGCGGCGACCTGGCGGATGTCCTGCCCGTCCACCAGGACGCGGCCGCTGGCCGGGTCGTAGTAGCGCAGCAGCAGGCGCGCCAGGGTCGACTTGCCGGAACCGCTGCGCCCCACCACCGCCAGCGTGGTGCCGGGCGCGATCCGCAGGCTGAGGTCCGCCAGCACCGGCCGCGCCGCCTCGTAGTGGAAGTGCACGTGCTCGAACACGACTTCGCCGGGGCCGGCGCGCAGCGGCGGCGCGCCGGGCGGATCGGCGATCTCGGGCCGTTCGCGCAGCAGCTCGAACAGGCGCTCGGCATTGACCCAGGCGTCGCGCGCCTCGCGGTAGACGAAGCCCAGGGCATTCAGCGGCAGGCAGACCTGCAAGGCATAGGCATTGATCAGCACCAGGTCGCCAACGCTCATCTGGCGCGCCATCACCGCCTGCCCGGCCAGCAGCATGATCGCCGCGACGCCCAGGGCGATGACCGCGCTCTGGCCCACGTGCAGGGCGAACAGCGCGCGCTGGTTGGCGATGCCGGCTTCGCGCCAGTCGCCCAGGATGGCGCCGAAGCGCTCCGCCTCGAGCGCCTCGTTGCTGAAGAACTTGACCGTGTCGTAGTTGATCAGGCTGTCCGCCAGCCGGCCCTTGGCGGTCGAGTCGAGCTTGTTCACGCGGCGCTGGTAGACCACGCGGCGCGCCGTGAACACCAGGGTGAAGCCGGCGTACACGAGGAAGGTGACGAGGATGACGCCGGCGAAGCCGGCCGGATAGCGGCTCAGCATGATGGCCAGCACCAGCCCGATCTCGACCAGGGTCGGCACGATGGTGAACAGGCCGACGCCGAGCAGGAAGGCGATGCCGCCGGTGCCGCGGTCGATGTCGGGCAGCAGGCTGCCGAGCTTGCGCCGGGCGTGGAAGCGCGGGCCCAGCGCGTGCAGGTGGACGAAGGTCTTGCGCGCATAGGCCGCCACCGCCGCCAGCGTCACGCGCACGAACAGCAGGTCGCGCCATTCGTTGAACAGGGTCGAGGAAAAGCGCAGCAGCGCATAGCCGACCAGCAGATACAGCGGCAGCCTGGCCGGCAGGCCGGCGCCGGAAAAGGCGTCGATGATGCGCTTGAGCAGCAGCGGCACCGCCACCGTCGCCAGCTTGGCGGCCAGCAGCAGCACGACCGCCGCGACGATGCGCCCGCGGTATCGGCCGAGCACCAGCCACAGTTCGGCGCCGATGCGCCTGCCGTCGCGCGCCCCGCCGCCCTGTCCCGTGCCGTCCCGCCCGCTCGCCATCGTCCGCCCCCGCC
>DAMCRY010000371.1:0-2802 GCA_032115075.1 Massilia sp.
CGTTCTTGAAGCCGACCGGGCACGACAGGCCCGAGGCGAGCTCGCGGTGCACCTGCGACTCGGTGGTCCTGGCGCCGATGGCGCCCCAGCTCACCAAGTCGGCGATGTACTGCGGGCTGATCACGTCGAGGAACTCGGTGCCGGCCGGCAGGCCCAGCTCGTTGATGTCGCGCAGCAGCTCGCGCGCCATGCGCAGGCCGTCGTTGATGCGGAAGCTGTTGTCCATGTAGGGGTCGTTGATCATGCCCTTCCAGCCGACCGTGGTGCGCGGCTTCTCGAAGTAGACCCGCATCACGATCTCGAGCTCGCCCTTGAAGCGGGCGCGCTGCTCGGCCAGGCGGCGCGCGTACTCGAGCGCGGCCTTCGGATCGTGGATCGAACAGGGACCGACCACCACCATCACGCGGTCGTCCTGGCCATGCAGGATGCGGTGCAGCGCCACGCGCGCATTGGCCGCGGTCTGCTCGGCCGCCGGCGTGACCGGGAACTCGCGGATCAGGTGCGAGGGCGGCGTCAGTTCCTTCATTTCGCGGATGCGTAAGTCGTCGGTGCGAGGCATGCTGTACTCCGTATCTTGGTGTGATGTCTGAAAGCTGGTCTATAAACGAAAAAACCGCCATCGCTGGCGGTTTGTCTGGATTGCGTCGGACTGTTCTTGTTATCGCGTGAACCTGCCGCTACTCCACCGCCAAGGGGCTGGAATGGCTAAAGTAAAAGTGGCGGGTAAAGAAAATGGTGCGACGCATGTGGTGTCCGAGAGGCCTGGCTTGGCCATGTCTGGTTGACTATAACAACATTGCATGAAGATTGGCAAGCTCTTTGTCGCTTGTCCAGACAGCTCGTTTTGCCGTCGGGCCGCCACCTGACCCGGTCGGATTTGGCGACTGGTTGCGCGAACCACACACGCATATGCTGCCTTTCCGAGCACTTTGACTGAGATCAGTCGCCGTTCATTAATCGGTGCAAAAGTCCCTCCAAGCCCCGACAGTTCCGCATCCTGCTTGCGATATCGCAAAGCAATTGTTTTGAGAAATGATTGCACTCGACAAGCCGGCCGGTCCGCTGCGGGAAATCCCAACCACTGGAGTCCGGACATGACCGAAACCCTGCTCTCGCGCGCCTTGCGGCGCATCTTCGCCGGCGGCGGCGCCGTCGGCCTCGCGTCAGTCAGTTTCACCCTATTGGCGGTACCACAAGGAGCGACGGCGCAGGAGGCGGCGCCGAAACCCGTCGCCCGCGTCGAAATCACCGGTTCGAACATCCGCCGCGCCCAGGCCGAGACCGCCTCCTCGGTGCAGACCGTGAACCGCGCCGACATCGAGCGCTCGGGCAAGACCACGGTCGCCGAGCTGCTGCAGACGCTGGCGGTCGACAACTCGGGCTCGGTGCCGATGACCTTCGGCGGCGGCTTCGCCTCGGGCGCCTCGGGCATCTCGCTGCGCGGCCTCGGCACCGCCTCGACCCTGGTGCTGCTCAACGGCCGCCGCATGGCGCCCTATGGCCTGGCCGACGACGGCCAGAAGGTGTTCTCCGACCTCAACGTCATCCCCACCGATGCCGTCGAGCGGGTCGAGATCCTGAAGGACGGCGCCTCGGCCATCTACGGTTCCGACGCGATCGCCGGCGTGGTCAACATCATCCTGCGCCGCGACTTCCAGGGCAGCACGACGCGCGCCATGATCGGCACCGGCGAGGCCGGCGATGGGCAGACCAACAACGTCGCCCTCACCTGGGGCAAGGGCGACCTCGACACCGACCGCTACAACGTGCTGCTAAACTTCGAGTACAAGAAGACCGACGAGATCTGGAACCGCGAGCGCGGCAACCGCGACTGGATCGGCAAGTCCGACCTGCGGCCCTGGGGCTTCTCGGCCCAGGAAGCGCTGGGCGGCTCCGGCGCCATCACCGGCAACAACGCCTCGGGCAGCGGCTCCATCAACGGCAACGTGCGCAACCCGGACACGCTCGAATACTACAACCGCGGCAACCTGGCCGGCGGGGGCTTCACCCGCCTCTTCCCGGGCGCGGCCTGCGGCAACTTCACCAACCATCCGCAGGGCGACCCGGGCGGCGGCTGCCTGGTCGACGCGTCCTGGCTGTACAGCCAGATCCAGCCCGACTCCGAATACGTGTCGGTATTCGGGCGCGGCACCTTCAAGCTGAACGAGCGGGTCGAGGCCTACACCGAACTCAACCTCTACAACAGCCTGAGCGAGTCGGGCACCACGCCGACGGCGGTCAGCTTCAACCAGGGCTACCCGGGCGGGCCGGTCAGCGGCGCCGGCGTTGCGCTCGGGGCCAATCACCCTGACAACCCCTATTTCGGACGCGAAGCGCGGCTGCGCTACCTGGCGGCCGACGTCGGCCCGCGCATCTCGAGCATCGACTCGACCTTCATCCGCGCCCTGGTCGGCGCGCGCGGCGAAGCTGCCGGCTGGGAATGGGACAGCTCCCTGCTCTACTCGCGCAACAAGGTCAGCAACGAGCGCACCGGCTACCTGCAGCGCGACGCCACCTTCGCGCTGCTGAACCCCACGGCCGAGAACGTGGCGGCGGCCATCGCCAACAACCCGGGCTACCGCGCCCTGCCGCCCGGCACCTTCTGGCGCATCGCCGAGAACGCCGGCCTGAACTCGCCGGCGGTGTACGCCGCGCTGTCGCCGGAAATCGCGAACGACGCCCATACCGAGATCGCGCAGGTCGACTTCAAGGCCACGCGCGAATTCGGCAAGCTGGCCGGCGGCGCGCTCGGGGTGGCGGTCGGCGCCGAGTTCCGCCACGAATCGGCCGAGCTGGAGCCGA
>DAMCRY010000371.1:2812-4029 GCA_032115075.1 Massilia sp.
GCGGCAACATCATCGGCCTCGGCTACTCGGCCTACGAAGGCCAGCGCAACGTGTTCGCCGCCTACGGCGAGGTGCTGGCGCCGGTGCTGCCCGGCGTCGAGGTGACCGGCGCGATGCGCTGGGACCACTTCACCGACGTCGGCAACGCCTACACGCCGAAGGTCGGCGTCAAGTGGACCCCGATGCGCCAGCTGGCCCTGCGCGCTACCTGGGCGCGCGGCTTCCGCGCCCCCAGCCCGGCGGAGAACGGCCGCGGCGGCCTGGCGGCCTTCTCCACCGCGGACGACCCGGTGCGCTGCGCGCTGGGCGTGGAAGCGGCCTGCAACCCGGCCAGCATCGCGCTCATCACCTCGCCCAACCCGGACCTCTCGCCGGAACGCTCGAAGAGCTGGAACGTCGGCGTGATCTGGGACCCGCTGCCGCGCACCAGCATCTCGCTCGACTTCTGGGAAATCAAGCGCAAGAACGAGATCAACCAGGAACAGGTCGACGCCGCTATCCTGGCCGGACGCGTGGCGCGCGACCCGAGCACGGCGGAAGCGGGCATCCCGGGCGACCCCGGCGCCATCACGGCAGTGCTGGCCAGCTACGTCAACTCGGCCAAGACCAAGGTGCGCGGCCTCGACATCGACGCACGCCACAGCATGGCCCTGCCGAGCGGCTACGGCAACCTGGTGTTCGACGCCAAGTGGACCCACCTGTTCAAGTGGGAGCGCACCGAGCAGGACGGCAGCACGCGCGACTTCGCCGGCACCCATGGCAACTGCGACGTGACCAACTGCATCGGCACGCCCGACAACCGCGCCAACCTGCGCGCCTCCTGGGAACGCGAGAACTTCCGCCTGACGGCCAACCTCAACTACCGCGGCAAGATCGACAACACCCTGTTCAAGGACGATCCGGACGGTTGCGCCACCCACTTCGCCAACGGCAACGACGCGCCGACCAACTGCGAACTGGCCTCGTTCTCGACGGTCGACCTGGTGTTCCGCTGGAAGCCGCAGCAGCGCTGGGAAATCTTCGGCTCGATCCAGAACGTGTTCGACAAGGTCGCTCCGCTCGACCCGCTGACCTACGGCGCCGTGTCGTACAACCCGCTGGACTACGCCGGCGCGGTCGGCCGCTTCTACACGCTGGGGGCGCGCTACTCCTTCTGAAGCGTTCGAACCGGTCCGGCATGGCGCAGGCGTGACTGCCGCCGTGCCGGACCCGGCCGG
>DAMCRY010000372.1:0-4017 GCA_032115075.1 Massilia sp.
GCGCGCCAGCGCCGCGCCCAGCGCGATGGTGGCGTGGCCGCAGAAGGGCACTTCGGATTCGGGCGAGAAGTAGCGCACGCGCCAGCCGCCGCCTTCCGGTTCCGGCAGCGGCGCGGCGAAGGCGGTTTCGGAAAAGCCGACGACGTGGGCGAGCCGCGCCATCTCGCCTTCCGGCGGTAACGCTGCGCCGATCCAGACGCCGGCCGGGTTGCCGCCGGCGTCGCCGTCGGAGAAGGCGGCGATGCGCTCGATGTCCTGCAGCGCGCCATGCGCTTGCTGGGTTTCTTTCATGACGTTCCCTGTCCTGGTTGCGGGTCCGCCATCATAATCCGCAGCGCACGGTCTTGCTGGCGCCCATGCGTTTTACGGCTCCCGGCCCATGCCCTGCGCCATCGCGCGCGCCATCTCTTCGGGCGAGACGTCGCGCAGGTGGGTGGCCATCGACCAGCGGTGGCCGAAAGGGTCCTCGACCACGCCGTAGCGGTCACCCCAGAACATGTCGGCGGGGGCCATGCGCGCGACCGCGCCGGCCTCGACCGCCCGCTCGAACCAGTCGTCGACCGCCGGCACCGCCAGGTGGATGGTGACCGGCGTGCCGCCCAGCGTGCCGGGGCCGTTGGCGTCCCAGTCGGGGAATTCGTCAATCAGCATCACCATCGAGTCGCCGATGCGGATCGCGGCGTGGGCCAGCTTGCCGCCCGGCCCGGGCAGGCGCATCACTTCCTCGGCGCCGAAGGCGCGCACGTAGAAGGCGATGGCCTCCACGGCGCCGGCGCAGACCAGGTGCGGGGTCACGGTATGCATGCCGTCCTGGACGGGTTTGTTCGTCGTCATCTCGGTCTCCGTGGTGTGGACAAAGGTGAATGACCCTGGCCCGCCGCGAAGGTTCGCCTCCTCCTCGACAGGCTTGACCGCGGGCGCGGACGCCGCTAGTATTTAGACATTCATCTAATTAGAAGGCAGTCGAACATGGCTGGACCGTTGAACGAGGTGTTCAAGGCCATCGCCGATCCGACGCGGCGCGAGATCCTGCGCCTGCTGCGTCACGAGGAAATGAGCGCGGGCGAGGTGGCGGGGCATTTCGACATGAGCAAACCCACCATGTCGCACCACTTCGCCGTGCTCAAGGGGGCCGGCCTGATCACCAGCCGGCGCGAAGGGCAGACCATCTGGTATTCGCTCGACACCACGGTGCTCGAGGATGTGCTGGCCTGGTCGATGGACATGGCGCGCGGCGCCGGAGGAGACAAGCGATGAAGCGTTACCTGTTCGTATTCGCGGCCGTGCTGCTGCTGACCCTGGGCGTGGCGCTGGCCCTGTACCCGCAGCTGCCGCCGACCGTGCCGGTGCACTGGAACGCGGCCGGCGAGGCCGACGGCTGGGGACCGCGCGCCGAAGTGCTGATGCACCTGCCCTTCCTGGTCGGCCTCGGCCTGCTGTGGCTGGTGCTGCCGAAGGTCTCGCCGAAGCGCTTCGCCGTGGAAGGATTCGAAGCGACCTGGTGGTTCAGCGGCATGGCGATGGTGGTCCTGCTCGGCTACATGCAGTGCATCCACCTGTGGGGCGCCTACGAAGGCGGCTTCGCGATGGACCGCGCCATCGTCGGCGGCCTGGGCCTGTTCTTCGTCGTGGCCGGCAACGTGATGGGCAAGGTGCGCCGCAACTTCTGGCTCGGCGTGCGCACGCCATGGACGCTGGCCAACGACCGGGTCTGGTATGCGACGCACCGGCTGGCGGGGCGCACCATGGTCGCGGGCGGCGCGCTGGCGGTGCTGGTGGCGCTGGCGGGGTGGCATGGCGTAGTGGGAGTCGCGGGGCTGGTCGTCGGGGCGCTGGTGCCTGTCGTGTTCTCGCTGGTGTACTACAAGAAGCTGGAGAAAGCGGGAACGCTCGAAGCGTAGGCTGCACGGCTTTGCCGTGCGCGCGTCCGACCGGCAGCGGGATCGCCGCGAGCGGCGCTTCAACCGCCCCCCTACGAAAGGCGGTCCTGCAGGCGGTGGGCGAGAAAGTCGACCAGCGCCGCCACCCTTGGCGCCAGCGCGCCCTGTTTATAGAAGACCGCCCACACCGGCTGGGTCCAGTGCAGCGTGGCGTCTTCCAGCACCGGCACCAGCCGCCCCGCCTCCACGTCCGCGCGCGTGAGGAAATCCGACAGCGAGGCGATCCCCGTTCCCGACAAGGCCAGGTGGCGCACCGTCTCGCCGCTCGAGGCGGCCACGGACGGCGTCACCGTCCACCCTTCCCCGCCGGCGTGCCGCAAGGGCCAGGTATTCAGCGACGCCGGGGCCGTGAAGCCGAGCGTGCGGTGCGCCTTCAGGTCCTCCACGCTGGCTGGAGCGCCGTGCTTGTCCAGGTAGGAAGGCGCGGCCAGCACCCCCAGGCGCGAGGCGCCGAGGCGGCGCGCGTTCAGGGTCGAATCGGGCAGCGCGCCGATGCGGATCGCCAGGTCGGCGCGCTCCTCGATCAGGTCGACGTAGGTTTCGCCGCTGACCAGTTCCAGCTGCACCAGCGGGTAGGCGGCCAGGAAATCCGGCAGCAGGGGCGCGAGCAGGTGGTCGAGCGCCGGCGTGGCCGCGTTCACCCGCACCAGGCCGGAAGGCTGCGAGCGCCGCGCGGCGGCCTCGAGCTCGGTGTTGGCCAGATCGGCCAGCAGGCTGCGCGCCCGGCCCAGCAGCCAGCTGCCCTCCTCCGTCAGTTGCAGGCGCCGCGTCGTACGGTGCATCAGCGTCATGCCCAGGTGATCCTCGAGGCGCGAGATGGTGCGCGACACGCCCGAAGGGGTCTGTCCAAGGCGCTCGGCGGCGGCCGAGAACGAGCCTGTATCTATGACGGCAGCGAACGCAATCAAGGCTTCTACATCGATCATTTGTGACTCCAGATCAAAAGTCAATTGTACGCCAGGGCATGTTTTTCCGCCTTGCGGGCAGGCACACTGCATGCCTTGCTCAACCCGCCATGGCACACCAAGGAGAACACCATGCCACTCGCACTCTGGGCGCTCACGCTGAGCGCCTTCGCCATCGGGACGACGGAATTCGTCATCGTCGGCCTGATCCCCACCATCGCCGCCAGCCTCGGCGTGTCGGTCCCCTCGGCCGGCCTGCTGGTCAGCCTGTATGCGCTCGGCGTCGCCGTCGGCGCGCCGGTGCTGACCGCGCTCACCGGCCGCGTGCCCCGCAAAAAACTCCTGATCGGCCTGATGATGCTGTTCACGCTCGGTAACCTGGTCGCCTGGGTGGCGCCCGGCTATCCGGCCCTGATGGCCGCGCGCGTGCTCACCGGGCTGGCGCACGGCGTGTTCTTCTCGATCGGCTCGACCATCGCGACCAGCCTGGTGCCGAAGGAAAAGGCGGCCAGCGCGATCGCCCTGATGTTCACCGGCCTTACCGTCGCCCTGGTGACCGGGGTGCCGCTCGGGACCTTCATCGGCCAGCACTTCGGCTGGCAGGCCACCTTCCTGGCGGTATCGCTGCTGGGCGTGGTCGCCATCATCGGCAGCGCGATCCTGGTGCCGAAGGACATCGCCGGCAGCGCGCCGTCGCGCCTGGCGGTCCAGCTGGCCGTGCTGAAGAAGCCGCGCCTGCTGCTGGTCTACGCCATGACCACGCTCGGCTATGGCGGCTCCTTCATCGCCTTCACCTACCTGGCGCCGATCCTGCAGGAAGTCTCGGGCTATGCGGCATCGAGCGTGAGCCTGGTGATGCTGGTCTACGGCGTCTCGGTCGCGGCCGGCAACATCTGGGGCGGCAAGCTGGCCGACCGCAAGGGACCGCTCCCTGCGCTGCGCATCGTGTTCGCCCTGCTGGCCCTGGTGCTGCTGGCCCTCACCTTCACGGCGCCGGACAAATGGCTGGTGCTCGCCACCGTGCTGGCCTGGGGCGCGGTCGCCTTCGGCAACGTGCCGGGCCTGCAGGTCTACGTCGTGCAGCGCGCCGAGCGCGACGCGCCGCAGGCCGTGGACGTGGCCTCGGGCCTGAACATCGCCGCCTTCAACGTCGGCATCGCCCTGGGCGCCTG
>DAMCRY010000373.1:0-4015 GCA_032115075.1 Massilia sp.
GATCAACGACACCCTCGGGCGCCGCCTCGGCGACGAGGCGCTGCGCGCCATCGCCGGACGCATCGCCGGGGCCATGCGCCAGGCCGACACCGCCGCGCGCGCCGGTGGCGACGACTTCATGCTGGTCTTGTGCGGCTGCATCGACGAGCGCCAGGCCGCCGCCCGGGTGCAGGCGGTGCGCGAGGCCATCGCCGAGCCGGTGCACCTCGACGATCACGTGCTGGTGTTCGGCTCCAGCGCCGGGGTGGCCGGCTATCCGGTCGACGGACAGGACCCGGAAACCCTGGTCAAGCACGCCGAAGTGGCAATGTACCGCGCCAAGCAGACCGGCCGCAACGCCGTCCAGTTCTACGCGCCGCACATGAATGCCCACGCCACCGACCGCCTGGCGCTCGAGGGGGCGCTGCGCGGCGCGCTGCGCGAAGACCAGTTCGAACTGTGGTTCCAGCCCCAGGTCGACCTCGGCACGGGCCGAGTGGTCGGGACCGAGGCCCTGATCCGCTGGCGCCATCCGCACTTCGGCACGGTGCGTCCGGAGCGCTTCATCGGCCTGGCCGAGGAGACCGGGCTGATCGTCCCGATCGGGGCCTGGGCGCTGCGCACGGCCTGCGTCCAGAACCGCCGCTGGCAGCGCGCCGGACTCGGGCCGCTGCGCATCGCCGTGAACCTGTCGGCGCGCCAGTTCTCCGAGCCCGACCTGGTGCAGACCGTGCGCCAGGTGCTCGACGAGACCGGCCTGGCGCCGGACTCGCTCGAGATCGAGCTGACCGAGAGCATGATGATGGCCGACGTCGACGCGGCCATCGAGACCATGCGCTGCCTGAAGGCGATGGGGGTGAAGCTCTCGATCGACGACTTCGGCACCGGCTACTCGAGCCTGGCCTACCTGAAGCGCTTCCCGGTGGACGTGCTGAAGATCGACCGCTCCTTCGTGCGCGACATCGCCGACAGCCCGGACGGCGGGGCCATGGTCGACGCCATCATCTCGCTGGCCCACGGTTTGCGCATGCACGTGATCGCCGAAGGCGTCGAGACCCTGGCCCAGCTGGACTACCTGCGCGGGCGCGGCTGCGACGAAGTGCAGGGCCATATCTTCAGCCGCCCGGGACCGGTGGACGCGGTCGAGCCGCTGCTGCGCCGGGGGCGGGTCGAACCGACACCGGTCCACGCCTGACCGGAGGGCTGTCACGCGAGCCGGACCGTGGAATCGGCACCCGTCGGATATACTTGTCCCATTCGCAATGTTGACGCCGTTCCGCGGCGCCACACCACCGCAGCAGGACGCAGCCAGGATTGACCATAGTGGACCAGAAGACCACCCCACCGACCGACGAACGACCCTCCGACCCATCGATGCGGGGCCGCGGCCGGCGCCTGTTCGACAATGCCAGCCGCCGCGCCCGCGCCGGCTTGTCGCTCGCCCAGGCCCGCCTGCATGAGCGCAGCCGCATCGAGCAGGTGTTGCTGGTCGGCCTGTGGGCGATGGCCGCCGGCCTGATGGCCTTCTTCCTCTATTTGGTGATCCTGATCCCGCTGACGCCGGGCATCGACGACCTGCACCAGGCCCGCACCGCGCGCCCGAGCGTGATCCTGTCCGCCGACGGCAAGGAGCTCGGCACCTTCGAGAAGGGTTTCCAGGAGCGGGTCAAGCTGTCGCAGATCTCGCCGCACGTGATCAAGGCCCTGATCTCGACCGAGGACCACCGCTTCTACGACCACCACGGCGTCGATTTCCGGCGCGTGGCCGGCGCACTGCTCGCCACGCTCAAGGGCGACGCCCAGGGCGGCTCGACCATCACCCAGCAGCTGGCGCGCAATATGTTCCCGGAGGAGATCGGCCGCGCGCGCAGCATCAACCGCAAGATGAAGGAACTGATCACCGCGATCAAGATCGAGAACACCTACAGCAAGACCGAGATCCTCGAAGCCTACCTGAACACGGTGCCGTTCCTGTACAACGCCTACGGCATCGAGATGGCCGCGCGCACCTATTTCGGCAAGCCGGCCGCCCGGCTCGACGTGCTCGAGTCGGCCACCCTGGTGGGCATGCTCAAGGGCACCCATTACTACAATCCCGTCACCAGCCCGGAACGCGCCAAGGCGCGCCGCAACGTGGTGCTGTCGCAGATGGCCAAGCACGGCGCCTTCAGCGAGGCGCGCTATGCGGCCCTGGCCAAGCGCCCGCTGCGCACCCGCTTCGCGCGCCTGAACGACCGCAGCGGCAAGGACGACCATTTCACCGCCCACGTGCGCAAGTGGCTGCTCGAGTGGGCCGAGGACAACGACTACGACCTGTCGCTGGACGGCCTGGTGGTGCACACCACGCTCGACCTGGAGCTGCAGGACGCCGCGCGCCGCGCCGTCGAGCGCCAGGCCAACACGCTGCAGGCGATCGCCGACGTCGAATGGGCCTGGTCGAGCATGCCGCGCTCGACCTCGACCGGCATGTACACCTCGATGCGCGACGACGTCGACCCCTTCGCCTATTACTGGAGCTCGCACCCGCGCGAGCTGGACGCCTTCGTGCGCGAGTCCGGCGCCTACCGGCGCGCGGTCGAGGAGGGCGAGGCGCCGGCCGACGCCCTCAAGCGCCTCAAGCGCGACCGCGCATTCATGGCCGAGCTGAAGACCGCCAAGTCGCGCCTGGAAGCCGGCTTCGTGGCGATGGACCCGGCCACCGGCGAGGTGCGCGCCTGGATCGGCAGCCGCAGCTTCGAGCGCGACCAGTTCGACCACGTGGCCCAGGCCTCGCGCCAGCCCGGCTCCACCTTCAAGCCCATCGTCTACGCGGCGGCGCTCGAGCACGGCATTCCGCCGGACCGCACCTACCGCGACGTGGTCCAGGACATCCGCATCGGCGACAGCCGCGGCAAGGCCTGGCGCCCGACCGATATGTCGGGCAATACCGGCGCCATGATGACGATGCGCGACGGGCTGGTCTTCTCGAAGAACACCATCACGGCGCAGGTGATGCAGGAGGTGGGCCTCAGCCCGGTGGTGCGCCTGGGCCAGGCCATGGGCATCCGCCAGAGCAAGCTCGAATCGGTGCCCTCGCTGGCCCTCGGCACCAGCCCGGTGACGCTGCTGGAAATGGTCAGCACCTACAGCACCATCGCCGCGCTGGGCGAATACCGCAAGCCGGTGTTCGTGCGCCGCATCACCGACCGCGAGGGCAAGACCATCGCCGACTTCGTGCCGGGCGCGCCCGAGCGCGCGCTCTCCCAGGACGCCTCGCTGGCCCTGATCGACATGCTGCGCGGCGTCGTCAACCGCGGCACCGGCGGCGGGGTGCGCTACCGCTTCGGGGTCTATGGCGACGTGGCCGGCAAGACCGGCACCACCCAGAACAACACCGACGGCTGGTTCATCCTGATGCATCCGCAGCTGGTGGCGGGCGCCTGGGTCGGCTTCAACGACAACCGGGTGACGATGCGTTCGAGCTACTGGGGGCAGGGCGGCCACAACGCCCTGCTGCTGGTGGGCGACTTCATGCGCACCGCGCTCGAGAGCGGCAAGCTCGACGCGAAGGCGCAATTGCCGGGCTGGCGCGCGCCGCCCCCGCGCCAGGTCGAGGAAGTCGAAGAGGATATCGAGGAACTGCCGGGCGAGCTGGAGATCGAGGGCGAGATGCCGGACGACGCCGAGGAAGTGCCGGACCCGGCGCCGGAGATCGACCTGCAGCCGGTCCAGCCGGTCCAGCCGATGCAGCGGATCCAACCGGCCCAGCCCGCGCCGCTGCCGGACATCGTTCCGGCCGAGCCGCCGCCGCAGGGCGACGAGGAAATCATCTGAAGGTTCGAGGGCAGGGCCGGCGCCCGCTCAGCGCGCCTTCGCGGCGCCGGGCGAGGCCGCCGGCGCCGCATTTGCCTTATCTGCCGTATCTGCCGTATTCGCCGCACCCGCGCCGGGCCTGATGTCGGTGCGCAGCAGGGGGTAGGGATTCACCGGTCCGTCCGCGCCGTACACCCCGTAGTGCAGGTGCGGCGGCGTGGTCCGCGCATTGCCCGTATTCCCC
>DAMCRY010000374.1:0-4001 GCA_032115075.1 Massilia sp.
CCGCCGGCGCCGAGCAGCAGCACGCGCTTGCCGCGGATCGCCACGCCGGCGTTGCGCGTGATGTCGGCCACCAGGCCGGGGCCGTCGGTGTTGTCGCCGACGATCTCGCCATCCGCGAACACCAGCGTGTTGACGGCGCCGGCGGCCCTGGCGCGTTCCTCCAGGCGGGTGCAGACGCGCACCGCTTCCAGCTTGAACGGCAGGGTCACGTTGGCGCCGCGGTAGCCCTCCGCCACCAGGCGCCGCACGGTCGCCTCGAAGCCGTCGAGCGGCGCCAGGCAGCGCTCGTAGACCAGGTCCTGGCCGGTCTGCGCCGCGTAGCGCGGGTGGATCTCGGGGGATTTGCTGTGGGCGATCGGGTTGCCGATCACGCAGTATTTGTCGGTCATGCTGTCATCCTTCGGTGCCGCGCAATTCGGCCTGCATCTTCTCTTCGCGCGTGAAACGGAAGCGCGTGATCACTTCCCACAGGTCGTCCTTGCCGCGCGTGCGCATATTCGCGGGGAAGCTGCCGAAAGGTCCGGCGCGGCGCACGATCCGCAGCGCGGCCGCATCCAGCGCCGGGTTGCCCGAGCTGCGCTCGACCCGCGGTCCGCCATCCTTCATGTAAAGGGTCCCGTCCTGGAACACCGGGATGTAGACCACCAGCTCGCCGTACAGCTTCCTGCCGTTCTGCTCCGGGAAATCCAGGGTGCCGACTTCCTCGATCCGCTTCTGCATCTCCTTGTAATAGAGCGCATAGCCGACCTGGCGCGTGCTGGGCGTGATCTGGGTGCGCTTGGGGCGCTTGTTCTGGTCCTCGATGCGCTCGATGACCTCGGCCGCGGCGCGCGAGATGGCGCGGCTGGTGTCGAAGGCGTCGGCACCCGTGCGGGTGGGGTCGGGCTTGTCCTGTTCCGTTTTCGGCGGCGCCGTGAAGGTCGAGCTGCGCACCCTGGTCAGGACGTTCTGCTGCTGCTGTTCGAGGTCGGCGATGCGGCGCTGCAGGGCCTTGATGCTCTCGCCGTTTTCCACTTTTCGCAGGTCCGGCAAGGGCGAGCGCGAACGGCCCGCATCGGCCGTGCCGCCGCCTTCCAGGTTGGCCTGGGCCAGCGCGTCGGCCTTGACCGGCGCGTTCGCGTGCTTGGCGTTGACCAGGATGACTTCGAGCCCCGGATCGGCCGGCCGCTGCCGGAACGCGTCCGGCGCGGCGAAGCGCACCGCCAGCAGGGCCGCGTGCGCGAGCACGGAGACGCCGAGGGCGATGATCAGGGGGCGGTTGTTTTGCAAGTACTTCACGCGCTGCGTTTGCCCGGGCGGGCGGTTGGATCAGGGATTGATCATTCTAACCTGCAACGGACGGCGTGGGGGTGTCGGCGGGTGTGGGTGCAACAACCGGAGTACGACTTCGGTGAGGAACTTGGGTCCCGGCCTTGGCCGGGACGACGTGCAAAGTGCACAGGGCGCAATGCCGTTGCAAGCCACCAGCCTCAAGACCGTCGTCCCGGCGCAGGCCGGGACCCAATTTGACGTTCAGCTTACTGCGTTCCCGCGTTCGCGGGAACCTCGACGCCATCCTCGGTCGTGACCGCTGCAACCACGCCCTCTGCTTCCACGACTTCGGCCAGCGCCGCTTCCCCGGTATCGCCCTCTTCCTCATCTTCCAGTTCCAGCGCCGCATCCGGCGCCACCTCCGCCACTTCGAGCAGGCGCGCCTCCAGCGTCAGGTCGACCTCGTCCCAGCGCAGGATGTCGAGCTTGACCTGCGCCCCGCGGGCGACCGGCGGCATGCCGGCCAGGCGCACCACCAGCGGAATCTCCACCAGGCGCACGATCTCTTCCTTCAGCACCACGGCGTCGGCCTGCCTGACCCCTTCCTGGCCCAGCCAGCGCAGGCACCAGTAGCGTTCCATGTTCTGCTGGAAGTCGTTGTAGGCCGCGTAGGCCGCGTCGAAAGCGGACACGATCGAGAACAGGGTCGCATCACGGTGCTTGAACGGCGCCACCAGGGGCGCGGTCACGCCATTCGAGGCGCAGGCCAGGATCTGCCACTGGTTCACCAGGTCGGTATAGCGGCGCAGCGGCGAGGTGCTCCATGCGTACTGGTCCACGCCCAGGCCCTGGTGCGGGGCCGCGTGCGTGACCATGCGCACCTGGATCTTGGCGTTCCAGCCGCCCGCGCCCGGTCCCTGCGAGCGGTAGATGCCCGGCACGCCCGAGTCGTGCAGCAGCTTGCCCCAGGTGCTGTTCGCGAAGATCATCAGCTCGGCCACGATCTTGTCGAGCGGCGCGCCGCGCTTGCGGCGCAGGATGGTGACCACGTCGTCCTCGACGTAGAAGTTGAAGTCGACGCGGTTGGCCTGTTCCGGCTTGAGGCCGAAGGCTTCGCGCTTCTTCATGCGGCCGGCTTCCAGCTGCAGCGCCCACTGCCACAGCAGGCCCAGCTCTTCCTTGTGCTCGTACTCGCCGCTGCCGTCGTTCAGCGCTTCCTCGGTCACGACCGCGTCGAGGTCGTTGAGGCGCAGGTTGCGCTTGATCGGCACGCGCTCGGCGCGGGTGGTGGTCGAGACCACGGTCCAGTCGGCGGGATTCAGCACCGCATACAGCGACAGCGCCGGGCAGTCCTTGCCCTCGGCGAGGGTGAAGGCGTCCACGATCTCGTCGGGCAGCATGGTGATCTTATCGCCCGGCATGTAGACGGTCGACATGCGCGCGCGCGCGATCTTGTCGATGGCGTCGTCCGGTCGGATGCCCAGGCCCGGCGCCGCGATGTGGATACCTACGCGCACGGTGCCGTCGTCGAGTTTCACCACCGAGAAGGCGTCGTCGATCTCGGTGGTGGTCACGTCGTCGATCGAGAAGGCGGCCACGTCGGCCAGCGGCAGGTCGGCCGGGGCCGCCGGCATCGGCACGCCGCCCGGTCCGACTTGCGGGAAGCCGGCGCCGCGCGGGAAGTGCTCGAACAGGAAGCGCGCCATGTGCAGTTCCTTGGGCGAGGCCAGGCCGCCCGTGTTCAGCATCAGGCGCGGCGCGGTGGTCTGCATCGCGCTGGCGGCCGCTTCCAGCGCCTTGTATTCGATGGTGTTCTTGTCCGGCTTGAACAGCAGCTGGTGCACGATCGGCTGCATGGACTGCGGCAGCTTGCCGGACTTGAGCTCCTCGACGTAGCCGGCCTGCACGATGGCCTGCTGCTTCTTCTTCTCGATGCCGGCCAGCGCCGCCTTCAGGGTCTGCTCGGGCGCGGCCTTGTAGCGTCCGCGGCCCTTCTTGTGGAAGTAGATCGGCGCGGCGTGCAGGGCCAGCACCAGGCCGGCCGCTTCGGACGGCAGCGGCGCGTGGCCGAAGTACTCGGCGCCGAGTTCCGCGAAGCCGAATTCCTCCTGGCCGGCGACTTCCCACAGGAAGTCGAGGTCGACCTCGGCGGCGATGGTTTTCGCGGCGGCCAGCAGGGCTTCCGGCTCGGGCTTCTCGAACTGGATCAGCACGTCCTTGGACTTGACCTTGCTGCGCTTGCCGCTGGCCAGCTCGACCTGGTAGGCCTCGCCCGCCTGCGACAGCACGGTGCCGACCTTGAAGTCGCCCGACTCTTCAAAAAATACGTTCATGTCAATTCGTGTTCTGTTGGGGTTTGGCCGGCTTCAGGTTCAGCACCTCGGGCAAGAATACCTCGGTGACCATCAGCAGGCCTTGATGGCGGCGGTAGACGCAGCGCCGCGCATAATAAACTGCGTCGTCCAGCCCGGCGACGGCGGCGCGCACGCGCTCCAGCAGCGGATGGCCGTCGCGGATGCGCGCGAATTCCAGCTGGCCACGCCGCACCAGCGGGTCGTAGAACAGCGTCGTGCCGAGCGAGCGCTCGCCCAGCGCCGAAAACAGCGGCCAGTCTGTCGCGGTGCAGGCCGTCGGCACCACGGTGTGGCCGAACACCGCCGGCCTGCCGTCGCACTCGAGCAGCACTTCGCGCTCCCACACCCGACCCGGGCGCGCCAGGCCGATTGCCCGCGCCTCATCCGCCAGGCAGG
>DAMCRY010000375.1:0-3998 GCA_032115075.1 Massilia sp.
GCTCGATGGCGACCGGATCACTTCTGCCGAGCAATTGCTGCGCATTGCAATCAGGCCATCCATAGCGAACGATGACAGCGCCTTTTCATTCGGCCGCGCCGCAAGGCCATATACCTGCCAAAAGAGCAAGCGTTGTTTTTCAGCTACACGCTGTTCACTTTATGCAGTAGAGATAAAACATTCTCGATATCCCCTTAAGCGAGAATGTTCCCTTTCCTGGAAAACGAAACTTACCCCCTTTCATGGGGGAAATCGGTCTCGCATGCATATTGCTACACTGCATATTTACAGAACATTATCCCTTCTTTTTGCAGATACTTAAATTCCAAAATATCCTATAAATACCGTTTAAGATGCAACGGTTGTCCTATTCCTCCGTCAAAAATATGACAAATCATGTAAATCTTGGCATTTCATGCGTCAACCATAGTAGCATTTTGGAAAGTGTTGTAAGTATGCAAAACGCCATACTTATTGTTGACGGCGCAACTTTACGTATGGTTCTATGTATGAGTTGCGCTAAAACAAAGTAGCGAAACAAGGAATGAACGTTCCTTTCTTGCCCGGTTGGGAGACGAACTTGGCGGGGTCAAGAGCCTTAGCACCCCAGCACGAGGTACGCACAACAGTACTGGCGCTGGGAAACTTTGAGCCTGTTGTGTCGAAGGTGCTCCCGTAACAACAACACTTAGGGAATCACATGTTGAAAAAAACTGTAGTAGCACGCGCACTGTCCATCGCGTTCAGCACTGCTGCGTTGTCCGCCGCCGTGATGGCGCCGGCAGCCGCGCAGTCGAACGCCGCTGGTACGCTGTACGGCAGGGTGGCCCCAGGCGCCGCCACGTCGGTCGTCATTCGCAACCTCGACACCAACCAGCAACGTACCGTCTCGGTCGACGCGAACGGTTCGTTCTCGGCGTCGGCACTGGCAATCGGCCGCTACCGCGCAACCCTGCAGGGCGGCAGCATGAACGGCCAGACCTCCGAAGTCGACGTCATCGCCGGCCAGGGTGTCGAAGCCGTGTTCACCACCGGCGAGGTTACCACCGTCCAGGTGAGCGGCCGCCGCAACCGCATCGACGTGTCGAACGCCTCGAACGGCGCCACCTTCACCGCACGCGAACTGGCACGCCTGCCGATCGCACGCAACGTCGACGCCATCATCCAGCTGGCCCCGAACACCACCAAGAGCGACCCGACCTACGCGGCGGGCGCGTCGATCGGCGGCGGCGGTCCGTCGGAAAATGCGTACTACATCAACGGTATGCCGGTCACCAACCCGCTGACCCAGCTGGGCGCATCGGAACTGCCGTTCGGCGCGGTTGCCCAGGCAGAAATCAAGACCGGTGGCTTCGGCGCCGAATTCGGCCGTTCGGTCGGCGGCGTGATCAACATCGTCGGCAAGAGCGGCACCAACAACTGGGAAGTGGGCGGCCTGCTGTCGTACTCCCCGAACCGCCTGCGCGCGGCCCAGAAGGACCAGTATTTCGCCGAAACCGGCCTGACCAACTCGGGCAAGCTGCGCTTCCGTAACAGCGAGAACGAAACGGATCAGAAACAGGCCGGTGTGTACGTCGGCGGTCCGATCATCAAGGACACGCTGTTCATGTTCGCCGCGCTCGAGCGCACCGAAACCGAGTCGCACACCGTCGTCGGTGGCGCCACCGCAACCGCGGCAGCCAACGCGCTCAGCGGCTACCGCGACCGTGAAAGCACCAACAACCGCTACTACCTGAAGCTCGACTGGAACATCACCGACAACCACCGCCTGGAAGGCACGGCGCTCGGCGACACCCCGAAGGTCAACAGCGAGTTCCGCGGCTATAACTATGCTACGCACGAGATCGGCCAGACGGTCAACTCGTCCGTCTTCCAGTCGAACTCGCCGAACGGCGGCGACACCCAGATCCTGCGCTATACCGGCAACCTGACCGACGCCCTGACCGTCACTGCGCTGGCCGGCAAGAGCAAGAGCACGCACAACTACCGCCCTGGCGGCTATGATCCGACCATGCCGGCCATCAGCGCCGCAACGGAAAACCGCGCTCCGGGCCTGAACTACAACAGCCCGCAGAGCTTCAGCGGTTCGCTGCCGTTCGACGGCTCGACCGACGATGTCAAGTTCTGGCGCTTCGACGTCGAGTACAAGCTCGGCAGCCACACCCTGCGCGCCGGTGTCGACGACATCAAGACCGAATCGCTGAACGCCGGTGACATTGCTGCCGGTGGCTTCACCTGGATCTACGGCCGTACCACCAACCCGAACGCGCCGTTCACCGCGACCGGCGGCGTGGTGCCCGCACTGGCCGGCTATGGTCCGCTGGGCGCCCAGGGCTACTACGTCAACAAGAACACCTACGTCACTGCTTCGAACGCGTACTCGACCCAGAACGCGCAGTACATCGAAGACCAGTGGAAGGTGACGAAAGACATCCTGGTCACCATCGGCCTGCGTAACGAGAGCTTCGAGAACCAGAACTCGGACAGGTTCGCCTACCTGGAGCAGAAGAACCAGCTGACCCCGCGCTTCTCGGCGGTCTGGGACGTGAACGGCGACGCATCGATGAAAGTCTTCGGTAGCGCCGGCCGCTACACCGTGCAGATGCCGACTATGGTCGCCATCCGCGGCGCCAACGGCTCGCTCAACACCAACCAGTACTTCGCCTACACCGGCACCGACGCGAACGGCCTGCCGACCGGCCTGGTCCAGCTGACCGAACCGCTGTCGGCCAACAACGAGTTCGGCCAGCCGAAGGATCCGCGCACCGTCGCCTCGACCAACCTGAAGCCGTCGTTCCAGGACGAGATCACCCTGGGCTTCGAACAGGCATATTCGCCGTCGCTGAACTGGGGCGCGAAAGTGACCTACCGTGACCTGAAGTCGACCATCGACGACTTCTGCGATGGCCGTCCGTTCCGCCGCTATGCGATGCGCAACAACATCCCGACCATCATCGACGCCGACTTCGATCCGGAACACCCGTCCTACGGCTACTTCAGCTGCGCCTCGTTCAACCCGGGCGAAGACCAGGACTTCCTGATCGACTTCATGCAGAACGGCCAGTACACCAAGGTCCACCTGACCGCGGCGGAACTGGGCTTCGACAAGCCGAAGCGTACCTACGCCGCACTGGACCTGTTCGCCGAGCACCCGTACCGCAACGGCTGGTATGGCCGGATCAACTACACCCTGAGCCGCGCCAAGGGCAATACCGAAGGCCAGACCCTGTCCGACCTGAACAGTGGCCAGGGCGACGTCGCCGCGACCACGACCTGGGACTACCCGGAGATCATGCGCCACGCGAACGGCCTGCTGCCGAACGACCGCAAGCACCAGATCAAGGCGTTCGGTTTCTACGACATCACGCCTGAGTGGACCATCGGCGGCAACCTGTCGATCCAGTCGGGCCGTCCGAAGGGCTGCCTGGGTGGCGATCCGAACCCGTACCTGGCACCGGATTGGGAAGTGATCGGCGCCTCGCCGAACTACGGTGTCGAGCACTACTGCTTCGGCGTCGCAACCGCGACCTCGACCTCGGTCGACAACAACGTGCCGGCGCCGCGCGGCACCATGGGTCGCCTGCCATGGACCAAGACGCTGGACATGAACCTCGTCTACCGTCCGAATTTCGTCAAGGGCCTGGCATTCAAGCTCGACGTGTTCAACGTGTTCAACGAGCAGACCGTGCTGAAGCTGAACGAGCAGTACAACTCGGGCGTGAACCGCGCGACCACGTTCAACAGCGTCCAGTCTTACTCGGCGCCGCGTTCGGCTCGCGTGTCGGCCGAATACAACTACCGCTTCTGATAGCGTCTTCCGGCCGGTGCTTCGGCGCCGGCCTGGAACAAAAAACCACAGGCTCGCCTGTGGTTTTTTTTTGCCTTTTCCGTCCCGCGCCGCCTACATGCCGCCCCAGAGCGCGCCGAGGGCGGCCAGCGCCGCCAGGCCGGCGGTCTCGGTGCGCAGCACGCGTGGGCCGAGCGAGAGGGCCACGGCG
>DAMCRY010000376.1:0-3988 GCA_032115075.1 Massilia sp.
CCGGCCGTACGATCGGATCGGCCACGGGCGCGGCCGCTGCCGCTGCCGCCTTGGCCGCCGGAACCGCCGCGCTGGCGCATGCCAGCACGGCGGCAAGGAGGGAATGCTTGTAATGCATGATGTACTCCACTATGCGCCGGCTGGCTGCGCGCGCCGCCGGCGCCAATCTGGGACGCCGGGTCAGCGCGCGCCGCGGCTGAGCGAATCAGGCGAGAAGGTCGCCTCCGAATAACGCGGCATGATCTTGTACTGCTGGGCCTTTTCGTTGAGGACGATGTTGGCGAACCAGGTGTCGGACAGCAGGTCATAGAAGCCGAAGGTCACGCCGGTGGTCGCGGGCAGGTCCGGCATCACGACCGGCAGCTGCCACATGGTCTTCCACAGCTGGCCCTTGGCGTCCCAGCGGTCGCCCAGCACCGCCATCCAGGTATCCTCGTCCAGGTAGTAGCGCCCTTTCGGCGCCACGTGGCGCACGCCCGGCTTCACGTTCGCTTCGACTACCCAGACCCGGTGCAGCTCCCAGCGCACCATGTCCGGGTTCAGGTGCTTGCCGTTGATCAGGTCCTGGTCCTTGCCCGCCAGGGAGCGGTTGCTGTTATACGGGATAAACATCTCCTGCTTGCCCACCAGCTTCCAGTCGAAGCGATCCAGGCGCCCGGCGAACACGCTCACTTCGTCGAAGCTCATCACGCCGGCGGTGGCCGGGGTCGGGGTATCGCAGCATGCGTTGGGCAACTTGCGGGTACGGCGCTGCCCCGCCAGGTACACGTAGCCAAGGTCGCGCTCCGAGTCCAGGTTCAGGCGTCCGAGGATCGCTTCGCCGGCGCGGATCGGCGGACCGGCATTGACTAGGCGCAGGTTCCAGTAGTTGCCCTTGGCGGCTTCCGGCGTGCCGTCCTTGTAGAAATAAGGCATGCTCTGGTCGGCGATGCCGTCGACCGTCATCACCGGCTTGCCGGTGGAGGTGACCAGATAGGCGCGGTTGTCGAACTGCCAGTCCTGGCCCCGCCAGGACAGCAAGTGGTTCCACATCGCCTCGGCGCCGTCCTTGGGGACCGGGAACGGGATGCCGCCGTAGGCGCCGACCGGGATCTGCTTGTCGTTCAGCGTCGCGGCGGTGGCGTTCTTGCGGGTGTTGTCGTAGACCCACTGCGGCGCCGCCGCCGTGCGGTGGCTCGGATAGACGTCGATGCGGTAGCTCGCGTGCTTCTTGAGCATGGCCTTGGCGCCATCGCTCAGCTTGTCGGCGTACTGGTCCATGTTCTTGGCGGTGATCCGGAACAGCGGCTTCTCGTTCGCGAAGGGATCCTGGTCGCGCCGGCCTCCTGGCTGGTAGCCGGCCGGCACCTTGGTCAGGCCGCCATCCCAGGCCGGGATGCTGCCGTCCTTGTTGCCCGCCTTTTCCGCACCCAGCGGGGTCAGATTCTTGCCGAGTTGGGCGGCCTGCTCGGCGCTGGCCGCGGCGCCGGCCATGCCATGGATGCCGGCCAGTCCGCCGAAGCCGGCCGCCAGGATTGCTCGCTTGATGTTCATATCGTGTCTCCGCGTTGACTAGAATGTACGGCGCAGCGAGACCGAGACGAAATCGCGGTCTTTCAGCGCCTGCTTGTAGGTGTAGACGGCACCGCCGTTGCCTGGGACGGCGGTCGGCGCGGCCGCGCCATAGTAATGGGTCAGGCCGAGGCTGAAGTGCCAGGCGTCCTCGTAGCGCCCGACGACGCCGATGCTGATGTCGCCGCCCTTGTCGGGACCGAACACCGACCCGAAAACGGCGGAGCTGCCTTTCGGCGTGTAGCCGATGCCGATCGGGACGTCGATGTCCAGGCCTGGGCGGAACTGGCGATAGGTCGGCGTGTACACCACGCGCAGGCCCCAGGCGTCGCGGGTCGCGTTCGGATCGAGGTGGTCGGCATGCGAGGTGATGCTGGTGACCCGGTTCCAGGCGACCTCGCCCAGCAACATTGATTCCTGGGCAATGAAATTCGGCGCCAGCGAGGCCAGGGTAGAGACGTTCAGGTGGGCCGTGCGGCCCAGTGGATACACGGTGTTGTCGCGGTTGTCGGAGCGCGCCGTCGGACCGCCGAAGGTGGCCGGCACGATGCCGAACAGGTCGGTCGAACCGGCATGGCTGAGCGGCGAGTTATGGCGGACCGACGCTTCGGCGGACAGGTTGAACTCGCCAATTGTCCTGCTGGCGCTGATCCCGTACGTGCGGATGCCTTCATGGTACAGGTAACGGAAGCCGGCCGGGGCCGGGCCGGTCGGGGTCTGCGCCATGCTCATCACGATGTCCATGGACTTGCTGTGATAGCGCGCCGCGTAGAAGCCCAGGTCGATGTCGCTGCCCTCGGGCGACCACTTGATCTGGATGCCGCCCTGCCCCGAATCCCTGGCGTTCACGTCGCCCAGGTAGCGCGCGCGCGGTACCGGCGGCGGCCCGAGCAGCAGGCTTTCCCGGCCCGGGCCGATGTTGTCGCCGGTGCTGAAATAGCTGCCGGAAGCGGGCAGGCGGTTGGCCTCCCACTCGTACTGGTAATAGGCGCCGATGCTCAGGTTGGAGGACAGCTGGAGCTGGCCCGAGACCTGGCCGACCGGTCGGATCAGTTCCTTGAATGGGGTGTTCGGGACCGACTGTCCCTTCAGCACGTCGATCGGCTGCTGGGCCGCCGCGATCCCGTTCATGCCGTAGAACAGCGTCTCGCCGTACACCAGGGCGTGGCGCCCAATCCGCACCGACACCGGCATGCTGCCGATCTCGCCGTTGGCGAACACGAAAGCATCCAGCAGTTCGCCCTTGCGTCCGTGCAGCTTGCGCGCCGTCTCGGTAAATTCCGTGTACGGCACCGACAGGGCGTTGTAGGTGAAGGGCGAATCATTGTCGGTATGGCGGTTGTATACCGAGTCGTACCAGGCCGCGCCGCTCACGCGCGCGCCGACGTTCTTGTAGGTCAGGTCGACTTCCGACAGCAGGTCGACGCGGTTCGAGATCAGGCCCTTGCCGAAATTGCGGTCCCCGTCGTCGCCATTGATGGCGTCCGCCCCCTCCACGAGCGTGGCGCTGCGGTCCTTCACGCGGAACGCGGCGCTGTACTTCACCGTGTTATCCCAGCGCAGCTTGAGATCGGGATTGCCCGTATCGATGTCGGTGGCGGCGGCATCGGGCAGGATCAACAGTGCGCCGAATGCCAGGGCCAGCGCCAGCACGGCACGGCGCGATGCGACGGGAAGCGGCAGCTCGCGAGCGTTTACTCGGTAAGTCATGGAGTCTCCAGTTTGGTTATTGACCGGCAGCTTGTGGTCCGCTGCCTTGCTGCTCGACGTTCCCTGCGCGTGACTACCGGCTAGGATTTTCGCGAGCATATTGCTTGAAACGATCTTAGCGACGAAAGCGACCTGGATAAAATCGATTCTTCCGATTCGATCCAACGGAAACGCGGATACCTTCACCGGTGGCGTACGCGTGGCGCCGCCTGCCAGTCGAACGGCAAGCGGCAGGCGGGCGGCGCCCGCCGTGTCGGCGGCCTCAGGAATGCGACAACACGGTCTTGCGCCAGTGCCCCGGCAGGAAGCACGCCACCGCGCAGGCGGCGATCAGCACCGCCGCCAGGCCCAGGGTCGGATAGCCCGCGAACTTGACCAGGGTGCCGCCAAGGAGCGGCCCGACGGCGGCCCCGATCATCACCATGGCCGGAGTGGCGCCGGCCGCGCGACCGCTCGGGTCCAGCTCGGCCAGCAGCCCGAAGGCGAAAGTATGGGTGAAGATCATCACGGCGGCGAAGAACAGCGCCCCGACCGCGTAGGGAAGGAAGGCGCTGCTCTGCGTGAGGAGCAGCGCCAGGGCCGCCTGCACGACCGGACCGCACACCAGCACCGTGCCGGCCCTGAGGCGGCGCTGGAACAGTGCGGCCAGCGGCGCCGGCGCCAGGTTGACGAAGCCGAGCGCGATCAGGACCGCGGCCCCCGCGCCCGCGCCATGGCCCCGGTCGGC
>DAMCRY010000377.1:0-3972 GCA_032115075.1 Massilia sp.
CCGATCCGGCGCCCGCCGCCGGCATGTTCGCCTGGGTCGATTGCGGGCGCGACACCAACGCCGTGGCCGCGCGCGCCATGCGGGACGGGCTGCTGCTGGCGCCGGGCAGCCTGTTCTCGCCGAAACAGCTGCCCTCGACCCACATGCGCCTGAACGTCGCCGCGCTGCAGGATGCGGGCACGCTGCGCCTGCTGGAGCGTGCCCTGGATGGGTGAGCCGGCTTACTGACCGGTGCAGCCGGACGGCATCTCGCTGGCCATCGCGTCCTGGATCTCCTGCGGCGTCAGGTCGCGCTGGTGGCTGGCGATCGCCCAGCGGTGGCCGAAGGGATCGAGGAACTGCCCGTAGCGGTCGCCCCAGAAGGCGTCGCCCAGGGGCATCAAGGGCCTGGCGCCGGCGGCCAGCGCGCGCTTCCACACCGCATCGGCGTCGGGCACGTAGAGGTGGATGACGACCGGCGAGCCCTTCAGGGCCAGGGGGCCGGGGCTGCCATGGTCGGGGAAGTCGTCGCACAGCATGACGATCGAATCGCCGATGCGGATCTCGGCATGCATGATCCTGCCGTCCGGGCCCGGCATGCGGCTCAGTTCGGTCGCGCCGAAGCACTGGCGGTAGAAGTCCAGCGCCCCGGCCGCGCCTTCGCAGACCAGGTGCGGGGTGATGCTGTGGAAGCCTTCGGGAATGGGTCGGGTTGCCTGTTTCATGTCGGATCTCCAGTTCTGGTTGTCGGGGTGCTGCTGCCCCTACGACGAACGGCGGGGGCGGATGTCGACACGGGACGCAAACATTGTCCTCGCCTTGTCAAAAAAATACCCCTTGAAATTCTCCCTGGCATCCTTATATGCCTCCGAGCTTAACCACCCCACATGTCTTTTAACGAGGAACAAGATGGCTGTCGCCGAAAAAGAAACCCTTGGCTTCCAAGCAGAAGTAAAACAGCTGCTGCAACTGATGATTCACTCCTTGTATTCGAACAAGGAGATCTTCCTGCGCGAACTGATCTCGAACGCCTCCGACGCGGCCGACAAGCTGCGCTTCGAAGCGATCAACAACGACGCCCTGTACGGCAACGACCATGAACTGAAGATCCGGGTCAGCTTCGACAAGGATGCCCGCACCATCACGATCTCGGACAACGGCATCGGCATGAGCCGCGACGAAGTCATCTCGCACCTGGGCACCATCGCCAAGTCGGGCACCAAGGAATTCTTCAGCAAGCTGTCGGGCGACCAGCAGCAGGACGCGGCGCTGATCGGCCAGTTCGGCGTCGGCTTCTACTCGGCCTTCATCGTGGCCGAGAAGGTCATCGTCAATACCCGCCGCGCCGGCGCCTTCGCCTCCGAAGGCGTGCGCTGGGAATCGACCGGCGAGGGCGACTACAGCATCGAGTCGATCGAGAAGACCGGCCGCGGCACCGACGTGATCCTGCACCTGCGCGCCGGCGAGGAAGAGCTGCTGTCGTCGTGGAAGCTGAAGTCGATCATCCGTAAATACTCGGACCACATCTCGCTGCCGATCGTGATGCAGAAGGAAGAGTGGGACGAGGAGAAGAAGCAGACCGTCCTGAAGGAAGAGTTCGAGACCGTCAACCAGGCCAGCGCGCTGTGGGCGCGCAGCAAATCGGACATCACCGAGGAGCAGTACAAGGAGTTCTACAAGCACGTCTCGCACGACTTCCAGGACCCGCTGGCCCATACCCACAACCGCGTCGAGGGCCGCAGCGAATATACCCAGCTGCTATACGTGCCGAGCCATGCCCCGTTCGACCTGTGGGACCGCAACAAGCGCGCCGGCATCAAGCTCTACGTGAAGCGCGTGTTCATCATGGACGACGCCGAGCAGCTGATGCCGACCTACCTGCGCTTCATCAAGGGCGTGATCGATTCGAGCGACCTGCCGCTGAACGTCTCGCGCGAGATCCTGCAGGAGTCGCGCGACGTGAAGGTCATCCGCGAAGGCTCGACCAAGCGCGTGCTCGGCATGCTGGAAGAGATGGCCAATTCGGAAGAGCAGGCCGGCAAGGATAAATACGCGACCTTCTGGAAGGAGTTCGGCCAGGTGCTGAAGGAAGGCATCGGCGAGGACGTGACCAACAAGGACCGCATCGCCAAGCTGCTGCGCTTCGCCTCGACCGCGGGCGATTCGGATGCCCAGACCGTCTCCTTCGAGGACTACGTCAAGCGCATGAAGGAAGGCCAGGACAAGATCTACTACGTCACCGCCGAGAGCTACATCGCCGCGAAGAACAGCCCGCACCTGGAGATCTTCCGCAAGAAGGGCGTCGAAGTGCTCTTGCTGACCGACCGCGTCGACGAGTGGATGCTGTCCTTCCTGAACGACTTCGACGGCAAGGAACTGGTGTCGGTGGCCAAGGGCGGCCTGGACCTGGGAGCGCTCGAGGACGAGGCCGAGAAGAAGGAGCACGAGGAAGTCGAAGCAGGCTACAAGGAGCTGGTCGAGAAGATGAAGGGCGCCCTCGGCGACAAGGCCAAGGACGTGCGCGTCACCTTCCGCCTGACCGACTCCCCGGCCTGCCTGGTCGCGGACGAGAACGAGCTGTCGGCCAACCTGGTGCGCATGCTCAAGGCCGCCGGCCAGAACGCGCCGGAATCGAAGCCGATCCTCGAGATCAACCCGAACCACCCGCTGGTGCAGCGCCTGAAGTACGAGGACGCGAACGGCGCGCGCTTCGCCGACTGGTCGCACATCCTGTTCGACCAGGCCATGCTGGCCGAAGGCGGCAGCCTGACGGACCCGGCGTCGTTCGTGAAGCGCCTCAACGAGATGCTGCTGGCGACGAAGTAAGCGCTGGTGTGAGGTAGCCGACGAACCGGGGCCGCGTGCCCCGGTTTTTCGTGGCGGGGCCGTTCAAAGATGGCGAGTCTCGACCGGCGGCGTCACCCAGTCGTCGTTGCGGCCGTCGAGATAGCGCACCGGCGCAGCCACCAGTTGTTCCAACGGCAGGTCATCCAGGCACACCAGCGCCACCGCGTGAAAGGCGCCCAGCGCCGCCGACTCCCCGGTCGAGAACACGTTGACCCCGCAATTCCCGCAGAAATAATGGGCATCACGCCGCGTGTGATAGCGGTACTCCCGCAGCGATTCCTGTCCGTCCAGCAGGCGGAATGCGTTCGACGGCAGCTGCGCCGCCCAGAAGCGCATCTTGCTGCAGATCGTGCAGTTGCACTTGACGGTGCCCTGCGCGAGGTCGATGTCGGCCTCGAACCGCACGCCGCCGCAATGGCAGCTGCCGTGGTAGGTTTTCATGCTCTC
Source organism: Massilia sp. (assembly GCA_032115075.1). Lineage (GTDB taxonomy): Bacteria > Pseudomonadota > Gammaproteobacteria > Burkholderiales > Burkholderiaceae_D > Telluria. Next base: position 3,274 of record DAMCRY010000377.1, read on the forward strand.
TATTCAGTCGCGTACCGTGTTGGGAGGCTCAGGTCGTGTGCCCGATCTCGTCGCAGAACGCCTGCAGCAGCTGTTTTCCCTCCGGCCAGGGGCCGTGGCCGGACTCCGCATTCACGTGCCCGGCGTCGCCGATCCGCACCAGGCGGCTGCCCCAGTTGGCGGCGAAGCTTTCCGCGCGTTCGGGCGAGACGTAGGGATCGTTGCCGCTGGCGATCACCACGCTGGGGAAGGGCAGCGGCGCGAGCGGGATCGGGGCGAAGCCGTTCACCGGCACCGGATAGCTGGGCGCTTCGACGTCGCTCGGCGCGACCAGGAAGGCGCCGGCCACCTTCAGCGGCGAGGCGCTGGCGGCCCAGTGCGCGACCAGCATGCAGCCGAGGCTGTGCGCGACCAGGATCGGGGCGCCCTTGCACGCGGCGATGGCGGCGTCCAGCTCGGCGACCCATTCGTCGCGCTCCGGGCAGTTCCAGTCGCGGTGCTCGGCCTTGGTCCACTTCGGGTAGCGTCCCTGCCAGTGGCTCTGCCAATGGTCGGGACCGGAGTTCCACAAGCCAGCCAGGATCAGTACGTCGCACTTCATCGCGCCTCCGCCGTCAGGAAAAAATCACCTCCGATTGTACGTCGAAAGCGGCCGGCGCATCAGGCGCCGGGTTCGCCGGCCGCGGCGCGCGGGGTAGGCTTCCCGGCGCCGGCCCCGCG
>DAMCRY010000378.1:0-3910 GCA_032115075.1 Massilia sp.
CGAAGCGCTGTGGCGCCGCGGCATCCACCCGGCCCTGGTGCTGGCCGCGGGCGAACGCCGCCTGCCGGCCTACCGCCATCCGACGCCGTCGAACACGCCGATCGGATCGCGCGCCATGCTGGTGTTCTGCGCGCGCCGCCACGGCCTGTACGCCAACCTGACGCGTTTCGTGACGTTCGGCCCGGCGCCGATGGACGAGCAGCGCGCCCTGATGGAGGTCGAGGCCACCGGCCTGGCCGACGTCCGGCCCGGCAAGTCGCTGTCGGCCGTCTACCACACGCTGGCGGCGGCCTACAAGCATGCCGACCGCGAGGGCGCGATCCGCGAGCACCACCAGGGCGGCATCACCGGCTACCGGGCGCGAGAGATCGTGGCCAGCCCTAGCACGGCGACCCAGCTGGAAGAGGGCATGGCGTTCGCGTTCAATCCGAGCTTCGCCGGCGTCAAGATCGAAGACACTTTCCTGCTCGGCCCCGACGGGCTCGAGAACCTGACGTTCGACCCCGGCTGGCCGGCGGCGGACGTACACGGCCGCAAGCGGCCCCTTTGGCTGGAGGCGCAATCATGCTGAACACCGACACCTTCTTTGGCGGCGCGCCGGAAGTGAACGCGTCGGCGCCCGGACGCGTGAACCTGCTCGGCGAGCACACCGACTACAACGACGGCTTCATGCTGCCGGTGGCCACGCCGCAGCGCACGCTGGTGGCGATGAGCCGTAGCGGCGACGAGCACTTCCACTTCTACTCGCCGACGTTCGACAATACCGTCACCTTCGCCGCCGACGGCAGCGCGCCGCAGGGCTACGGCAGCTACATCGAAGGCTGCATCCGCCTGGTGCAGGCCGAAGGGGCGGAAGTCCCGCCGCTGCGCGTCTACATCACCACCAACCTGCCGGTCGGCTCGGGCCTGTCGTCCTCGGCCGCGCTGGAGGTGGCGACCCTGCGGGCGATGCGCGCGCTGCTCGGCATCGAGCTCGACGACGTCAAGCTGGCGCGCATCGCCCAGCGCGCCGAGATCGAGTACGCGCACGTGAACTGCGGGATCATGGACCAGATGGCGTCCAGCCTGTGCGACGAGAACAATATGTTGTTCATCGATGCGCGCACGCTGGAGCACCGCCTGGTGCAGATGCCGGCCGGGACCGAGCTGATCGTGATCGACTCGGGCGTGGCGCGCAAGCTCGCCGCCAGCAAGTACAACGAACGGCGCGCCGAATGCGAGGAAGCGGCGCGCAAGCTCGGCGTGCGGGCGCTGCGCGATGTCGCCGACCCCGCATCGGTGGAAACCCTGCCGTCGCCGATGCGCGAGCGCGCCCGTCACGTGGTGCAGGAAAACCTGCGCGTGCTGGAAGCGGCGCAGGGCGTGAGCGCCGAGCGCTTCGGCGAACTGATGAACGCCTCGCACTTCAGCCTGCGCGACGACTACGAAGTCTCGATCCCCGAACTCGACGCGCTGTGCGAGGCCTTGCGCGCCCAGCCGAGCGTGCTCGGTGCGCGCCTGACCGGCGCCGGCTTCGGCGGCGCCTGCGTGGCGCTGTGCCGAGCGGGGCAGGCGCAGGAAGCCGCCGCCAACGCGCTGGCGGCCTACAACAAGGATGGACACAACGGACGAAAGGGCCGGATCCTGATCCCGGTCCCGGCTGAACAGAAAGGACAACAATGAATCAGTTTGAATATCCTCGTCCCCAACTGGTGCGCGACAACTGGATCAACCTGAACGGGAAGTGGCGCTTCTGCTTCGACGACGAGATGCGGTACCAGATGCCGGAAGGCGTCAAGGAATGGACCCACGAGATCAACGTGCCCTTCGCGCCCGAGACGGAACTGAGCGGCATCCAGGATACGGGCTTTCACCGCGCCGTCTGGTACGAGCGCGAATTCGAGCTCGCGTCCGGCGGCAAGCGCACCATCCTGCACTTCGGCGCGGTCGACTACAGCGCGCGGGTCTGGGTCAACGGCCAGCTGGTGGCCGAGCACGAGGGCGGCCATACGCCATTCTCGGCCGACATCACGGGCGCCATGCGGGAAGACGGCAGGCAGGTCGTGACCGTGTTCGTCGAGGACGATCCGGCCGACCTGGCCAAGCCGCGCGGCAAGCAGGACTGGCTGCTCGAGCCGCACTCGATCTGGTATCCGCGCACCACCGGCATCTGGCAGACGGTGTGGGTCGAGCAGGTCGAGGACACCTACATCGCTTCGCTGCGCTGGACCCCGATCTTCGAGACCTACGAGATCGGCTGCGAAGTGTTCGCCACCGGCGACACCCACCAGGAGCTGTTCGTCGAGGTCAAGATCTGGCATGGCGAACAGCTGCTGGCGGACGACTACTACAAGCTGCTGCAGGGCGAGGCCAACCGCAAGATCGCGCTGTCCGACCCCGGCATCGACGACTCGCGCAACGAGATCCTGTGGAGCCCGGAGCGCCCGACCCTGCTGGACGCCGAGGTCACGCTGCGCTGCGGCGACCGCGTGCTCGACCGTATCCGTTCCTATACGGCGCTGCGCTCGGTCTCGATCAACCGCGACCGCTTCATGCTCAATGGCCGTCCTTACCAGCTGCGCCTGGTGCTGGACCAGGGCTACTGGCCGGAATCCTTCATGACCGCGCCATCGGATGAACACCTCAAGCGCGACGTGGAGCTGGTCAAGCTGATGGGCTTCAACGGGGTGCGCAAGCACCAGAAGATCGAAGACCCGCGCTTCCTCTACTGGGCCGACAAGCTCGGCCTGCTGGTGTGGGAAGAGATGCCCTCGGCCTACCGCTTCAGTTCGCGCGCGATCACGCGCATGGTGCGCGAGTGGACGGAAGCCATCCAGCGCGACTACAGCCACCCCTGCATCATCGTCTGGGTCGCCTTCAACGAGTCCTGGGGTGTGCCGAACCTGACGCTGACGCAGGCGCACCGCAACGCGGTGGAGGCGCTGTACCACCTGACACGCACGCTGGACTCGACGCGCCCGGTGATCGGCAACGACGGCTGGGAAGCGTCGGCTACCGACATCCTCGGCATCCACGACTACGACTGCGATCCGGAAAAGCTGCAGGCGCGCTACGCGGTGACCGACCCGGTGCGCACGCTGTTCGACCAGCGGCGTCCGGGCGGCCGTATCCTGACCCTGGACGGCTTCCCGCACCGCGGCCAGCCGATCGTGCTGACGGAATTCGGCGGCATCGCCTACGATCCGAAGCAGAACCCGGACGCGGACAAGACGACCTGGGGCTATTCGCGGGCGCACTCGGCCGAGAGCTACCTGTCGCTGTACCGCGATCTCCTGAGGGTGGTGAACGAGACCTTCATGTTCAGCGGCTTCTGCTACACGCAGTTCACCGACACCTTCCAGGAAGCGAACGGCCTGCTGAACGCGGACCGTACGCCGAAGCTGCCGCTCGACGTCATCAGTGCCGCGACGCGCAACGTGGCCCAGCAGAAGAAGGAGATCGAAACGGAAGGCGACGGCATTCCGGGTGGAACGGGTATGCCCTGAGGCAGGACAGCAAGATCGTGCCGGCAAAGGCGCGCACCAGCAGGTGCGCGTTTTTCTTTATGGTGGTGGGCGGGCGTTCGGCTCAGCGCTGGATCGCCCCGCTGGTGACGTTCACCCGGTCGCCGCTGCGGAAGTCGGGCGTCGTGTCCTGGGTGATGACCTGACTGCTGCCGTCGTCCATGCGCACGGTGACGCGGTAGCTGTTGGAACCGCTGGCGCCGCCGCTGGCGCCGCCGCTGGAGCCGGTGCTGCCCGCGCTGCCGGAGCTGCCCATGCTGCTGCTCTCGCGCGGGATCACTTCGATGGCCAGCACGGTGCTGTTCGGCGAGGAGCTGCCGCTCGTCGAGGCGCCGGCCTGTGCGCCCGAGCTGCCGGTGGCGCCCATGCTGCCCGAGGAGCCGCTGCTGGTGCCGCCGGACTGGTCC
>DAMCRY010000379.1:0-3908 GCA_032115075.1 Massilia sp.
CGCCGCAGGATGGCCGCGCCGCCGGGTGCTGCCGTCCACCCTCCGGTTCAGTGAGGCGGCCGCTCCCCGGCGCGCAGGGTCAGCACCCGCACGCCCTGCCGCGTCACCGCCACCGTATGCTCGAACTGCGCCGACAGCCCGCCGTCGCAGGTCACGACGGTCCAGCCGTCGTCCTCGGTACGCACCGCGTGCCGCCCCTGGTTCAGCATCGGCTCGATGGTGAACACCATCCCTTCGCGCAGGGTCAGGCCGGTCCGCGGGCGCCCCCAGTGCAGCACCTGCGGCGGCTCGTGCATCTCGCGTCCGATCCCGTGCCCGCAATAGTCCCGCACCACCGAATACCCGTTGCGCCGCGCATGGCGTTCGATCGCATGGCCGACGTCGCCCAGCCGCGCGCCCGGACGCACCGCCCGGATGCCCTTCCACATGGCCTCGTAGGTCGCCTGCACCAGCCGCCGGGCCGGCGCCGCCACCTCGCCCACCAGGTAGGTCTTGCTCGAGTCCGCGATGTAGCCGTTCTTCTCGAGCGTGATGTCGAAGTTCACGATGTCGCCGTCGCGCAGGATCTCGCCGGCCGACGGCACGCCGTGGCACACCACGTTGTTGCGCGAGGAGTTCAGGGCAAAGGCGTAGCCGTACTGTCCCTTGCTCGCCGGGCGCGCCTTCAGCTGTCCGACGATGTAGCGCTCGACCAGGTCGTTGACGGCCATGGTCGACATGCCGGCCAGCGCCAGGCGGTCGAGCTGCCCGAACACCTCGGCCAGCAGCCGGCCCGACTCGGCCATCAGCGCGATCTCTTCCGGCGACTTGCTCATGTCGCCACCGCCCTGACGGCCTGGGGAACGACCCCGGCATCGCGCAGCTCGCGCGAGACGATCTCGTTGAAGCTCGCGGTCGGATTCATTTCGCACAGCATGCCGATCTTGATCCAGAACGCCGCCTGGGCATTGATCGAACGGCAGGACACGACGCTCGCCTTGCGGATCTGGTCATGCACCTCGTCGTCGATGTTCACGATTCCCATTCCATTCTCCATATATGATCCATATACGGATCATATCTATATCGTATTAACCATGCAAGCGATCCGCATCAAGTCTCGTTGGGTCCTCCTCGACCCGTGGGCGGCGAATCGACATGACCTCACGCATCCTGCTTCTGCGGACCGGCGCATGGCGAACGGGACCGCCCTTCCATCGCAGCGGCGCAGGACATGCATATGGTTCATTCTGCGCCGCCGCTGCCAATTGGGGAAATTCCTTACTTCAAGACCGTATTTGGCCAGACCAAATGGCCGGATTGGGCCCAAATCGACGCCTTTGGAAAGGCTTCCAAGGCCGGGCAGACATATGATTCCGATAGCTCTGCCAACGGGTCTCATAACCTTCCGCTATACTGATATTTCCAACGCGAAAGTCGATGACTTTCGGCGCTGCGCGCGGCCGAACCTCGCATCGGCACGGCGCGCCTGCGTCCAGTTTATCCCGCTCCTCAGCGATCGCATCGGCGCCCTTGCGGCACCGGTGGGCGGATGCCATGGCATCGCCCTGCCCCGTATCGCGTTCAGCAACACATCGGAAATCCAGTAATGCGCAATCTGCTACCCGTTCTACTATCCTGCCTGCTCATCGCTTCCTGCTCGAAGAACCCGCCGCCCGCCAACGACAAGCCGGTCGACGTCGTCCTGGTCGGCGCCGGCGTGATGAGCGCCACCCTCGGCACCATGCTCAAGGAGCTGCAGCCCGACCTGAAGGTCGAGATGTACGAGCGCCTCGACTCGGTCGCGGCCGAGAGCTCGGACGCCATGAACAACGCCGGCACCGGCCACTCCGCCTTCATGGAACTGAACTACACGCCGGACACCCCGGACGGCGGCATCGAGACCAAGAAGGCCGTCGACATCAACGAGCAGTTCGAAGTGTCCAAGCAGTTCTGGGCCTACCAGGTCCAGAAGGGCTATCTTCCGGATGCGCGCGCCTTCGTCAACAATGTGCCGCACATGAGCTTCGTGTGGGGCGACGACAACATCGCCTTCCTGCGCAAGCGCTACGCCGCCCTCCAGAAGGAGAACCTGTTCAAGGGCATGCTGTACAGCGAGGACTACGAGCAGATCAAGGCCTGGGCCCCGCTCGTGATGAACGGACGCGACCGCAACCAGAAGGTCGCCGCCACCCGCATGGAGATCGGCACCGACGTCAACTACGGCACCCTGACCCGCGCCATGGTCAGGAACCTCACCGAACACAAGGGCATGGCCCTGCACCTGCGCCATGAGGTGCAGGACATCCAGCGCGCCCAGGACGGCACCTGGAACGTCACCGTCAAGAACCTCGCAGACGGCAAGGCCCAGACCGTGCGCGCGAAATTCGTCTTCATCGGCGCCGGCGGCGGCTCGCTGCCGCTGCTCGAGAAATCCGGCATCCCGGAAGCCGAGGGCTATGGCGGCGTGCCGGTCGGCGGCCAGTTCCTGGTGACCACCAATCCGGAACTCGTCAACCAGCACCACGCCAAAGTCTACGGCAAGGCCTCGGTCGGCTCGCCGCCGATGTCGGTCCCGCACCTCGACACCCGCATCATCGACGGCAAGAAGACCCTGCTGTTCGGCCCCTTCGCCACCTTCTCGACCAAGTTCCTGAAGAACGGCTCCTGGATCGACCTGCCGGCCTCGGTCGGCGCCGGGAACGTGCGTCCGATGCTGCAAGCCGGCATCGACAACATCCCGCTGACCAAGTACCTGGTCGAGCAGGTCATGCTGAACCCGGAAGACCGCCTGGCCACCCTGCGCGAATACCTGCCGAACGCGAAGATGGAAGACTGGACCCTGGCCACCGCCGGCCAGCGCGTGCAGATCGTCAAGGATTCGCCGACCGGCGGCCTGCTGCAGTTCGGCACCGAAGTGGTCGGCTCGGCCGACGGCAGCATCGTCGCCCTGCTGGGCGCCTCGCCCGGCGCCTCGACCGCCGCCCCGATCATGCTGAAGGTGCTCAAGCAGTCCTCGTTCAAGGACCAGCTGGCGACCCCGGCATGGGACGCCAAGCTGAAGGAAATGGTGCCGTCCTACGGCCAGAAGCTGAACAGCGATCCGGCCCTGGCCAACCGCATTCGCCTGCAGAGCAGCAAGGTGCTGGGCCTGAAGGCGATCACGCTGGACGAGCCGGCCGCTGCACCGGCACCGGCACCGGCACCGGCACCGGCAGTGGCAGCGAAATAAAGCAATAGAGCAATAGAAAGGGCCAGGTGATCCTGGCCCTTTTGCATTTCGTAGGAATGGTTCGATCAGTCGAGCGCCGGGCCGCCGCCATCGCGCGCCAGCAGGCGGCGCAGCTGCGCCGCCTGGTAGGCCCCGAAGGTATCGCTGAACAGGCAGCGGATCAGGGGATCGTCCACCACGTCGACGTCCGCCAGCGCCGCTTCGGTCGCGGCATCGAAGACGGTGTCGTTGATCCGCATGTACATCGAGGTCAGCGACTCGCCATGTTCCAGCGCCGCATACAGCTTGGCGGCGGGTAGCTCGGTCGACCAGCCCGGCGCCCCCGCATCGTCGTCCAGCAGGCGGGCATGCTCGCCATCCAGCAGGTAGCGCAGCCGCGTCGCCGCGCCCGCATGGTCGTACAGCGCGAGCTGCCAGATCCGCGGCGTGTCGAAATAGTCCGATGCCGCCTCCACCGTTCGGTATTTCCCAGGCAGCTCCACGGTGCAGTAATGCAGCACGCGCGCGGCTTCGCCGGCCGTCAGCGGCGCGAAGTGGCGCGCGATCGACGACGTCGGCGGCGCCGCCGCGTTCCCCTCGTACACATAATCCACGCCCTGCGCGCCGACCGGCAGCACCCAGTCCAGCGGGGCCGCGGGCAGCAGGCCGTGCGCATCGAGGCGCACCGAGACCGACGGATCCAGGCGCACGACCCGCG
>DAMCRY010000380.1:0-282 GCA_032115075.1 Massilia sp.
CAGCGCGAGCTGGCCGAGCGCTGCCGGAGCGCGCTCCAGGTGCGGGCGCAGGTGGAGTCCGGCATCCGCATCACCCATGTCGACGCCAGCGGCGAGCGCAGCATCGCCACCGACGAGGAACGCGCCGCGCAACTGGCGCGCGCCAACAGGATCCTGGCCGAGTGCCGCTGAGCCCGGCCATCCGCCATTGGCCGGCTGCCGGCCTCGCCTAAGCCGTGTGCGGCGCCATCCCGGCGCTCACCACCTGGTTGCGGCCGCCTTTCTTGGCCGCGTACAGGGCCG
>DAMCRY010000380.1:421-1222 GCA_032115075.1 Massilia sp.
CCGCCACCACCTGGGCGGTCTCTCGGCTGGTATCGGGCAGCAGGACCGCGAATTCCTCGCCGCCCAGGCGCGCGCAATAGTCGTCCTTGCGGATCACGTCGAGCGTGCGCCGGACCAGGTCGCGCAGCACCTCGTCGCCGACGCCGTGGCCATAGGTGTCGTTGATGCGCTTGAAGTGGTCGGCATCCACCAGCAGCAGGCCGACGCTGCCCCCGCGGCGCCGGGCGCGGGCCAGCTCGCGCCCGGCCACGTCGAAGAAGGCGCGGCGCGAGGAGGCGCCGGTCAGGTGGTCGTGGTCGGCGGCGTAGGCGGTCTCGGAAAGGATGCGTGCATTCGCCATCATCACGGCGCCCAGCGTCAGGCCGGGCATGGCCAGCGTGCCGATCGCGAAGAACGCCATGTTGATGGTGGCCGGCTCGAGCAGCAAGACCGGCACGTGGGCATCGAAGGCATAGAAGGCGCCGCGGCAGGCATGGCCGACGCCCAGCGCCAGCGCCGCGATCCGCGTGAAGGCGAAGGAATAGCGCAGGCGCGGCTCGCGCTGGACCGGCACGCTGGCGTAGATGGCGAAGCAGACGCCGGCGTGGTAGATCGACACCGAGGTGATGCGCAGGGACAGCGATTCGGGACCGTAGTGGAACACGACCACCCCGGCGAAGGCGGCCAGGCAACCGGCGGCCAGCAGCCGGACCGGCACCGGCAGGCCGAGGTGGCGCCGGAAGCCCGCGTACATCAGCGACACCGTCACCAGATAGCAGGCGTTGGCCACCTCGATCGTCAGGAATTCCGGCACGAAGCCGC
>DAMCRY010000380.1:1232-3902 GCA_032115075.1 Massilia sp.
GCCGACTCGACCACGTGGTGGAAGAAGACGATGCCTGAGATCGCGGCCAGCGAGCCGGCCGCCAATGGCCGCCACGGCACGGAGAGCCCGAGAAATCGCCGGAAGCCGGCGAAGATCAGGGTGATCGTGCCGAGGTACAGCGCATTGGCCAGCTCGATGCTCAGCACATCGGGAACCGCGCCGCGCGCGGCGAACAGCAGCAGCGCGATCACGGCCAGCGCGTTGGCCTGGCCCCACTCGCGGATGCCGGCGACCTTGCTGCCCGCAAGCGAGGACAGCACCAGCAACATGACCACCGACAGCGCAGTGGTGACCAACAGGAGGCTCAGGGTAATCAGCATGGATCGGACATGGGCGCGGACACGGACGCGAGCAAGGGCGCAGCGGCGGTCGGCAGCGGACTGCCGCGATCCGGGCCTCCGCCCAGGCCGACCGCGCCGCGGACTAGCGAGTCCGGCAACGGGGCCGCCCCGCCGCCAGCTCATCCACATGATACCGCGAACCGCTCCGAATTATCTTATCGATATGCAATTTGCGTATCCCGGGATACACAAATGCCACGGATCGGGCCCGAATGGCCCCTCAGGCAGCCTGCGGCGGGGCGCCGCCTTCCCGTTTCGCGGCCCGCTTGCGGCGCGATTCCTTGGGATCGGCCACCAGCGGCCGGTAGATCTCGATGCGGTCGCGCGCGCGCAGCACCGTCTCCAGTGTCTTCTTCCTGGCGTAGATGCCGACCGGCTGGGTAGTGAGATTGATGTCCGGATAGGCTTCCAGCACACCGCTCATCTCGATGGCCTGGCCGATGGTGGTGCCGGGCGCGACCTGCAGCGGGCGCAGGAATTCCTCGCGCGCGGTGGCGTAGCAGACCGTGATCGCCAGCATGTCGGCCGCCTCAACCATAGATCGCCTCGGCGCGCTTGCAGAAGGAATCGACCATGCTGTTGGCGATCATGCCGAACACCGGACCGATGATCTGTTCCAGGATGATGCTGGAGAACTCGTACTGCAGGTCGAAATCGATCTTGCAGGCGTCCTCGCGCAGGGCCTTGAAACTCCAGGTTCCCTCCATCATCTTGAACGGCCCGTCGACGAGGTGCATCTTCATCTGCGTCGGGCGGTTGTTGTGGTTGGAGGTGGTGAAGCTCTGCTTCACGCCGTGGAAATTAATCTGCAGGCAGGCCACCAGCTTGTTATCGGTGCGTTCCAGCACCTTCACGCCGCCGCACCAGGGGAGGAATTTCGGATAATCTTCGACCTTGGCGACCAGGTCGAACATTTGCTCCGTGCTATAGCCGAGAAAAACTGATTTGTGTACTACTGCCATTGGTCAACCGTTTGTTATGATGTTGGACGAGTTGCATTTTGCGCCATGGGTTCTTACCCTGTCGCCACAGCAGTAGTTTAACCGAGACGCGGATTTTCGCTATTTCATGAGTATTGTTGACAATAAAAAAGCTTTTTTCGACTACTTCATCGAGGACCGGTACGAAGCCGGCATCGTGCTCGAGGGGTGGGAAGTCAAGGCCATCCGCGAAGGCAAGGTCCAGATCAAGGAAGCCTATGTCGTCGTGCGTAACGGCGAACTGTTCCTGTTCGGCGCGCACATCAGCGCCCTGACCACGGCGTCCGCCTTCAGCCATCCGGAAGCGCTGCGCACCCGCAAGCTGCTCCTGCACCGCGCCGAGCTGGACAAGCTGGTCGGCAAGGTCGAGCGTTCCGGCTACACCCTGGTGCCGCTCAACCTCCACTTCAAGGGCGGCCGCGTGAAGTGCGAGATCGGCCTGGCCAAGGGCAAGAAGCAGCACGACAAGCGCGCCACCGAGAAGGACCGCGACGCCAAGCGCGAAGTCGCCTCGGCGATGAAGCAGCACCGCCGCTGAGCGGCGCCGCTCCGCCTTTCCTCAGGCGGCCTGCAGGCCGCCCTTCCCCGCCAGCGTGAACACCTGGGCGCCGGACCGCGCGACCGCTTCGGCGTCGTGCGTCGAGAAGAAGAACAGCCGGCTGTCCCGGCCCTGCCGGAAGCGCTCGAGCAGCAGGGCCTTCGCGCCCGCATCGATGCCGTTGGTCGGCTCGTCCATCAGGACCACCCTGGCGTCGCTTGCCAGTCCACTCGCCAGCATGAACTTCTTGCGCGTGCCGAGCGACATCTCGCCGAAGCGCCGGCCCGTATGCGGCGCCAGGCCGAAGCCCTCGACCAGGCCAGGCAAGTCCGGCGCCTCGGCCTGGCCGCGCAGCGCCAGCACCATGCGCAGGAACTCGTTCCCCGTCATGAACTCGTAGGCGACCGATTCGTCGGGCACCCAGGCCAGCTGACGGCGCGCCTTCTGCGGCGCCTGGCCGGGACCGTCCAGCTCATGGCCACCGACCACCACCCTGCCCTCCTGCGCCGGATGCACGCCCGCCAGCCGCGACAGCAGGGTCGACTTGCCGGCGCCGTTCTCGCCCATCAGGGCCACCACGCCGGGTCCACAGGCGAACGACAGGCCGCGAAACAGCGCCTGTCCCGAAAACCGCATGCCGAGCCCGTCCACTTCCAGCAGGTGCATCGTCGACCTCACGTTATCCAAGCAAAAGAAAGCTCGCGACCAGGATCGGGATCTTGAGCAGCATGCCATCCTCGCGCCGCTGGACGACGGGAAGCCCCAGCAGGGGCAGCACGCACAGGGCCGC
>DAMCRY010000381.1:0-3900 GCA_032115075.1 Massilia sp.
CCTGCGCCAGCGTGGCTGCAAGGCCCATCACCAGGCTCGCGGCCAGCAGCATCGCCAGCGAGGGCGCGGCCGCCGCGAGCAGCAGCGCCGCGCACAGCATCGCGGCCAGCACCGCCGCCGGCATCAGAGCGCGCCCTGGTTGTCGGCGGCCAGACGGTCGCGATGGTTGCGGAAGTAATGCCAAGCCACGAGCACGGCGAGCGCCTGCATCGCGGCGCACAGGAGGAAGTGGCTGCCGACGCGCCAGTCGTCCGGCGGCAGGTGGCTGACCTGCGCCAGGATCGCCGTGCCGACCAGCGGCGTGACGATGACGCCGAGGCTGGAGATCGACTGCAGGGAGCCCATCAGCTCGCCCTGCTGGCCCGCCGGCGTCGCCTTCGAGACGATCGCCTGCAGGGCCGGAGCGGCCGCGAAGGCCAGCACGTTGCACAGGATGATGAGGTACATCATCCAGCCCTGGGTCGCGAGGCCGTAGGCCAGGAAGGCCAGCACGCCCGAGGAGATCCCGAGCAGTGACAGGCGCAGCTCGCCGAAACGCCGGACCAGCACCGCCAGCAGCCCGGCCTGCACCACCGCCGAGACCAGCCCGACGCAGAACATGGCGATGCCGTTGTCGCGCGGGGTCCAGCCGAAGCGGAAGGTGGTGTACAGCACCCAGGTCGACTGCAGCATCATCTGGCCGAAGGTGACCAGGGCGATGACGACCACCAGGCCGCGGATGTCCTTGCGGCGCACCAGCCGCAGCAGCGCCGTCAGCGGATTCAGGCGTTTCCAATCGAAGGGCGCGCGTTCGCCGGGCGCGAGCGACTCGGGCACGAAGAAGTAACCGTAGATGAGGTTGGCGCCGCCCAGCAGGGCCGCCACGTAGAAGGGCAGGCGCAGGTCGGCGTCGCCCAGCAGGCCGCCCAGCATCGGGCCGCAGATGAAGCCGAGCCCGAAGGCGGCGCCGATCTTGCCGAAGCTCTTCGCGCGGTTTTCCCTGGTCGAGATGTCCGAGGCATAAGCGGCGGCCACGGACATGCTGGCCGAGGACATGCCGCCGACGATGCGGCCGGCGAACAGCCAGAACAGACTCGGCGCCCAGGCCGTGATCAGGAAGTTCAGGCACATGCCGCCCATCGAATACAGCAGCACCGGGCGGCGGCCGACGCGGTCGCTCAGTGCGCCGAGCGCAGGCATGAACAGGAACTGCAGCAGGCCGAAGGTGGTGGCGAGGACGCCGAACCACAGGGCCTGGTCGTCACGGCCAGGGACGAACTGGCCGACCAGCAGCGGCATCACGGGCACGATCAGGCCGATCCCGAGCATGTCGATGAAGATGCAGACCAGGACGAAGTTCAGCTTGCCGGAAACAGGGATGGCGTCGGTCGCACTGCGCATGGAAAGTCCGGACGAATGTCGAAGCACTATATTAACACTGGGCAATGCAAGTCATGTTAGCATCGCGAGCGATGTCCGCCCCCGTTGGAGCGGGAACCTGGCTACAATAATTTGTGAAGGATGGAGCGAGCATGTCCGCAGGAGACGAAGTCAAGCGCGCGTTCGACGACGCGTCGAGTCATGTGCAGTCGCAGATTACTACCGAGCTGATCGGCACGAATACGGCACTGATTCAGAGGGTGTCGATCGCGAACGGTCGCGTGCGGCAACTGGAAGCGGAGAATGCCGACTTGCTGCGAGAAAAACGGGCGCTGCAGAAGAGACTCGACGAACTGGAGAGTGCTTCGCATGCCGCCGGCAAGCAAATCCATACAGTCCACGCGTCGTTGGCCGAATGGATCGTTTCGCAGAAAGCATTCATGCAACTGGCGATCGAATTCGGTCAGGCTCGTGGACTCACGCATCAGGAAGTCACCCGTATGGGCGTCGACAAGGAGATGGATGTATTGGATGGGAAGTTTGCCCCCGAGCACAATACGAACGCTCTGGCAAATGATTTCCTCGCAGCCAGGATCGACAGCCTCAGGCAAACGCTGGCAGAGAAAAAGAAACAGCGCGAAGCCGAGGCGCTCGCGGACCAGACCTTTACCCGGGATTTCGACAGCCTGGTCAATGCGGGCAATCTGGTGCGAATCGGCGCCGAGCCGACCGGCTGGACGGCAGCTTTCCGGTACTGGCTCCGGCTGGCCGAGCAAGGCATGGGGGGCGCACAGCACAATGTCGGATGGTGCAGTGAAAACGGCAAGGGGACGGCGGCTGATCGACGCAGGAGCATTGCGTGGTATACCAAGGCGCTCGAGCAGGGTGTGCCGATTACTCCGCGCTGCATGTATGAGCACCATGAATGGACGCCCGGGACCGGTTTTTTCGGTGGTTATCCGGGTGTAGGCGAAATGTGCGTAGCCAAGGGTGTGGAACTCGGTCAGGACTGGGCAATCGCCGTTGACCGCGATATCAAGGCGCTCAAGTACCAGCGCAGCGAGGAAGAGCGCATTCGCAAGGAAGAAAAAGTGCTGTTCGACCGGGTTTACCGCTACCAGATCGGGAAGGACAGGCCGGACAGCGTCCTGGAGGAGATCAAGGCGCGCGGCTCGCCATGGCTGGACGCGGCATGCAGGCTGTACGATTGTGATGTTCGCCTGGTCGCGCGCAACGTCGTTAACCGGGGAAGTTTGTTCCGGCGCGATGAGGTTGCCGATTTTTATCTGATTGTCGAGAATCCAACCGACAGCTACGTTTCCTTTTTCCTTGAACACAGCGATATCAACAGGAGCACCAGTCGCGGCTTCGCCGAGACGGTTATCGTCGCTCCGAAGAGCGTAAAGGAATTCAGTATCTACAATGCTTCCGTAAAATCGGGCCCTCTCGTCAAGATCTGGTTGAGAGAAGACGCATTGGAGCGGCAGCGCCTTGCGCGGGAGAAGCAATTGACCTGAGCTGGCTTCGTTCGAGCTGGTATTAATGTCACCGATGATGTCTGCCCGGATTTCGACACCCTGCACCGCAGGTCATGCCGTGGGACTGCCGTCCGGCGGCACCGCCGATTCGGTCGCTTTTGGAATACGACGGGCTAAGCGATCGGGGCGACGTGTACCCCGGCGTTATCGACGTCGAGCCGCCGCCCGACGTGCCGGAGCCCGGCTCGCTGGCCTTGACGGCGACCGACCTGGCTGGCCTGGCCGGGG
This sequence comes from Massilia sp., assembly GCA_032115075.1. Classification (GTDB taxonomy): domain Bacteria; phylum Pseudomonadota; class Gammaproteobacteria; order Burkholderiales; family Burkholderiaceae_D; genus Telluria. The sequence goes on from DAMCRY010000381.1 coordinate 3,126, forward strand.
CGCGTTGCGAAGGCAGGCGGGCGAGCCTAAGCGCTGCCGTTCTCGGAGGCGAATTCAGCCCGAAACGCCATCAGCCGCGCCAGCCGTTCCTCGGCCAGCGCGCGGCCGCCGCGCGTCTGCATCATGTCCGGCAGCTTCGCCAGCTTCACCATGATGTGGTCGAGCGCGTAGCGGCGGTCGTCGAATTCCCGTTCCAGCCCGAGCGGATCCTCCGGATGCGCCAGCCCGCTGCCCATGCGGCCGGCGATGTAGAACATGCGCGCCAGGCCGACCGCGCCCAGTCCGTCTAGGCGGTCGGCGTCCTGCACGATCTTCGCCTCCAGCGACGCGGCCGGGATGTTGGCCGAGAAGCTGTGCGCTTCGATGGCATGGGCGACGGCGTCCAGGCGGTCCCGCGGGAAATCCATCCAGGCCAGCTGGTGGCGCGCCAGCTGGGCCGAGCGGGTCGAGGCCTGGGCCCGGTCGGGGTCGTCCTTCGGCAGGTTGACCAGGTCGTGCAGGTAGCAGGCCGCCATCACGACCAGTGCGTCGGCCTCCGGGTGCTGGGCCAGCAGGGCCTGGGCATTGCGCCAGACCCGCTCCAGGTGGGTGCTGTCGTGGGCGCCGCCGCCGCCGCTCGAGCCGGCCGCCAAAGCGGCCAGGCGGGGACGCCAGGTGGCGAGATCAGTCTTCGGTTCTTGCATCGGCATCTTCATGGTGTTCCTCATGCGCCGCGCGCTGCGACAGGGCGTCGGCGCGGCCGTTCTTGTGGCGCGGGATCCAGCGCAGCGTGGCG
>DAMCRY010000382.1:0-3868 GCA_032115075.1 Massilia sp.
CTGGCGGCCCAGCCTTTCCCGTGCTCGCCGGCGTCCGTGAGGGCGAGCCACGCACTGGCCGCGTCGGCGGCCGCGGCGACTTCTGCGGCAGGCGCGATGGCGCGATCCTGCGCCGCCTGGGCGGCTGCGGCAAAGACGAAGCCAGACACGGCAAGACTGGAAGCGGCAAGGGACAACAGGACGGCGGCAAGGCGCATGGCGGTCTCCGGGGCGTGGGTGCGGGCATCGCACGACACCCCGAGCATAACGCATCGGCGCGGGCGACAAGCTCTCGCATTGTCACCGGCCTGTCATGCTCCCGGCGTAGACTACTGGCCGGTCTTGGCCTGGATCTCGGACGAGGCGATGTCGGCCAGGTCACACAGGGCCTGCAGTTCGGCCGTGCGCAGGCGGCGCGGCTCGCGGTCGATCACGCACAGGGTCCCCATCGGCATGCCGGCGCGGTCGCGCAGCGGCACCCCGGCATAGAAACGGATGTGGGGCTCGGCCAGCACCAGGGGATTCTCGCGGAAGCGCTCGTCGGTGGCGGCGTCTTCGACCATGAAGGGCGCGTCCTGCAGGATCGCGTGCGAGCAGAAGGCCCATTCGCGCGGCGTTTCCTGGGGACCGAGGCCGACGCGCGCCTTGAACCACTGGCGGCGCGCCGTCAGCAGCGACACCAGCGCGATCGGCGAACCGGTCACGGTGGCGGCCAGGCGCACGATGCGGTTGAAGCGCTCTTCCGGCAGGGTGTCGACCAGGCCCGATGCGGCCAGCGCGGCCAGGCGGCGCGCCTCGTCCCCCGCCATCGGATAGGTCTCGTCGCCCTCGAGCATGAACTCGGGATCGGTCACCACGGGCGCGGTCGTCTCGCCGGACAATGCGCCGGACAGCGGCCCGGCGCGCTCCAGCATCGCCTGGATCGTGCTCTGCCGGGTGCGGCGGTGTCCGCCCGGGGTCTTCCACGAAGGAATGGCGCCGCTCTCCATCCACAACTGCACGGTGCTGGTCGCGACGCCCAGCATCCGGGCCGCGGCGCTGGTGGTGAGGATCGGGTCCTCTTCGGTGAACTTGCTCTGCATTTGCGGTCCTGTCTATTGACATAGTATAGCCGATTTGCCGAATTCCCTCAAAAAAAGGGCTTGCGCCGGTGAAATGCGTTTGATATGAACGAATCCGTCAAATACTATTAACAAAAAGAAATTAAACAGACGCAAATCCAATCGATTTGAACAAATCTGATTATCAGGTCAATAACGGTTCACTATACAGGAGAAGAAGCGCAATGCGTGCCGCGGCGCGCCCGCGCAGCGCGATCGGCGAAGGTGGCGGGTCGCGCAAACCCGGCAAGATGGAGGGTGGACGGCTCCACCGCCAGTCGGATGCGCCGCGACGCCGACGCCGTCCGCGCGTGCAAAACCGTGGTGCCGCAGTCCGCTCAGTCTTCGGCGGGGTGGTTGAATACCTGCCGCAGATAGGCCAGGAAGGTCTCGTCGGTGCACATCGACTTGCCCGGGGTATCGGCCAGCTTGGCCACCGGCTGGCCGTTGCAGCGGGTGAGCTTCATCACGATGTTCAGGGCCGGATACGGGGTGTCGTTGGTCAGCTTGGTGCCGATGCCGAAGCCGAGCATGGTGCGGTCGGCGAAGTGCCGGTACAGCATCAGGGCCTTCGGCACCGTCAGCGCATCCGAGAACACCATGCGCTTGGTGCGCGCGTCGATGCGCAGGCGCGCGTAGTGCGCGAGCGCCTTCTCGCCCCATTCGACCGGGTCGCCCGAGTCGTGGCGCAGGCCGTCGAACAGCTTGGCGAAATAGAGGTCGAAGTCGTCGAGGAAGGCGTTCATGCCCACCACGTCGGTGAGCGCGGTGCCCAGGTCGCCGCGGTATTCCTGCACCCAGTCTTCGAGCGCCGCCTTCTGGAAGTCGCGCAGGCGCACGCCGAAGGCCTGGTAGGCCTGCAGGTACTCGTGCGCCATGGTCCCGATCGGCACCAGGTTGTATTTCTTGGCCAGGTAGACGTTCGAGGTGCCCTTGAAGAACTGCGGCAGCTCGCGCGCCATCGTCGCCACCACCTCGTCGTGCCACTCGCTGGAAAAGCGGCGGCGCACGCCGAAGTCGAAGAACTCGAACGGCGTGGCGCGCTTCGGCTCGGCCTCGAAGGCGCGCAGTTCCTCGATCTTCTGCGCCAGGCGCACCCGCGCTTCCTTCAGCCCCGCCTCGCGGTCGAAGCGGCGGAAATACAGTTCGTTGACGATGTAGAGGACGAAGATCTCGAAGCCCATCACGTGCACCAGCGGGCCGGCCGCGTGGATCCGCAGGTGCGGGCCGTCGGTGGTGACCTGGATGAACTTGCGCTGGAAGCGGAACAGCGTGAGGAAGTCGGCGAAATCGCTCTTGATGAAACGCAGGCCGCGCAGGTAGGCCACCTCATCTTCCGTGAACATCAGCTCGCACAGGTGGTCGAGCTCGCGCTCGACGTCGTCCTTCAGCTCGGCCAGCGGATAGGCCGGCTGGTTCCGGCAGCGGAATTCGTATTCGCCGTTCGCGCCCGGATGACTGTGCAGGAGGGCCTGCCACATGGTGAACTTGTACAGGTCGGTTTCCAGCAGGCTGCGGACAACGGGTTTCATCGGATTCTTTCTGGCGGTGCGTTCGGGTGGTCGCGTCAGGTGTTCTTGTTTTTCCTGGTGCGCTTCTTCGGCGCCAGCATGGTGCCCGTGCAGCCGGGCGTGCCGCAGCGGCAGGCGAACAGCTTTTTCAGGGCAGGCGTGTGGCGCTCGTCGTAGATCAGGGCGTAATTGTAGTTCAGTTCCTCGCCCGGTTCGATGTCGCGCATCGCGTGGATATAGACCCGGCCCTCGTCCTCGAAGGCTTCGCAGTTGGGCGAACAGGCGTGGTTGATCCAGCGCGCCGCGTTGCCGCGGCTGCCCCCGTCGATCACGCGGCCGTCGGCCAGCGTGAAATAGAAGGTGTGGTTGATCGGGCCTCCGGCCCTGGCCGCGCGCTCGGTCGCCTCGTCCCAGCCGATGCGTTCGCCCCGGTACTCGATGATGCGTTCGCCCGCGGCGATCGGCTTGAGCGCGAACACGCCGTTGCCATGGATGGGGGACTTCCTGACTTCGTAGGCGGGGCCGGCGGCCTTGCGGGTGGTGGTGCTCATCGCGTCCTTGTATTTGGTCGGTAGCGCCGGCGGCGCGCCGGCAGATGCTTGTCGAACTGCCATTATGCGGCGAATCGAGGGCGCCGTGCCGCACACTTTAGCGCAGCGGCGCGCCATCCTCGCGCAGCCCGGCGCAGGCGGCCAGCCGCTCCAGGCTCCAGCCCTCCCCCAGCAGGATCATGCGGGTATGGAAGTCGTCGCGCAGCCAGGGCGCCGTACTGCACGGCAGGTGACGCAGACGCTTGTCGCGCAGTTCCACGTAGACCAGGCCGGTGTCGCGCGCCAGCGCATGCCAGAGGGCGTGCGCGCCGACCGACTGGCGCGCCCCGCTGATCAGGCAGTTGCCCTGCCCCAGCCACCAGCGATAGACGGCGCTGGCGATGCCGCGCCGCTGGTAGCCGTCCGCATACTTCGAATGCGGCGCACGCAGGTGGCGGTCGGCGCGCCGGTCCAGCTCGACCAGGCGGTTGAACACCGTATAGCCGGCCAGGCACCGCCTGCCCACGTCTTCCGCGTAGACGTAATGCTCGCCGTCGGCCTCGCGGTGGCGGAACACCAGCCCGGGCACCCCGACCGGCACCGCCGCCATGCCGTGCAGGCAGTGGCCGGGCCGGCACATGCGGCGGTACAGCTCCTCGAGTTCGCGGTCCAGGTCGTCGGGGCGGTGCACGACGTCGATGCGCAGCTCGGCGGGCCGGCCGGCAGCCCACCAGTCGGGCCTCCAGTC
>DAMCRY010000383.1:0-3864 GCA_032115075.1 Massilia sp.
GTCCGGTTTCCCAGAACCCGGACCAGGTGCATCCGAACCAGCCGGTCCTCGAGACGAACCCGATGCGCGTCGAGGGCGGCAAGGCCAACACGGCGGTGCTGTTGCAGACCTCGCAATCGCACGTCTACCTGGCCGCCGGCGAGGCCGCCGCCTTCTCGCTGCGCGCCGTGAACGCGAAAGGGGAGGTCCTGCCGCTGGTGATCACGCGGGCGGTCGCCCAGGGCATGACCTACGGCGCCAGTCGTCCCACGCCCCAGGTGGAGATGGCCTTCGCCGACGACGGTGGCGGCGCCGATCCGGTGGCCGGCGACAATGCCTTCGCCGGCGTGCTGGCGCCGAGCCAGACCGGCCTGGCCGGCTTTCACGGCACCATCCGCACCGAGGTGCGCTACACGGCGGGCGGACGCAATGGCTTCGCGCTGTTCGACGTCATCCACACGCCGGTGCTGCCCGCCACCTGGACCGGCAAGGTGCGCGAGAGCCTCGATAGCGGCTCGCTGGACTTCTACCTGGGCCTCGACGTGCGCCAGGCGGGCCGCTACATCGTCACCGGCCGCGTCGACGATGCGGCCGGCCGTCCCTTCGCGGTGGCCACCTTCAACGAGGTGCTCGAGACCGGTCCCACGGAGGTCAAGCTGAACGTGTTCGGCAAGCTGATGACCGACGGCGCACCCGCGCTGCCGCTGGTGCTGCGCGACGTCGACGGCTACCTGCTGCGCGAGAACACGGACCCCGACCGCCTCCTGGTGCCGCGCCTGCAGGGCCGGGTCTACGCCAGTCGCGCCCGCAGCATGGAAGGCGTGTCGGATGCCGAATGGCAGAGCGAGGAAAGGACGCGCTACCTGACCGAGTACGCCAAGGACCGCAAGGCCGCGCGCGCCCGGCTGTCGGCCTTCGATCCGGCACGGCCGCTGCCGCCGAGCGCTTGTGGCCCGGTGCGCTGAGGATGTGCGACACTTGCCGTCCCGTTCAGCTTTCCATCGATCGACATGCTGCATGACCCCGCGCGCCACGAGCCCCTGCTGGCGCAAGCCTGGAACGAAGAAGCCGCGCGCGCCGCGATCCGCCGCATCGTGGCGCACACCGAAGCGCAGTATCGCGGCGCGCGCTACTGGCCGGTCCATCCCCTCGACCGCGAGGGCGAGGAGCTAGACTCCGTCGAGACCCCGCTCTACCACGGCGCCGCCGGCGTCGCCTGGGCGCTGCACTACCTGCGGGACTGCGGGGCCGCGACCCTGGCGCGCGATTACCTGGAAGCATGGGAGCCGCTGCTCGCCGCCAACCGCGCATGGCTGGACGCGAATGCGCCGGGCGAGCAGGCCTCCTTCCTGATGGGCGACACGGCCATCCTGATGATGGCCTTGCCGCGCCGCCCGGCGCGCGCCGCCGGCTTGCCAGATGAGCTGGAAAACGCGCTGGCCCGGCTGGTCGCCGCCAACCGCGGCCACCCTGCGCGCGAACTGATGTGGGGCGCGCCCGGCACCCTGCTGGCCGCGCTGTTCCTGCACGAGCGCAGCGGCGCGCAGACCTGGGCCACCCTGTTCCGCGAGACCGCGGCGAGCTTGTGGTCGGAGCTGGAATGGTCCGGGCGGCACGGCTGCGCCTACTGGATCCAGGACCTGTATGGCCGCCAAAGCAGCTACCTGGACGCGGTGCACGGCTTCGTGGCGACGGCGCTGCCCCTGATCCGGGGCCGGCGCCTGCTCGCCCCCGAGGACTGGCAACGCTGGCAGGACTGCATCGCCAACACCGTGCGCCGCACGGCGATATGGGAAGCGGGGCGGGCGAACTGGCACCCGCAGCTGGACGGCAGCGAACGGGAAAACGCCAAGAAACTGCTGCAGTTCTGCCACGGCGCGCCGGGCTTCGTCATCAGCCTGGCCGGCTTTCCCGGCCCGCAGCTCGACGACCTCCTGCTGGCGGCGGGCGAGGCGACCTGGGCGGCCGGCCCGCTGGCCAAGGGGTCGAACCTGTGCCACGGAACGGCCGGCAACGGCTACGCCTTCCTGGTCCTCCACGCGCGCACCGGGGACCCGGTGTGGCTACAGCGTGCCCGCGCCTTCGCCATGCACGCGATGGCGCAGTGCGAGCGCGATGCGCTGGCCTACGGGCAGCTGCGCTATTCGCTGTGGACGGGCGACCTGGGCCTGGCGGTCTACCTGTGGGACTGCATCCGCGCCAGGCCGCGCTTCCCGACGCTGGACGTGTTCTACGCCGACGCCGCCTGAGCCGCCGGCGCGTTCAGCCCGGCAGCAGCGGGAAGCGTTCGACCATGCAGGCGATGCCGATCAGCCCGCATAGCACGCCGAACACAATCCAGCGGGTCAGCGTCGTCCTGGGTGCCTGGTGCATGGTGGTCCTCCGTGAAGCGGCTCGGTTGCGCGAAAACCCCATTGTGCGCCGCAGGCGCGCGGATGCGTTGCAGAGGATCAACAGGTTTGCATCGATCGGCGGCGCCGGGCTGCCGTGGCGCCAGTTCGCGCCGGTCGGTTTCGTCCGGCAGCGTAAAATAGCGCCTCGAATCGAAGATTAAGAGAGCACAGCATGTCCATTCAATGGTTCCCGGGGCACATGAACGCGGCCAAGAAGGAAGCCGCCGAGCAGATGGAGAACACCGACCTGGTGATCGAAGTCCTCGACGCCCGCCTGCCCGAGGCGAGCTGCAACCCGCTGGTCGAGGAACTGCGCAAGTTCCGCCAGCGTCCCTGCCTGAAGATCCTGAACAAGATCGACCTGGCCGACCCGGCCGCCACCGCCGCCTGGAAGGCCTATTACGATGCCCAGGACGGCGTGACGGCGTATCCGATGACGACCAAGAAACCGGCCGACGTCGCCCGCATCCCCGACATCTGCCAGTCGCTGGCCCCGCACCGCGGCGTGCCGACCAAGCCGCTGCGCATCATGATCATGGGGATCCCGAACGTCGGCAAGTCGACCCTGATGAACGCGCTGCTGAAGAAGCGCGTGGCCAAGGTCGGCGACGAGCCGGCCGTCACCAAGACCCAGCAGAAGCTCTACCTCGGCAAGCACATCGTGCTGGTCGACACCCCGGGCATGCTGTGGCCGAAGATCGCCATGGCCAGCGACGGCCTGATGCTGGCGGCCAGCCATGCGGTCGGCTCGAACGCGCTGATCGAGGAAGAGGTGGCGGAATTCCTGGGCAACCTGCTGCTCGAGCGCTACCCGCAGCTGCTCACGGCGCGCTACGGCTTCAAGACCGAGGGCCTGGACGGCATCGCCGTGATCGAGCACGTGGCGGCGCGCCGCGGTTTCCGCGTGCGCGGCGGCGAGTACGACTACGAGAAGGCGGCCCACGTGCTGCTGCACGACTACCGCACCGGCGCGCTGGGGCGGATCAGCCTGGAGACGCCGGAAACCCGCACCGCCGCGCTGGCGAAGCACGCGGCCGAGATGGCGGAGAAGGCGCGCATCGCCGAGGAAAAGGCGGCGCTGAAGGCAGAGGAAGCGATGCGCGGCAAGCGCGGCACCTGATTTCCCGGCCGCGCGCCGAATTTCGCCTGTGCTTTCGCCTGCACTCTCGCCTGCACGCCGGCGATGCGCGATTCAGCCGGACGCCCCGCCGAAACGGAAGCTCGAGACGGTCAGGCTGCCGAAAAAATCCTCCTCGTGGTACACGCACGCCGCCGGCTCGCCTTCGGCGGCGCCGGCCGCCACCATCAGGGGCAGCAGGTGCTCCTCGCGCGGATGCGCCACCCTTGCCATCGGCGCCCCGCTCCATTTCAGCAGCGCGTCCGTGCGCGCCGCCGGCTCCCGCGCCATGGTCTGCTGCAGCCACCCGTCGAAGGCCCGCGAGGCCGCCGCCCCGGACGGCCCGAACTGGCGCAGGTTGTGGTAAGACACTCC
>DAMCRY010000384.1:0-3863 GCA_032115075.1 Massilia sp.
GGCGCCTGCTCGCAGCGGCCGATGCAGGGCGCCGCCAGGACCCTCACCTCACGGCCCAGCAGCGCCGGCAGTTTCCCCAGCAGTTCGCGCGCGCCGGCCATCTCGCAGGACAGGCCGGCGCAGACGCGCACGGTCAGGGCGGGCGGCGCGCCCTCGCCCTCCTTCACCACGTCGAAATGGTGGTAGAAGGTGGCGACTTCGTAGACCTCGGCCTGGGCCAGGCGCATCTCCTGCGCCAGCGCGGCGAGGTGACGGCTGGACAGGTGGCCGAACGCGTCCTGGATCTTGTGCAGGTGTTCGATCAGCAGGTCGCGCCGGCGCGACTCATTGCCCAGCAGGGCCTGCACCTCGGCGAGGGACTGCGGGTCGACGCGGCGGCCCTTGGGGGCTTCGCGCTTGCGCTGGCGGCTGGGGCCGTTTTCGGTGCCACTGCCGATGCTGGCGATCGGGATGATGGGGTGGTTCATGGGTCGTCCCTGGTTGATTCTGTATAGCGTAACGCGTTTAAAGGTGTGGTGGGGTTGTTCACAAGCTGCTTGAACGCGTGGGCAAGAAACTTGCCCACCCTACAAAGGCACAGCGGTTTTCGTAGGGTGGGCGGGTCTTCCCGCCCACGCGTTCAAACCACGCGTGCGGAACGCTACTTGAATAGCACCGACGCCTTCTGCAAGGTCACCCAGACCCCGAACATCAGCGGAATCGCCACCGAGGCCCAGGCAAAGGCGGTCACGGCCGGGTTGACGCTGGCGACCGCGCTGCGGCCGGCGCGCGCGCCGCCGGCGGAGGCACCGACGTCGCGCTCCTGCGCCAGCTTCTTCTCGGCGGCCAGCTCGGCGTCGGTCATGAAGTGCTTGTCCGCCAGCGGCCTGATCATCGCGTTGAGCACGATGCCCACCACGACCAGGCCGGCCAGCACGTACATGGTGACGTCGTAGGCCTGGGCCTTCGGCACGCCATGCTCGATCTGGTACTCGCGGATGTAGTTGATCAGGAGCGGGCCCAGCACGCCGGCGGCGGCCCAGGCCGTCAGCAGGCGGCCGTGGATGGCGCCGACCATCTGGGTGCCGAACAGGTCGGCCAGGTAGGCCGGCACGGTGGCGAAGCCGCCGCCGTACATCGACAGGATGATGCAGATGAAGCCGACGAACAGGGCCAGGTGGCCGTTGTGCGCCATCGACGGGATCGCCGCGTAGAGGAAGAAGCCGAGCACCAGGAACACGAAGTAGGTCGCCTTGCGGCCGATGTAGTCCGAGCACGAGGCCCAGGCGAAGCGGCCACCGATGTTGAACAGCGACAGCAGGCCGGTGAAGCCGGCGGCGATCGCCGCGATCTGGCCTTTCTGCGCCGCGTCGAGGTCGTTGAAGCCGGCGTCGATGCCGATCAGGCGCCCGCCGAAGACTTCCTGCAGCAGCGGCGAGGCCATGGCGAGGATGCCGATGCCGGCCGAGACGTTCAGGAACAGCACGCCCCAGATCAGCCAGAACTGCGGGATGCCCCAGACCCGGCTGGCGTGCACGTGGCGCTGGGTGATCATGGTGCTGGCGGCCTTGGCCGGCGGAGTCCAGCCTTCCGGCTTCCAGCCGCTGGGCGGCACGCGGTAGGTCAGCGCGCCGGCCACCATGAAGACGAAATAGATCGCGGCCAGCACCAGGAAGGTTTCCCAGACGCCGACCGAGGTCGGGGTGGCGAAGTGCTTCATCAGCTTGTCGGCCAGCGGCGCGCCGATCATGGCGCCGCCGCCGAAGCCCATGATCGCCATGCCGGTCGCCATGCCGCGGCGGTCCGGGAACCATTTGATCAGGGTCGACACCGGAGAAATGTAGCCCAGGCCCAGCCCGATGCCGCCGATGACGCCGGAACCGAGCCACATCAGCCAGATCTGGTGGGTATAGATGCCGAATGCCGAGATCACCAGGCCGCCGCACCAGCACACCGCCGAGACCAGGCCGGCCTTGCGCGGGCCCGCGTGCTCGAGCCAGCCGCCGAACAGCCAGGCGGCCAGGCCGAGGAAGACGAAGAAGATCGTGAAGATCCAGCCCAGCATCGAGATCTTCCAGTCGCAATCCGTCGCCAGGATCTGCGCCATCAGCCCCATGTCGGCCGGGTAGGCGATCGGGTCGGTGATGCCCAGCGCCTTCGACAGCGGCAGCCAGAACACCGAGAAACCGTAGGCCATGCCGATGCACAGGTGGATCGCGAGCGCCGCCGGCGGCACCAGCCAGCGGTTGAAGCCCGGCCCCGCGATCGTGTGTTCCTTGTCAAGAAAACCCAGTCCAGCCATTGTCCCCTCCATTATTGTAGGTATCGAAATATGCTTTAAAAAACATATTCATTCGTTAATTTTTTATTGTTTTGCGGAGACTAACATGATGTTTTTCGGCAAGAAATAGGCTATTTTTAGCATATGCTCAATATCCATATTCGCCCGCATTGGGAGATCAGCGTCAAGGGCGCGGCGCCGCTCGACACCGCCGACCTGCTCGGCCTGCTGCTGTCGATCCAGGACACCGGCTCGATCGCGCAAGCCGCGAAATCGGTCAAGCTGTCCTACCGCTATGCCTGGGGATTGCTGCGCGCGGCCGAGGAACTGTTCGGCGAACAGCTGCTGCATACGGGACGCGGACGCGGCACCCTGCTCACGCCGCTGGCGCAGAAGCTGGTGTGGGCCGACCGCCGCATCGCCGCGCGCCTGTCCCCCACCCTGCAAAGCCTGGCCTCGGAGCTCGAGGTGGAGCTGGGACGCATCACGGCCGGCCGCACCCGCCCGCTACGCCTGGACGCCAGCCACGGTTTCGCGGTGGCGGCGCTGATGGACTGCGTCGACCGCGACCTGCTTCCCGTCGATTCGCGCTACCGCACCAGTACCGATGCGGTGACGGCGCTGGCGCGGCGCGAGTGCGACCTGGCCGGCTTCCACGTGCCGGTCGGCCGCTTCGGGGCGCCGACGGCGAGCTGGTACCTGCGCTGGCTCGATCCGGAACAGCATTGCCTGGTGCGGGTCGCGGGACGCGAGCAGGGCCTGATCGCGGCGCGCGGCAACCCGCTCGGCGTCCGCACGCTCGCCGACCTCGCCCGTCCCGAGATCCGCTTCGTGAACCGCCAGGCCGGCTCCGGCACCCGCATGCTGCTCGAGATGATGCTGGCGGCCGAAGGCGTGGCGCTGGAAGCGATCAACGGCTTCAACAGCGCGGAATTCACCCACTCGGCGGTGGCGGCCTATATCGCCAGCGGCATGGCCGACGCCGGTATGGGCATGCGCGCGGCCGCGGCGCAGTTCAAGCTCGACTTCATTCCGCTGGTGCGCGAGACCTATTATTTCGCGCTGCGCCGCGACGCCCTCGACGGCGCCGCCATGCGCCAGCTGCTGGAGCTGATGCGCCAGCCCGCCTACCACGGCCTGGTGGCGGCCTTGCCGGGCTATGACGCCGACGGGACCGGAGAGGTGGTGTCGATCCGGGAAGCGTTCTCGCTGCCCGGCTGAGCGCGGCGCGCCGCCCGGAAGCGGCCCTTGCCCGCGCGCGCGCAAGCGCGTATAAAGCAGGCCCCATGATCGACCCCGCCTCCCTGCCACCACGCATCAGCGACATCGTCCGGCATCACGCCCGGCATGCGCCGAACGCGCCCGCCCTCGTCGAAGGCGGCCGCACCTGGACCTATGCCGAACTGCAGAACGAGATCGAGCGGTATGCGGCGCTGCTGCGCGGCCTCGGCGTGCGCGGCGGCGACCGCGTCATGCTGGTGGCCGAGAACTGCGCGGCCCAGGCCGCCCTGCTGTTCGCCATCGCCCGCCTCGACGCCTGGAGCGTCAACGTCAACGCGCGCCTGGGCGGCACCGAGATCGCGGCGATCCGCGCGCACTGCAC
>DAMCRY010000385.1:0-3854 GCA_032115075.1 Massilia sp.
GCCGCCGCGGTGCGCTTGCCCGGCCGTGACTTTTACCTGGTGCGGCACGCGGCGCGCCACCGCAGCCGTGCGGCGCAGGCGTTCGAGGCGCTGCTGCGGGAGGGCTGAGACGCCGGTCCAGCGCCCGTTCGCCAGGCAATTCGTCGGGCAAGGTAGCCGCGGCCTTACTTCCCATTGAACAGCATGTGGGCGACCCGGTTCCGGCTGATCACCAAGCGATGGATCAGGGCCGAAACGATCAAACTCGTCCCGCAGACGATCGAGAACTTCAGCCATGCACCGATCTGATAATCCAGCAAGGCACTGCCGAGCATGACGACCAGGATGTGATGGAAGAGGTAGACCGAATACGCGGAATCGCTCAGGAACCTCGTGACGTACGTGTCGCGTCGCACCAGGTCGTGGAAAAGCCGTAGCACGGCTGCGACACTCAACCACACCATGAATGCCTCGATCAGGACGGCAAACTCTCCGATCAGCAAACCTTGTCCATGGGTATACTTGCCCGCGTAGATCGCGAGAGGAAGCGTCGCAACCACGAGCAGCATCGGGGTTCGCAGGAAAGTAAGCCGTGCCCCGGGATGGGCATACATATAGATTCCGGCCGCAAAGAACGGCAGGTGCGTGGCAAGTCGATACAGGGTGGTCAAGCCAAGCACGGAGTCATAGGCGTGACCCGTAGCGCGAGCGGCGACGCTCGCGGCTGCGCTGAAAAGCGCCAGAATCGGAAGCATCAGCCAGAAAGGCACGGTTTCCAGCCGTTTGCCCAACGCCACGAAGCGTTTTAATTGCGGCAGAAGTGCCGCTGCAAGGCCAATAAACAGCATGAGGTCGATCAGAAACCACAGGTGATAAAGTGGTATTCCATCGAGTACGGCTCCGGCCATGTTCTGCCCGGTAATCGAGGCCTTGAACAATTCCTGCGCGAGATTCAGCGTTATCCAGGTCGAGAAGAGCGGGATGAACAGGCGCGGCAGGCGCTTTCGCACGAGGCCGCCCGCGCCATTCTTCTCGAAGGTCAGCGCGCAGAAAAAGCCGGCGATCCAGAAAAAGGCCGGCATCCGGAAAACATGAATGGCATTGGAGATGGCTTCGAATGTCTGATTACGCTCCCTGTCCTCGACAAGCCAGCCATCGCTGATCGAATAAATATTGGATGCATGGAGAACGACACCCAGCATCATCAGGATACCCCGAGCGGCATCGAGCGAATAGTTACGAGCGAAAGCGCTTTGCATCGTACCGCTCACTGGACAGTCGCAAGGCTTGCATCCACCTTGGCGAGCGCATTCCTCAAGGCGTCCGACAACGCTTGGTAACCGCGCCTGGAGAGATGAACACCATCGGGCTCCTGCAAGGGCTTCATTGTATTTTTATTCATATTGGTCGTGACAGGATGGGGAACGAACTGGCAATTGTTTCTGTTGCTACATGCATTCAGCAAATCTTGATTGAATTCATCGATTAACCCGGCCAGCCGTCCGTCGCAAGGCCGCGCATTCCCCGCCTCCTCGACTCCCTGCACGCCGAGAACAACGATGGGCGTTTCTGCGCGGACAAGCTGCAATAGGTCCTCGATACGCACTTTCGGTTGCACGCAGCCGCGCATCAGATCGTTCAATCCGATATTGACGATAACGACGCGCGCTGTCGCCAGGGAGCGGTAAGCTGCCGAGCGCTCGATCAGCCCTTCCAGGGTCTCGCCGCCTATCGACAGGTTGAGACCGATCGGAGTCACGGATGAGGTATCCAACCCTTGGAAAGTGCTACTGCCAAGAAAAACTACCCGCCCTTCGACACTCGCGCCATCAAGCCGGCGCAAATGATCCCGCTGAATATCGAAAAATGCAGCCTGTTTATCATTGGCCGAGCCCCCGCTACGTTTGCCCGCAAAATATCCCAATACGAGCATCAGCAAAACAAGGCCCAGCAAAACCGCTTGTTTTCCACGCAAATTCGGCCTCATTCTGGAACGTCCACGCATATACAAAACGACACGCTACGAGACCCGATTTTGACCGGCAGCGTTACGGGCAGGGAAGGCTATGCAGCGCAGCGCACCGTGTTATCGGAACGGACGGAGGCCAGTCTCCAGGGTTTCGCCGCCAGTACATGACAAGATCCCGAGCTGCGCTTGCCTTGTGCTCGATCTGGTCCGGACTGACGGGTACCTGCAGGTGGTCGAGTTGCGCGGCCCCGTGCTGTCATGCGGGTTGGTTTGCGTCCTTTTGGAAGTCGTCGGTGTGCTGGTTTGGGAGTGGCGTCGAAAACTCGCTCTGTTTTCGGGGCAAGATGTAGCGCAATCAAAATTTGATGTAAATATCTCATCTTCCATGCCAAATAGCAATCAGAAGTTCCGCTCCTTCAATCGAACACGAACTCATCGATATCCGGGCGTCGGCCAGTATCGACGCCGCCGACGCTTGTTTTCGCCACTCCTCGTCGGCCACACCACATGCCCTGCTTGAGGTGCGAAGCTGAATCGCGCTGACTGTTCTGCATTCTTCTAGCAGCCGTTGTGCTGGCCTTACTGGTCGTGCAGCTCATCCGATCGTTTGGATAGCACCACACCACAGCATGGCCAGACCTGTGAGATCGCTCCAGCATCGACGCGGCAGCGCTCCTAGTCGAACGCCCACGAATACAGCACGTCCAGCGCCGTATTGGTACCGGTCTGGAACTGCAGCGTGATCCTTGGATTCCACTTGTAGCGCAGGCGCACCAGGCTCGAGGCCGTGGTGGCGCCCTGCTCGAAGCTCAGGTAGGCGCGGTTGGAGATGCGCTTGCCGACCGTGACCACCGTGCTTTCCAGGCCGGTGGCGGTGCCGTTGGCCTGCTTCAGGCCGAGTTCGTCCACGCCGAGCGAGGTGGCCAGCTTCTGGGTGATGCCGCCGGTGCCGCCCTTGCCGCCGAGCAGGGCGCCGGCCGCGGCGGCCAGCACGTCCTTCTCGTTGCCGCTGGTGCCTTCCATGCCGTGGCCCAGCACCAGCCAGGACAGCTTCTCGCTGTCCGGCACGTTCGGCGTCGACACCAGGCGCGCTTCCGGCGACTGCGCCGTGCCGCGCACCTGCACGCCGGCCTCCACATTGGTTTCCGACAGCTGCTCGCCCTCGGGGCGCTTGCGCACCGCGAGCACGTCGAGCGCCGGGTTGTCGTAGGGGCCGCTGAAGGTGATGTTGGCACGTTCGATCGCCAGCTTCTGGCCGTAGGCCGCGTAGTTGCCTTCGACGGCGCGGATGGTGCCGTTCACGCGCGGGCTGCCTGCGCCGACCTTGCGCACGCGGACGTTGCCGGCCAGGGTCGCGTCGATGCCGAGGCCGCGCAGCTTGAACTCGTCGCCGAGGTCGGCGCGCAGGTCGATCGTGAGCGGCAGCTCTTCCTTCTTGTTCGACGGCGTCGGCTTGGCGCCGCCCTGGCCCAGCACGATCACGTCGTCGGACATGGTCGGGCGGCCCTGGGGCGCGAATTCGATCAGGGCGCGGTCGGCGCGCACATTGCCCTCGAGGGCGAAGCGCTCGGCGTCGCGCACCAGGGAGGCCTTGCCGCTCAGGACCACGGTACGGTCCGGGCGCGACAGCGCTTCCAGTTTATCCAGCGTCAGGCGCAGGTCGGCCGCGGCCAGGCCGCTGGAGAAGCGCAGCGAGCCCTCGGCCGCGGCGCTGCCCTGGCGGCCCTGGAAGAACAGGCGCTGCAGGTTCAGCTGGTCGCCCACGAGGCTGGCGCGCAGTTCGCCGTTCTGCAGGCGCACGCCCTGTTCCGGCCAGCGCACCGCGAGACGGTCGCCCTGCACGGTGCCGTCCAGGCGCGGCGCGCCAATGGTGCCGGAGGCGGTGAGCGCGGCGCGCAGGGCGCCG
>DAMCRY010000386.1:0-3819 GCA_032115075.1 Massilia sp.
CGCCGCGGCGTCGCTGCCGGCCGCCCCGATCGCCAGCTCGGCGTTGCCCAGGTAGTGGTTGCCGATGAAGGCGGCCAGCACGATGCCGGCCGTGAGCGCGAACTGGAACAGCGCCAGCCCGCGTCCGCGCTGGCTGGCCGGCAGGCACTCGGCCAGGTAGAGCGGCACCACCACCGCGATCACCCCGCCGCTCAGGCCCTGGAGCAGGCGCCCCAGCAGCAGAGGGTAGAAGGATTGCGACAGGTAGATCACGGCGACGCTGCCGACGAACAGCAGCGCGCTGACCACCATCATCGGCCGCCGGCCGAGCCAGTCGGCCAGCATGCCGGCCACCACCGAACCCAGGATCGAACCGGCCATCACGGCCGCCACCACCAGCGAGAGCTGGCCTTCGGTGAGGCTGGTGGCGCGGTGCAGGTAGGGTAGCGCGGGGTCGATGATGCCGATGTCGATGCCGTACAGGAGGCCGCCGAGGCCGCAGACGGCGGTCAGGAACAGCAGGTGCAGGCGTTGGCGCTGGTGTGTGGACATTGCTCGGCTCGGTAGCGAAGTTGCCACGTATCATAATCGCAATAGTCGCCGGCCGAGCCGCCCGGGAGGTCCCGGCGGTCCAATTTCGTGGAAACCGCGCAAAAATACCCGTGCCCGCCTCCGCGCCCGGCCTGACCGGCCGCCCCTCAGGGCCTGGCAGCCCGCGTGTCCTGCGTATCCTGCGGCAGCAGGCCATGCCGGCGCGCCTGCTTCACCCAGGCCGGGTACTCCGTCATCAAGAGGTCGTACAGTGCCGCGTCCGGGTGTTCGTCGGGACTCGCCACCGAGAAGAAGTCGGCGTTGTCGACCAGGCGGCCGCTCAGTTCGTCGAGCTTTTCCAGGAAGGGGAAGTCGGAATCGGCATAGTCGGCCAGGCGCTTGTTCCTGGACTTCTTGCCTTTCCCGATTCCCATGAATTGCCAGAAGATGGGTTCGCGGCTCGACCAGCGCAGCTGGCGTTCGGTCATCGGCTGGTCGGACGTGCTGCCATCGGTCACGAACATCACGTAGACGGGCAGCGCCGCGGCGTGCGGCGACGCGCGCTCGCCGCCGCCGGCATCGGGGAAATAGTGGCGGCGAACGGCGGCCATCGCGGCGCCGTAGCGGGTGTCGCCCTCGAGCGGATGGCGCTCGATGATCTTCGCGACGTAGCCGCCCCAGTTGGACAGGCCCATCGGCTCGGTCTGGTGGACGTTCCGGCCGAACAGGAACACGTCGATGTCGCCGTCGTCGTCGAAACGGCAGCCCAGCGCCAGGATGCGTTCGGCGAACCGCTGCACCAGGCCTTTGCGGTACAGGCCGCTCATCGAACCCGAGATGTCCAGCACGAGACAGACCCGGGCGCGATGCGCTTCCAGGCCGACCTTCGCCAGCGACACGCTGGCCGATTTCACCAGGCTGACGAGCTGGGGGGCCTTCGCTTCGACGCGCTTTTCCAGGCTGACGCTCGCAGGCGGCGGGCTTGCCGGACGGACCTGCGGCGCGGCTTCCTGCGCGACGTCGGCGCCGAAATGCCGCACCAGTGCGGGCAATCCGCCGTCGAACCCCTGCCCGACCGCCATGAAGCGCCAGCCGCCTTCCCTGCGGTAGAACTCCCCGAGCATGACGGCCTGCTCCTGCGCGAAGTCGCGTCCGGTAAAGACGAAACGGGCGAACTCGCCGTCCGCGCCATGCAGGCCGAGGTGACCGTGCGCCAGCTGCGACATGACGCCGCCGCCGTCGATGCCGGCCGTGACGACGACCCGCTCGACCTTCGGCGGCAGCATGGCGAGGCGGAACAGGAAAGCATCGGCCGCGTGCCCCTGGCGCCGCAGCGTGACGCCGCCGCAGGGTGTGTCGGGCTGGTTGAAGAAGGTCATGTAGCGATCGTCGACCAGCCTGCCGCCGGCATCGATCCCGAAACAGGCCACGTCCAGCGCCAGTCCCTGGACGGCCAGCTCCGCCCGCAGCTCCTTCTGCGCAACCTCCGGGGCAAGGCTCAGCCGCGCCCCCCTCGACAGTTCCTGCATACGCCCTCCTCGTGTGAGCCGCCTGGCCGCGCATCGTCGATGCCGCCGCGGACCTCGGGATGATAACGCGACAGGACGCCGGCGGGGAGAGCGGCGAACTGCGGGAGGCGCGCCGATGC
The DNA here is from genome assembly GCA_032115075.1 of Massilia sp. Classification (GTDB taxonomy): domain Bacteria; phylum Pseudomonadota; class Gammaproteobacteria; order Burkholderiales; family Burkholderiaceae_D; genus Telluria. Next base: position 2,159 of record DAMCRY010000386.1, read on the forward strand.
GCGAAAGCGCAGCGGCGATCGGGGATTACTGGTTCCGCGCTTCCGCGTCGATCCTGGAGTTCTTCGCGGTGTCCCGCATGAACCAGCAGACCGCCAGCGTGCACGCGATCACGGCCGTGGCATACCAGTAGAACCCGCTCTCCATTCCGATCGACTTGAACCACAGCGCCAGATACTCGGCCGTCCCGCCGAACACCGACACGGCGAAGGCGTAGGGCACGCCGACCCCGGTGGCGCGGATGGTGGCCGGGAACAGTTCCGCCTTGACCAGTGCATTGATCGAGGTGTAGCCGGACACGATGATCCAGGCGCAGGCGATCAGCGCGAACGCCTCCCACGGACCGCTGGCATTGCGGATGGCCGTCAACAGCGGCACGGTGAAGATGGTGCCGAGCAGGGCGAAGCCGACCAGCAGCGGACGGCGGCCGATGCGGTCGGACAGCGCCCCGTACAGCGGCTGCAGGCACATCGCGAACAGCAGCGAGGCCGCCGACACCGCCGTGGTCTGGGCGTCGGTGAGGCCGACCGACAGGCGCAGGAACTTCTGCATATAGGTGGTGTAGACGTAGAACGCCAGCGTGCCGCCCATGGTCAGGCCGATCACCAGCAGGACTTCCTTCGGGTGCTGGGCCAGCTGCTGCAGGCCGCCCATCGCCTTGGATTTCTTGCGCGCGGCCTCGAAGGACTGGGTCTCTGGCATGTTGTGGCGCATGGTCAGCGCCAGCACGGCCAGGGTCGCGCCGACGAAGAAGGGAATGCGCCAGCCCCACGCGCGCAGTTGCTCGTCGCTCAGCAGGAAGCGCTGCAGCACCAGCAGCAGCACCAGCGCCAGCAGCTGGCCGCCGATCAGGGTCACGTACTGGAAGCTGGCGTAGAAGCCGCGGTGCTTCGAGTCCGCCATCTCGGACAGGTAGGTGGCGCTGGCGCCGTATTCGCCGCCCAGGCTCAGGCCCTGCAGCAGGCGCGCCAGCAGTAGGATGCAGGGCGACAGGATGCCGGCGGTGGCGTAGGTCGGCGCGCAGGCGATCAGCAGCGAGCCGAAGCACATGAGCAGCACCGAGGCCATCAGGGCGGTGCGGCGCCCGCGCCGGTCGGCGAGGTAGCCGAACAGGACGCCGCCCAGCGGGCGCACGAAGAAGCCGAGGGCGAAGATGCCGGCGGTGGACATCATCTGCGCGGTGGGGCTCTGGGCCGGGAAGAAGGAACTCGCGAAGTACAGCGCGAACGCCGAGTAGCAGTAGAAGTCGAACCACTCGACCAGGTTGCCGGCCGAGCCGACGAAGATGGCGCGCAGGCGCTTGCCGGAGATGCGCTCCCCGGTCTCGGCGCGGCCGTCGAGGGCCGGGCTCTTTGTCATGACAGTCATGCTTGTCTCCTGTGATCGGCGGGATAGCGACGCGTCACCCCGCTCTGGACCGCTACTATCGCGCCCGTCCGGTGCGCGCGCATCCGCAACTTCAGCGCGGCCGCCTCCGTAGAACTACGGAGAGCTGTTCCCTTGCGCGGCCCGAACTGGTATCGTCACCCGATTTCAACCCCGGGAATGTGGATGCCCAGCAGCTTCATCGTGCGTTACTGGCGCGGGCTTGCCGCCGCCGTGGCGGCGCTGGCCCTGATCGCGGCCACGGGGCACTGGGCCGAGCGGCGCGAGCTGCGCTCCC
>DAMCRY010000387.1:0-3448 GCA_032115075.1 Massilia sp.
GGCGCGCTCCGGCCCGGGCAGCGCCGCGATGCGGGCTTCGGTGAGCGGCCGGGCGGGCGTCATGACGCCGATGGTGGCCGCCTGGCAGATGGCGGGCAGCGCCAGGCACAGGGCGCCCAGGGAAAGTGCGCTTGTTCGCATGATCGGTGCTTTCCTGGATGGGTTCGGACGTGCGCCGGCGGCGCACAAACGCAATGCGGCAGGGCAGCCGGGGCTGCGCCTGCCGCATACGGTGACGCGTCGGCTTAGAACTTGTATTCCACCGATGCGCGCACCACCCGGCCCATCATGTCGGCGAGGCTGGTCAGGTAGCCGCCGCTGTAGATGGTGTTGGCGGTGAGCGGCGGCCACTCTTCCGTGATGTTGTTCACCCCCAGGGAGATGGTGGTGTTCTTGATGCCGGTGTAGCGCACGTTCAGGTTGAACTGGCTGTACGAATCCACCTCGGTCAGGGTCGAACCGGCGCGCGGGGTCAGGTCGGTCAGCCCGGTGTTATAGCGCTGCGACAGCGTGGCACGCCAAGGGCCGGTGCTGTACGTGACCGCGGCCGTGTACTTCCAGCGCGGATTCACCTGCGGCATGCCGGCCAGGCCGGCGTTCGGGCCGGCGCTGCCGAAGCGGCCGTCGTTGGTGATGATGCCGACGTTGCTGCTCCACACGCCGCCACGCTCGCTCTGGAACTCGTACTTGTGGTACCAGGTCGCGTCGAGCTTGGCGTCGAAGGTGCCGAAGCTGGTCTTCGGGAAGCGGTAGCTGGTCGAGATGTCCGCGCCGCGGATGCGGGTCTGGCCGCGGTTGGCCTGGCTCGCCACGATGTGGTCGATGGTGCCGTCGGCGCGGCGGATGATGAAGTTCTCGTACTTGCCCGGGTTCTGCTGGATCTCGGCGATCGAGACCGCGCCCAGCACGTCCTTCAGCTTCAGGCCCCAGTAGTCGACGGTGAGCGACAAGTTCTTGATCGGCTCCAGGCCGAAACCGACGTTGAAGCCGCGCGACTTCTCCGGTTTCAGGTGGGTGTTGTTGGGCGACTTGGTCCAGTACGTGGTCAGCACGTTGCAGACCTGGTCGGCCGTATAGCCCTGGGACGGCGTGCCGGTGCCCGGCTCCAGCGGCTGCGAGCTGCGGCACAGGACCGGGTCGTCCATCTCCTGGGTACGGACTTCCGGCGTCGGGTTCTGGATGTCCATGATCGACGGCGCACGGAAGCCGCTCGACACCGAGGCGCGCACCAGCAGCATGTCGTTCGGGGTCCAGCGGGTGGCCAGCGCCGGGTTCACGGTGGTCTGCTTCAGGTCGTCGTAGCGGTCGGCGCGCACCGAGCCGTTGACGGTGAAGGTCTTGGTGATCGGCGCATCGGCTTCCAGCACCAGCGAGGAGATCTGGCGCTTGAGCTTCTTGGCCACGCCCTGCGGCACTTCGCCGATCAGGTCGGTGCGGACCACGTTGCCCGAGGCGTCGATGTTGTAGCTGCCGTCGTCCTTCTTCAGCACGTAGTCGAGCGGCGCGTTGAAGGTGCGCGCCGAGTCCTCGCGCAGTTCGCCCGAGATCGCGACCACCAGGTCGCCGCCGCCCAGTTCCCACACCGGCTTCGTGACGGTCAGGTCGACGCTCTTGTTGAAGGCCTTGTTCAGGCGGTAGGTGTAGTCCTCGGCCTGGATGCTGCGCAGGTATTCGAGGCCGGCCGCGTCCTGCGGGCCGAAGGGGTTCAGGATGCCCTTGTCGAAGCCTTCCTGGGCCTTCGAGTACAGGATGTAGCCTTCGCCCACGCGGGTGTCGCGCTTCGAGCGGCCATAGTTCAGGCCGGCGCGGTAGTCCCAGCCCAGCACGGCGCCTTCGGCCGACAGCACGATGCGATCGTTGTCCTGCTCGTCGTTGCGGTAGGCCGGTCCCAGTTCGCCGGGGCCCCACTGGAAGTAGATGGTGCGGCCGTTCATGTTGAGGGGGCTGGCCGTGCCCGGGGTCCTGGTGCCGTCGATGTACATGGCCGGGCTGTTGGCGCCGGTGTTGCTGCCGACGACCTGCGGCAGCGGCGTGATGCCGTTGCCCGGATAGAAGCGGTTGGTCGGCGACATCGAGTAGGTCGTGAACGGCTGGTTCGAGCCCGGGACCTGCATGCCGCGGAACTTCTGCACGGTGAATTCGGAATGCAGCAGGTCGAGGTCGATCTTGTGGCCGCCCGCCAGGTTCCAGCTGGCGCGCGCGCTGACGGTGGTGATCTCGCTGCCGTCGGTCACGTGGTTCCAGAACAGGTTGTTGCGGGTGCAGCCGGGCGCATAGGTCGGCGGCGTGTTCTGGCTGGCGTTGCCCAGGGTCGGCAGCGACCACGGCGATTCGCAGCCGGTGGCGAAGGCCGGGTTGTAGTTGGCGTTCGCGTTGCGCGCGAAGCCGAAGTTGGCCAGCGGATTGGGGTTGCGCGCGTCCGGCGTGAGGCCCAGGCCCAGGGTGCGCAGCACGTCGCGGTCATGCTGCTCCGGACGGTCCTTCTGGAACAGCGCATCCTTCTTCTGGTGGTCGACCGCGATGTAGGCGTTGAAGCCGTCCTGGCCCAGGTTGCCCCAGCCGGCGATGGCGCCGATGCTCTTGGTGGTGCCGCCGCCGCTCATTTCCGGGCGCGCGTATTCGGCCTTGATGGAGGCGCCGGTGTAGCCGCGCTTGGTCCAGTAGTTCTGCACGCCGCCGATGGCGTCGGCGCCGTAGATCGAGGCGCCGCCGCCGTTCAGGGTCTCGACGCGGTCCAGCGCCATGCGCGGGATCACGTTGACCGAGATGTACTGGTCCTGCAGCGGCTCGTTCGCCAGGCGGCGGCCGTTCAGCAGGGACAGCGTGCGCATCGGGCCGAGGCCGCGCAGGTTGGTGACCGGACCGGCCGCGCCGGAGTTGGTGCCGAGCGACAGCGATTGCGGCTGCTCCAGCACGAAGTCCTTCAGCTCGGTATGGCCGCGCGCTTCCAGCTCCTGCGCCTTGACGGTGACGACGGGGTTGGTGCCTTCGTCGGCGACGCGGCGGATCAGGGAACCGGTCACCACCACGGCCTGGGCGACGGGCGCGTCGGCCGGGGCGCCGGACGTCTGGGCCTGGGCCGACAGCTGGAACAGCGCCAGGCTCACCGCGACGGCGATGGTGGCGCGGCGGGGGCTTGGAACACGGGGGGTTGGAACAGAGTACGGCTTCATTCAGTCTCCTTGATGTTTTTGTAAGAATTGATATGACCACACTTCCATTTGGTCAGGCCACTATGCTTGGCCCTACCCTCAACTCCTACCTCTCTGAGAAGGTATTGCAAGAATTGATATGACCACATCATAAACTGGTCTGTCCACTTTGTTGAAAAAAAGTGGAGCAATGTTCCCTCAATACATCAGTAAAACGATTGCGCACCCCTGAATTTATCCACCAAGGGTAAATTTTTCGACGTGGGCCGGCGCGTTTGCCAAATTTTCAGGCCGTG
>DAMCRY010000387.1:3541-3814 GCA_032115075.1 Massilia sp.
CCCGCCTGTATGCACGACTCGCGCCAGTCCAGCCAATCGCCAAACTGGTCTTGCCAATTCAGATACTTCACGCCACCATAGGCAGGGCCCGGACGGCCAGCACACCTGCTTGCGACGGTACGGCCGGTCAATACAACAAGCATGGAGACAGACAATGAGTGAAAAACACCCTGGGGGGATCGATCGCCGGACGCTGCTGAAGGCGGCCGGCGCGGCGGGACTGATGGCGGCCGGCGGCGCCTGGGCGGCCACGCCGCGCAAGCGCTACGCGGT
>DAMCRY010000388.1:0-3757 GCA_032115075.1 Massilia sp.
CGCCGGGGCGCCTGCGTCCGCGCCCAGCGCCGCATCCGCGCGCCCGACCAGGCCGGCGACGGCCTGCACGAAGGCGGAGAAGTCGTGGCCGGGGGTGGCGACGCGCTCGCGGAAGATTTCGCGCAGGTCGGCGCCTTCGGCGGCAAAGGCCACCAGCTCGATCTTGCTGCCGCCGATGTCGATGCCGTGGTAGCCGCGTGGATCAGTGTTCGTCATGGCGGTAGATGGTGACGCCCTTGACGACGCGGTTGACCGTGCCGCTGGCGAAAGGATTGTCGGGACGCAGCTGCAGGGCAGCCGACTGGTGCAGGGCGACCTGTTGCGCGACCAGCAGCCACAGGGGCGCGAGCCAGGCGTCCGGCCAGTCGGGCACGTCGATGCCGATGTCGCCGTTCATGCCGATGGTGACGACGCGGCCGGCCACGCCGTCGCGCCGCAGCTCCTCGACCAGGTCGGCCTCGTAGCGCTGCGCCAGCCGCTTGGCGCTTCCGAACACGAACACCAGGGCGTCGTGCGTCAGGACCGACTTCGGGCCGTGGCGGAAACCGAGCGGCGTATTCGCCATCGCCGGCACCCGTCCGGCCGTCAGTTCCAGCAGCTTGAGCGCGCTTTCCTTGGCCAGTCCCTCGAGCGGACCGCTGCCGAGGTAGACCACGCGGCCGGCTTCGCCGGAGGCCAGTTCCGCGACCGGCGCCTCCCAGGCCTGCATGGCTTCGTGCGCCAGGCTGGCCAGGGTCTCGATGCGCTCGAGCGGAACGTCCTTGCCCAGCACGGCCAGCGCGGCCAGCAGCATGCAGGTGAAACTGCTGGTCATGGCGAAGCCGCGGTCGCAGCTGGCGGCCGGCATCAGGAGGTTGAAGGCGTCCCGGTCGCCGGCGCTCTCGCGCGCCAGCCGGCCTTCCGGGTTGCAGGTGATGTTCAGCAGGCGGGCGCCCGGCACCAGGTCGCGCACCAGCTGGACGGCGGCGAGGCTTTCCGGGCTGTCGCCGCTGCGCGCGAACGACACCAGCAGGGTCGGCGCGCCGGCTTCCAGGTAGAGCTCGGGGTGGGTGAGCAGGGTGGTGGTGGCGATCGCGCGCACCTGGGCCGGCCAGGCGGCATTGAGTTCGTCGGCGACGATTTCGCCGACATAGGCCGAGCTGCCGGCGCCAGTCAGGATCACCCGTTGCAGCGGATTGGCGAGGCTGTTCCCGAGGAAGGCGGCGACGCGCTCGTGCCCGTCCCGCAGGCTCGCGTACAGTTCGCCCCACAGCGCGGGCTGATGCGCGATCTCCTCGGCGGTATGCAAACCGCCGATGTCGCGCCACGCTTGTTGGCTTCGCTGCAGAAGAGTAGTCATCGAAAGATATATAAAAGTTTTCAGTGCGATCAATCTTAAATAGAAAGTTTGTGAAAGTCAAATACGAAAGATATCGAAAGACATTTGGCCGCCATCCGTGCGCACGACTGAGCATCAACCGGCCCGCAGGTGCCTGTTCAGCACTTGTTACGTATCGAACCGAAAGATATTTCGCGATAAATCCCGTTAAACGAAAGTTTTGCGGCATGGTTTGTGCATCATTTTGAACTTTTTTGTATTTTTTCTTTCCTTTTTGTTGACCTGCTTTGTTTTTGTTCATACATTATCTTCATCAAAACGCAACACGAACCAAATGACCGACATGAACCATCTCTCCCGTCTGCGTCCTTCCTTTACTGTATCCGCGCTGCTGCTCGCGCTGATGGCGGCGCTGCCGGCCCAGGCCGCCCCGCTCGGCAAGCTGCGCACGGTCAGCCCCGGCAATGCGGACGGCCCGTCCTGGAACCTGGTGTCGGAATCCGGCGCCCGCGTGCGGGTCAGCCTGCCGCGCGCCGACGTGCTGCGCATCCAGGCCGGGCGCAAGGAACTGAGCGGCCCCGGCGACAAGGCGGCGCCCATCGTGGTGGCGCAGCCGGCGGGCAGCGTGCCGCACGAGTTCAAGGAAGAAAACGGCCAGCTGGTGCTGCGCACCGACGCGCTGACCCTGCGCGTCGACCGCGCCCCGCTGCGCTTCACCCTGTACCGCACCGGCGAAGCGCAGCCGCTGTGGCGCGAGCTGCAGCCGCTCGACCTGGAAGAAAAGCAGAACGTGCAGGTGCTCTCCAGCAGCAAGGACGAGCGCTTCTACGGCGGCGGCCAGCAGAACGGACGCTTCGAGTTCAAAGGCCGCGAGCTGCCGGTGTCCTACTCGGGCGGCTGGGAAGAGGGCGACCGCCCGAACCCCGCACCCTTCCTCATGAGTTCGCGCGGCTGGGGCATGCTGCGCAATACCTGGGCCGACGGGAACTATGACCTGCGCGAGGACGACCAGCTCACGCTGCAGCACGCGGAAGGCCGTTTCGACGCCTATTACTTCGTCGGCAAGTCGATGCACGACGTGCTGGCGCGCTATACCGAATGGACCGGCCGCGCGCGCATGCTGCCGCGCTGGGCGCTCGAGTACGGCGACGCCGACTGCTACAACGACGGCGACAACGCCAAGAAGCCGGGCACCGTGCCGCAAGGCTGGAGCGACGGCCCGACCGGCACGACGCCGGACGTGGTCGAGAGCGTGGCGCGCCAGTACCGCGAGCACGACATGCCGGGCGGCTGGATCCTGCCCAACGACGGCTACGGCTGCGGCTACACGGCCTTGCCCGAGACGGTCAAGGGCCTGGCGAAGCACGGCTTCCGCACCGGCCTGTGGACCGAGAACGGCGTCGACAAGATCGCCTGGGAAGTCGGCCAGGCCGGCACCCGCGCCCAGAAGCTCGACGTGGCCTGGACCGGCAAGGGCTACCAGTTCTCGCTGGACGCCAACAAAGCCGCCTACGACGGCATCCTGAACAACTCCGACAGCCGCCCCTTCATCTGGACCGTGATGGGCTGGGCCGGCACCCAGCGCTACGCAGTGGCCTGGACCGGCGACCAGAGCGCCAGCTGGGACTACATCCGCTGGCACGTGCCCACCCTGATCGGCTCCGGCCTGTCCGGCCAGGCCTACGCCACCGGCGACGTCGACGCGATCTTCGGCGGCAGCCCGGAGACCTACACCCGCGACCTGCAGTGGAAGAGCTTCACCCCGGTGCTGATGGGCATGTCGGGCTGGTCGGCCAGCGCGCGCAAGCATCCCTGGTGGTTCGACGAGCCTTACCGCAGCATCAACCGGCGCTACCTGAAGCTCAAGATGCGCCTGACTCCCTACATGTACACGCTGGCGCACGAGGCCGAGCAGACCGGCGCGCCGCTGGTGCGCGGCCTGATGTGGGACCACCCGGACGATCCCGCCGCGCTCCTGGAAACGCACAAGTACCAGTTCCTGCTCGGGCGCGACCTGCTGGTCGCCCCGGTCTACCGCAGCCAGGCCGTGAGCCAGGGCTGGCGCAAGGGCATCCACCTGCCGCAGGGCCACTGGTTCGACTATTGGGACGGCCGCCAGGTCGTCGCCGGCGAGGCCGGGCGCGACCTCGACCTCCAGGTCACGCTCGAGAAGCTGCCGGTGTTCGTGCGCGCCGGCGCCATCATCCCGATGTATCCCGAGATGCTCTACGACGGCCACAAGCCGAAGGACCGCCTGACCTTCGACCTGTATCCGGAGGGCGCATCCGAATACGTGTTGTACGAGGACGACGGCACTACCCGCAAGTACCAGGCCGGCGCCTCCAGCCGCCAGAAGGTCACGATGCGCGAGCAGGGCGGCAGGGTCGACGTCGCCATCCATCCGGTCGAGGGCAGCTACGACGGCCAGGAGGCGCGGCG
>DAMCRY010000389.1:0-3743 GCA_032115075.1 Massilia sp.
CAGGCGGCGTCCGCGCCGAAGCCGGCATCCGCCGCTGCCACGCCGGAGAGCCGCCAGATCAACGCCCTGGCCGACGAATACTACGAGTCGCTGGCCCGCTTCGAGCCGGTCTGGGCCACCGAAAACGGCGACAGCCGCTTCAACGACAAGCTCGGCCTGTCGATCTCGCCAAAGGTGCGCGCACGCCAGTTCGCGCTGTACCGCGGCTACCTGCAGCGCTTGTCCGCCATTCCGCGCGAGCGCCTCGGCCAGCGCGACCAGACCAGCTACGACATCCTCAAGTACGAGCTGGATACCGCCCTGCGCATCGCCGCCTTCCCCGAGCACCTGGTCCCGATCGACCAGATGGCCAGCATGCCGGTGATCCTGGCGAACTACGCGAGCGGCCAGGGCGCGCAGCCCCTGAACACGGTGCGCGACTACCGCGCCTACCTGAACCGCCTGGCGGAGCTGGTGCCGTACATCGACCAGTCGATCGTCAACATGCGCGAAGGGGTCAAGCGCGGCGTGGTGCAGCCGCGCGAGCCGATGCAGTCGGCCCTGCCGCAGTTCAAGCAGCTGGTCGCGGCCAAGGCCGAGGAAAGCATCTTCCATACGCCGATCCGGAACCTGCCGGAGTCCTTCACGGCCGCCGAGAAGCGCAGCCTGACGCAGGCCTACCGCAAGACCATCGCCAGCAAGCTGAATCCGGCCTTGAAGCGCCTGGCGAGCTACCTGGAGAAGGACTACCTGCCGAAGACCCGCACCAGCGCCGGCTGGAACGCCCTGCCGGGCGGCGCCGCCTGGTACGCGGCGCGCGTGGCGGCGATGACCACCACCAGCCTCACGCCCGAGCAGATCCACGAGATCGGCCTGAAGGAAGTCGCGCGCATCCAGGGAGAGTACGGCATCGTCGGACCGAAGATGGGCTACACCGGCCCCGCCGCAGGCCTGCCGCGCTGGGTGTCCGAGCAGCCGAAGTACAAGCCCTTCACCTCGGACCAGCAGGTGATCGACGTCTACCGCGAACTCGACGCGAAGGTGCGCACCAAGCTGCCCGCCCTGTTCACCCTGATGCCGAAGTCGCCGCTCGACCTGCGCCTGGAACCGGAACTGTCGCGCGCGACCGCCTCGGACCACTACACCCCGCCGGCCGTGGACGGTTCGCGTCCGGGCGTGTTCTGGTCGGTGGTGAACGATCCGAAGCAGTACGGCAGCACCGGGATGGTCACGCTCTACCTGCACGAAGGCCAGCCGGGCCACCACTTCCATATCGCGCTGGTGCAGGAACTCGGTCTGCCGAACTTCCGCAAGTTCGGCGGCAACAATGCCTTCACCGAGGGCTGGGCGCTGTACGCGGAGACGCTGGGCAAGGAGATGGGACTGTTCGACAAGCCCGAGGATTACTTCGGCCACCTCAACGACGAGATGCTGCGCGCGGCGCGCCTGGTGGTCGACACCGGCCTGCACAGCAAGGGCTGGAGCCGGGCGCAGGCGATCCGCTATCTCCAGGACACGCTGGGCTACTCGGAAGCCGACGCCCGCGCGCAGATCGAGCGCTACATGGTGTGGCCGGGCCAGGCGCTGGGCTACAAGATCGGCTCGCTGAAGATCATGGAGCTGCGCAGGCGCGCGGAAGCCGCATTGGGCGAGAAGTTCAGCCTGCCGAGATTCCACGAGATCGTGCTGGGCGAAGGCACGCTGCCGCTGGCGGTGCTGGAGGCGAAGGTGGACCGGTGGATTGCCGAGACGAAGTAATCCCATTCCTCCTGTAGCGTAAGCACGTCGTCCCGGCGAAGGCCGGGACCCAAGTTCGTAATACACCGCTGCAGCAAACGCAGTCGGTCTGCATGCAAGATTGGATCCCGGCCTACGCCGGGATGACGATGCAGAGGCTGGTGGCGCCAGCCTCTTGAACTTCACTCAAGCGAGCATGAACACCGGATAGCGCCGCCACTCCGGCTCGCGGTAACGCTCGCAGTTGGCGAAGATGAAGTCCAGCACCGCCTCCTGGTTCGACAGCAGGCCCGGATTCGCCTCCTTCCACGCCTCGAACTTCGCCAGCAGCGCCGGCTCGTCGTTCAGCAGTTCCGCCGCATGGTCCTCGAACACGTAGTCCGAATACGCCTCCTTCTTCTCCAGCACGCTGTTGAAGAAGCCCCAGCGGAAGAAGCTGTCGTGGGCGAGCGGCTCGAGCGTCTCGACCGCGTAGCGCGCATTGTCCTGGGCCAGCGGCACGATGACGTCGCCCGCGCGCAGCCGGACCTGCCCACGGCGCTTCTCCAGCACGACCTCGTCGTGGAACATGTGGCCTTCGTAGGCATGCGGGCGCGACGCCACGCTCACGACGTGGTAGTAGTCCACCTCTGCCATGCGGTCCGCCTCCACGCGCTCCATCTCTACGCCGTTCCACTGCAGGCGCTCGATGGTTTCAACCCACTGCTGCGGCACCACGTAGGCGCGCGGCGCCGCGACGTGGATGTCGGCCGGGAAGCGGTTGTACCAGGCGATGTCGCGCTCCCACGGCTTGCTGCGGTCGTACCACAGGCGCGTATAGTTACCCAGCACGCTCGGCTTGTAGCCGGCCTCGTAGCCCTTGAAGCGGAAGGTGTCCGGGTTCTCCGCATCCATCGCCCAGTGGATCGGCCACTCGGCGCGGGTGCGGCCCTGCTGCTTCGCGGCGCGGCGCAGCAGCTGGATCTGCTCCGCGTTCTGCACGGTGAATTCCAGCGCGGTCTCGACCAGTGCGCGCATCGACTCGTAGCGGTCCTTGAAGGGCTTGAGCATGTGCGTCTCGGGCATGAAGCCGATCGTGTGGTGCAGGGCCGCGTAGCCGGTCGAGAAGCGCGCCGTTTCGAGGAAGTCGGCGATGCCGTGGTCGGGGCTGTCCTTGACCGGGTTCACGTAGGGGCAGGTCGGCCAGCCGCGCTGCTCCATGCCCGCGTACATCGCCGGCAGCATGGTCGAGCGCAGGAATTCGCCGAGTTCTCCGCCCAGCTTGTCCGGCTGGGTGTGGATCAGGGTCATGGTGTAGCTGTAGTCGGCGCCGTTGGAGGTGTGGGTATCGACCATCACGTCCGGGTCCCAGGCCGTGAACAGCTTGTTGAACACCTGGGCGGTCAGGGTGTCGCACTTGACGAAGTCGCGGTTCAGGTCGAGGTGGCGGCTGTTGCCGCGGAAGCCGAACTGCTCGGGGCCGTCCTGGTTCACGCGCGAGGTGTCGGCGCGGTTCAGGCTGCCGTCCACGTTGTACAGCGGGACGAACAAGAACACGGTTTTATCCAGCGCGGCGAGGCGCTCGGGCTGGGTGCAGAAGTCGCGCACCAGGGCCATGCAGCCATCGACGCCTTCCGGCTCGCCCGGGTGGATGCCGTTGTTGTTGAAGAAGACCGGACGGCCGGCGCGCTTGATCTCCTCGCGGTCGAACACGCCGTCGCTGCTCACCACGCCCGCGTGGATCGGCACGCCCGCATCCGACACGCCCACCTGGTCGAAGCGCAGCACGTTCGGATAGCGGCGCGCGAGGTCCTGGTACCAGGCGATGCACTCGGCGTGCGTGGTGGTCTGGTTCAGGTTGCCCTTCTCGTAAGGGGTCAGCAGTTCGTTGGACATGATGTATTAAATATTGGTTGGGGCTTGGGGGGTGGATGGGGCGGCCGATGCGTTCAGCGGCAGCGTGAACGCCACCACGGTGCCGCCGCCGGGGCGCGAGCGCACGTCCATCGTGCCGTGCACCGCGTAGACGCGCTCGCGCATGCCGATGA
>DAMCRY010000390.1:0-3727 GCA_032115075.1 Massilia sp.
ACAGCGCCGGCCTCGTCCTGGGCCAGGCGCTGGACGGTGCCGGCCAGGGGCAAGGCAGCGCACAGCAGCAGCGCCCAGCAGGCGACGGCATAGCGCGCCTGCGGCCGTGCCTTGCGCATTGCCGCCAGCAGCAGCGCCGCGGCCCAGCCGACCAGCAGGCCCTGCCACAGGAAATCGATCAGCGCCCAGGCCAGGGCCGGCGCGGCGTGTGCAAGCAGCTCGTTCATCGGGTCTCCGCCATCGCAGCGTTCATCGTTGTTGGAACTAGATTAAAAGTTCTAGATAATTTTGTCTAGAACTTTTTTTCTACTTTGCGCCGGGCCGGCCGCATGATGCACTCTAGGCGGACGCGCAGGCACAGGCCAGCCCGCTGCGACAGGCGGCAGGAATCGCGGAGCAGGAGGGAAAAAAGGAGGAAAAAAGAGGAGGACGCGCGGCGCCGCGCGCAGAAGGACGGGCCGGGCGGCCCGTCCGGACAACGTTTTAGTACACGACCACCGAGCGGATCGACTCGCCCGACTTCATCAGGTCGAAGCCCTCGTTGATGCGCTCGAGCGGCAGGTGGTGGGTGATCAGGTCGTCGATGTTGATCTTGTTTTCCATGTACCAGTCGACGATCTTCGGCACGTCGGTGCGGCCGCGTGCACCGCCGAAGGCCGAGCCCTTCCACTCGCGTCCCGTCACCAGCTGGAACGGACGGGTCGAGATTTCCTGTCCGGCCGCCGCCACGCCGATGATGATCGACTGGCCCCAGCCCTTGTGGCAGCACTCGAGCGCCTGGCGCATGGTGTTGACGTTGCCGACGCACTCGAAGCTGTAGTCCGCGCCGCCGTCGGTCAGCCCGACGATGGCGTCGACCACGTTCTCGACCTTGGTCGGATTGATGAAATGGGTCATGCCGAACTTGCGCGCCATCGCTTCGCGGTCCGGGTTCAGGTCCACGCCGATGATCTTGTCGGCGCCCACCATTTTCGCCGCCTGGATCACGTTCAGGCCGATGCCGCCCAGGCCGAACACGACCACGTTGGCGCCCGCCTCCACCTTGGCGGTGAAGATCACGGCGCCGATGCCGGTGGTGACGCCGCAGCCGATGTAGCAGATCTTGTCGAAGGGCGCGTCCGAACGCACCTTGGCCAGCGCGATCTCCGGCACCACGATGTAGTTCGAGAAGGTCGAGGTGCCCATGTAGTGGTACAGCGGCTGGCCGTCGAGCGAGAAGCGGCTGGTCGCGTCGGGCATCAGGCCGCGGCCCTGGGTCGAGCGGATCGCCTGGCACAGGTTGGTCTTCTGCGACAGGCAGAACTTGCACTGGCGGCATTCCGGCGTGTACAGCGGGATCACGTGGTCGTCCTTGCGCAGGCTGGTCACGCCCGGGCCGACGTCGACCACCACGCCCGCGCCCTCATGGCCGAGGATGGCCGGGAACAGGCCTTCCGGATCGGCGCCGGACAGCGTGTAGTAGTCGGTGTGGCAAATCCCGGTGGCCTTCACTTCGACCAGCACCTCGCCCGCCTTCGGGCCTTCGAGCTCGACTTCCTCGATCGTGAGCGGGTGGCCCGCCTTCCATGCAACTGCTGCCTTTGTCTTCATGTTTTCCCTTCCTGAACCATGAGCGATGGGTCGGCGTTGGCATTGCAACGCCGTAAAGTTTGAAATGATAACAAGGAGTGAGCTTGCGTGTGGAAGACGCTGCGATTGCGTGCAGGAATGGCCCTTGCGAGGGGCAAGGCGGCGGTGAAACGCGCCTTTTTTGCGGACGTTTGGGTGTAAAGATAGCACGACCTTCTATTACTTATGGCAGAGATTCTAACCGAACTGAGCTACATCAAAAATTTCCTGCGCACAGTTGGCACATGTATGCACATATAGATGTGTTTGAAATACACTAATTTTCCGCCCATGCATGCGGAATAACAAACGCACGGGACAAAGAGCCCGGCGTCTTCTATTTTCAAACGGAGAACATCAATGGTAGACAACAACACTCGCGCAACTTCCCTTCGCGTATGCCTGGCCGCCATGCTGGCCGCCGGCGTGTTCGGCAGCGCGCAGGCAGCAGCTCCCGGCAACACCCGCGTCATCGTCGCCTTCAAGCCGGGCGCCGCCGCCGCCATGAAATCGGCCGTCGCCCAGGCCCGCGGCGCAGTCAAGCACGAGATCTTCGGCATGAACGCCATGGCCATCGAGGTCCCGGCGGCCGCCCTGAAGGGCCTGCAGAACAACCCCAACGTCGAATACGTCGAGGAAGACGTGGTGCGCAAGCCCTTCGCGCTGACCAGCCCCTCGACCGGTACCCCGTACCAGAGCGGCCAGCTGGTCCCCTACGGCATCAAGCAGGTGCAGGCCGACCTGCTGTCGGACGCCAGCGCGGCCAACCGCAAGGTCTGCATCATCGATTCGGGTTACGACCGTGCCCACGAAGACCTGTCGAACAACCCGGTCACCGGCGAATACGATGCCGGCACCGGCTGGTGGTACACCGACGAGAACCATCACGGCACCCACGTAGCCGGCACCATCGCCGCCATCAACAACAGCGGCACCGGCGTCGTCGGCGTCAACCCGAACCAGCAGCTCAAACTGCACATCGTGAAGGTGTTCGGCAAGGACGGCTGGGCCTATTCCTCGACCCTGACCTCGGCCGCCAACAAGTGCGGCGCGGCCGGCGCCAACGTGATCAGCATGTCGCTGGGCGGCGGCCGCAAGAGCACCACCGAGCAGCGCGCCTTCGACAGCCTGTACGCCAAGGGCGTGCTGAACATCGCCGCCGCCGGCAACGACGGCAACACCGTGGTGTCCTACCCGGCCGGCTACACCAGCGTGGTCATGGTCGGCGCGGTCGACGAGAACAAGCAGTGGGCCACCTTCTCGCAGTACAACAGCAAGGTCGAGCTGGCCGGCCCGGGCGTGGGCGTGCTGTCCACCGTGCCGATGGGCGGCGGCCAGGAAGCCGTCCTGAGCGTCGCCGGCGCGGCCTACGCCGCGAGCGCGATGGAAGGCTCGCCGGTCAAGACCGCCACCGCGCCGCTAGCCGATTTCGGCATCGGCGACAAGGTCAACACCGCCGTCTCGGGCAAGGTCTGCCTGATCCAGCGCGGCACCGTGGACTTCGCGGTGAAGGTCACCAACTGCCAGAACAGCGGCGGCGTCGGCGCCATCGTGTACAACAACGTGGCGGGCGCCTTCGGCGGCACCCTCGGCACCACCATCACCAACATCCCCTCGGTCACCGCGAGCGACACCGATGGCGCGGCGATGAAGGCGCAGCTGGGCCAGAGCGCGACGGTCGGCATCAAGACCACCAACTACGCCTACTACGACGGCACCTCGATGGCGACCCCGCACGTCTCGGCGGTGGCGGCGCTGGTGTGGAGCTACTTCCCGACCTGCACCGCGGCGCAGATGCGCGCCTCGCTCACCAAGAGCGCGCTCGACCTGGGCACGGCCGGCCGCGACACCAAGTACGGCTTCGGCCTGGTGCAGGCCAAGGCCGCGCGCGACCGCATCGCCTCGCTGGGCTGCGGCAACTGATCCCCAGCCGCGCAAAGCAGAGCGGGACGCCGCGGCGTCCCGTTTTTTATCGGCTCGCGGCCGGCGCAAGCGGCCCAAGGTCGAGCCGCATCTCCTGCTCCATGTGCGGCGCGCCCTCGCGCATGCGATAGGGTGCGCCGATCGCCACGAAACCGGCCCGTTCGTACAGGCGGACCACGTGGCCGTTGGCGCGGTT
>DAMCRY010000391.1:0-3720 GCA_032115075.1 Massilia sp.
AACCTGAACACCCTGCGCGGCCTGGCGGTGGCCGGCGCCGGCATCGGCGCGGCTGTCGGCGGCATGGCCGGCAAGGGCGTGGCCAAGATGGTCAACCCGCAGGAAGAAGACGCCCACTGGCGCAACCAGTACCAGACCCAGCCCTACTACACCCCGGGCTACACCTACGACGACTACGCACCGGCCTATGCGCTGGGCTACAACTCGGCAGGCCGCTATCCGGGCAGCTACGACATGCACGAGAACGAGCTGTCGAGCGAGTGGGAGCGCACCAAGGGCAACTCGCGCCTGAGCTGGGAGCAGGCCAAGCACGCCTCGCGCGCCGCATGGCACAAGGTGGAACGCGCGATCCCGGGCGACGCCGACCGCGACGGCCGCTAAGCCGATCCGGCACAGCGCAGTCCTGACGTAATAAATCCCCCGGCGCCGGATGGCGCCGGGGGATTTTTCATGGGGCGAAGCGGATTACTGCTTGACCGCTTCGACCTGGATCGCCAGCTTCACTTCCGGCGAGAAGCGCGGCAGGCCGTAGTTGACGCCGAAGTCGCTGCGCTGGAAGGTGCCGGTCACGTCGGCGCCGCATACTTCGCGCTTGAGCATCGGGTGGTCGATGCACTTGAACTTGTTGATGGTCAGGGTCAGCGGCTTGGTCACGCCGTGCAGGGTGAATTCGCCTTCGGCGGAGGTCGGCACGTCGCCGGTGAACTTGATCGACTTCGACTTGAAGGTCGCGGTCGGGTACTTGGCGGCATCGAAGATGTCCGGGCTCTTCGCGTGCTCGTTCATCTTGTCGTGGCCGAAGTCGATGCTGTCGATGTACACGGTGATGTCGAGGGTGCCGGTCTTGGCCTTGCGGTCCAGGGTCACGGTGCCTTCGGTCTTGTTGAACTTGCCGCGCCAGACCGAGATGCCCATGTGGTCGGCCTCGAAGCTCGGGTAGGTATGGCCCGGCTCGATCTTGTAGGTGTCGGCGGCGAAGGAGATGCCGGCGCCGAGGGTGCTCGAAGCGGCCAGGGCCGCGATCAGGTGCTTGATTTTCATGTGTACTTCCCTTGGGTTGAAGGTTTATTGACCCGCGGTGACGCGGAACTTGATGACGACTTCATCGGCGACCATGCTCGTGTCCTTCCACTCGCCTTCGCCGATGTTGAAGGCCAGCCGCTTGATCGGCAGCTGGCCTTCGAAGACCTGTTTGCCGCCTTCGCTTTTCACGGTCAGCGGGAAGCTGACGTTGGCGCTGCGGCCCTTGATGGTCAGCTTGCCGCTGACGTTCAGCTTGCCGGCGCCGGCCGGGGCGATCGAGGACGACACGAAGCTCGCCTTGGGGAACTGCGCGGCATTGAACCACTCCTTCTTGGTGACTTCCTTGTTGTATTCCGGGTCACCCAGGTCGAAGCTGCCGGTCATGATGTCGACGCTCGCCTTCGACGCGGCCGGCTTGGCGGCGTCGTAGTCGATCTGCGCGCTGAATTGCTTGAACTTCGCTTCGACCGGCACGCCCATCTGGGTGAAGGTGGCCGTCACGCTGCTCTTTGCCGGATCGGTTTTCAGGACGGCGGCACCGGCGGTGATGCCGACAGCGGCACTGGCGAACAGGGAAGCCAGCAGCAGGCTTTTCATTGGTTTCATCGGAGTTCCTTACGAGTGGAGGCAAGACGCAGGCCCGGCAGCATGCGCGCCATCACGCCGTCGCGGTCGACGAGCAGGTGCTTGAACGCGGCCGCCACGTGCAGGCCGACCAGCAGGGCCAGCAGCATGTTGAGCCAGTAGTGGACGTCCTTGAGGACGAGTTTCAGGGCCGGATCCGGGCCGATCAGCACCGGCAGTTTCACCAGGCCGAACCAGACGATCGGATAGCCGGTCGCCAGGCTGTAGAAATAGCCGGACAGCGGCACCGCGAACATCAGGAGGTACAGCAGCCAGTGCAGGCCGTGCGATGCGCCGCGCTGCCAGGCCGGCATCTCGTCGGCGTAGGCAGGCGGGTGGCGGAACAGGCGCCACAGCAGGCGCAGCGCCGCCAGCGCCAGCACCGTGACGCCGGCCCATTTATGCCAGTTGAAATAGCGCAGCTTGGTCGGCGTGATTCCGGGGATATCGGTCATCACCAGGCCGAGCGTGAAGGTGCCGGCGATCAAGAGGGCGATCAGCCAGTGCAGCACGATGGCCGTGGTCGTATAGCGATGCATGAATTATCCGAAAGGAAAGTCGTACGAGTTAGAACTAACTATAGCAAAGTTCCGACTGTACTGCTGCCGAGGGTAATTTTTGGCTTCGTACACTAGCACGGATTGTAAAGAGTGCACAGCCATTGCCGCAGGAATGTAAAATCCGCTAACTGAGCGATTATCAAACATTACTGGCGGATACATACGCTGCCATGGAGCAGGATTTATGGGCAATTCCACCATGCCGTGCCGACCTGGCATGGCCTTCAGGCGCACCGCGGCGGCCTGCCTGAGCGCCGTGCTGGCCTGGCCGGCGCTGGCGAGCGGCGGCGAGCAGCTTGGCCCAGGCGACCTGGCCGACCTGTCGATCGAGGAGCTGGCCAACATCCAGGTCACCTCGGTGTCGAAGAAGCCGGAGCGCCTGCTCGATGCGCCCGCCTCGGTGTTCGTGATCACCGCCGACGACATCCGCCGCGCCGGCGCCCGCAGCCTGCCCGAGGTCCTGCGCCTGGCGCCCAACCTGCACGTGGCGCAGCGTTCCAGCTACGGCTACGCGATCAGCGCGCGCGGCCTGAACGGCAGCAGCAACAGCGCCCCCAACAAGCTGCTGGTGATGATCGACGGCCGTTCCGTGTATGCGCCGCTGTTCTCGGGCGTGTTCTGGGACATGCAGGACGTGATGCTGGAAGACGTCGAGCGCATCGAGGTCATCAGCGGTCCCGGCGGCACCCTGTGGGGCGTGAACGCCGTCAACGGCGTCATCAACATCACCACGCGTACGGCCACGGCGACCCAGGGCGGCCTGGCCGTGCTGCGCGGCGCGACGGACGGCGCGGACGCCGCCTTCCGCCAGGGCGGCAGGTTCGGGGATGGTGGCGATGCCAGCTGGCGCGTCTACGGCAAGGTGCTGCAGCGCTCGCGCAGCGACACCGAGCGGGGCACGCGGGTCAACGACGCCTGGCGCCAGGCCCAGCTGGGCTTCCGCGCCGACTGGGCGCGCGGCGCGGACACCTTCAGCGTCAACGGCAACGCCTACCGTGGCCGGCCCGAGCAGCCGGAACCCGGCGAGATCTCGATCGACGGCACCGCGCTGCGCCTGGGCGAACTCGATACCGAAGGCGCCAACCTCACGGCGCGCTGGGAACGCGCGCTGGCCGATGGCGGGCTTCTTTCCGTGCAGGCCTACCTCGACCACACGCGGCGCGAGGTGCCGCCGACCTTCACCGAGTCGCTGCAGATCGCCGACGTACAGTTCCAGCATACGCTTCCCGCCCGGGGCCGCCATAACCTGGTGTGGGGCGCGAACCTGCGCCACAGCTGGGACGACGTCGACAACAGCGCGGTGATCGCCTTCCTGCCGGCCAGGACCGAGCAGACCTGGGCCAGCCTGTTCGCCCAGGACGAGATCGCGCTGCGTCCCGACCTGAGCCTGACCCTCGGTGCGCGCATCGAGAACAACGACTACACCGGCAACGAGTTCCTGCCGACCGCGCGCCTGTCCTGGCGCCTGGCGCCGCGCCACGCGCTGTGGACCGCGCTGTCGCGCACCGTGCGC
>DAMCRY010000392.1:0-3713 GCA_032115075.1 Massilia sp.
GCCTGGCGGCGGCGCTCGGCGGCGGCCTGTTCCTCGATCAGGCGCGCCAGGCGGTCGACCAGCGCGGTCATGCGCTGCTCGTCGCGCTGCAGGCGGTCGGCCTGCTTGCGCTGGTCGGCCAGCTGGGTCGACAGGTTCTGCAGCAGCGCGCGGCGCTTGGCCTTTTCCTGCTCCAGCTTCTCTTTTTGCTGGAGCTGTTCGGACGCGATCTCCTGCAACTCCAGCTGGGCGTTCTCGACCTTGTCGCGGTTGGCCTCGACCTCGGCCAGGTTGGCGCGCAGCGAGGAGAGCAGCTTGGCCTGGGCCTGCGAGACGTAGGCCATCATTTGCAGGTCGCGGTTGATGCGGTTCGGATTGTCGCCGGACAGCAGCAGCTTGATCCGGTCTTCGTTGCCAGCCACATAGTGCTCACGCAGCAAGTCGGACAATTGTTTCTTTTGATAAACAATCGTTTGCTGCAGGCGCTCGCCTTCGTTCGACAGCGCGTACAGCCGGGTGCTGGTGGCGTCCTGCTCCTCGGCCAGGTCGCGCAGCGCGCGGTTGGCGTCGGAAATCGCCGCCTCGGACGCCGCCAGTTCGTCGGCGGCGTCGTCACGGGCATCTTCGGTACGCGCGATCTCGCGCTTGATCGCCTCCAGCCGCTGCTTGACGCCGGCGCGCTGCTTCTCCGCGGTCGCCTTCTGGCGGCTGCGTTCGGTCTGGCGTTGGGCTGAAGCGGGAGAGGACAGCGCGAGGGCCAGCAGCGTGCAAAGCAGCACACCGCCGGCGGACTTCGTGAATGGCAAACGCAAGACTTTACTTCGCCTTCCCTTGGTTGGCCACGGCCGCCATGGCGGCGGCGATCGCTTCCTGGTCGCCCAGGTAGTAGTGCTTGATCGGCTTCAGGTTTTCGTCCAGTTCGTACACGAGCGGCTGGCCGTTCGGGATGTTCAGGCCGACGA
The DNA here is from genome assembly GCA_032115075.1 of Massilia sp. Lineage (GTDB taxonomy): Bacteria > Pseudomonadota > Gammaproteobacteria > Burkholderiales > Burkholderiaceae_D > Telluria. The sequence goes on from DAMCRY010000392.1 coordinate 942, forward strand.
TGTCGCTGTCGCTGATGTTGTCCAGCATCTTGATGATGGCGCGCAGGCTGTTGCCATGGGCCGAGATCAGGATCTTCTTGCCGGCGCGGATGGCGGGGGCGATCTCGTCGTCCCAGGCCGGCATCACGCGCGCCACGGTGTCCTTCAGGCATTCGGTCAGCGGAATCTGCTCCTTCGCCAGGCCGGCGTAGCGCGGATCGTTGAACGAGGTGCGCTCGTCGCTTTCTTCCAGCGCCGGCGGCGGGGTGTCGTAGCTGCGGCGCCAGACCAGCACCTGCTCGTCGCCGAACTTGGCGGCGGTTTCCGCCTTGTCCAGGCCCTGCAGGGCGCCGTAGTGGCGCTCGTTCAGGCGCCAGTCGTTCTTGACCGGCAGGTACATCATGTCCATCTCGTCCAGCGCCAGCCACAGCGTGCGGATCGCGCGCTTGAGCACCGAGGTATAGGCCACGTCGAACGTGAACCCGGCTTCCTTGAGCACGCGGCCGGCGGTCTTCGCCTCCTTGATCCCCTTCTCGGTCAGGTCGACGTCGGTCCAGCCGGTGAAGCGGTTTTCCAGGTTCCAGGTGGATTCGCCATGGCGCATGAATACGATTTTGTACATGTAAGCTCTTCTTTACTTTAAAAAAAGGTGCGATAGAAATCTGGTCCGACATCTATTTTATAATGCGCCGATTCAGTTCAACCATTGGAAGCCTTGTGAATTTCATTCTCGATAATATCTTCGTGGTGGCAATCGCCGTGATTTCGGGCGGCGCCCTGCTCTGGCCGGCCCTGGCGCCGCGCGGCAAGCGTGCCACGGCGCTGCAGGCGACGCAAATGATCAACCGCGGCAAGAGCCTCGTGCTCGACGTCAGGACCGCCGAGGAGTTCGCGGCCGGCCACCTGCGCGACGCGAAAAACATCCCGCTGGCAGACTTGGGCAATCGCATCGGCGAGCTGGAAAAGTCGAAGAACCGCACCGTGATCGTCGTCTGCCAGACCGGCGCGCGCGCCGACAAGGCGGTGCGCCAGCTGCAGGCCGCCGGCTTCGAGGACGCACATGCGCTCGAAGGCGGTCAGGCAGCCTGGGTCGCGGCCGGCCTGCCGGTAACCAAGTAAATCGAAGTCACCCATTCGGAAGGAAAGCACCATGACCGCACACGTCGTCCTCTACCACACCGCCAGCTGCCCTTATTGCGTGCGCGCCGAGCGCCTGCTCGAAGCCAAGGGCGTGACCGACATCGAGCGCATCCGCGTCGACCTGGATCCGGAACAACGCCAGATCATGATGCAGCGCACCGGCCGCCGCACCGTGCCGCAGATCTACGTGGGCGAAACCCATGTGGGCGGCTTCGACGACCTGTACGCGCTCGACCAGGCCGGCCGCCTGGATCCGCTGCTGGCTGGTCAGTAAGTACGCACTCAGCCTGGTTTGACGGGCTTTGGGGACCGTACCGGCGGGGGTATTGCATCAGAATTGATTTTGATACAATTGCCCTCGCGTTTGACCAAAGCACCGGGACGGCGCGTCCGTCCATTACTACTTAAAACGAAAGCGTTCCATGTCCGACGAAAACCTGCAACCAGTATTCCAAATCCAACGCGTCTACCTGAAAGACATGTCGCTGGAACAACCGAATTCCCCGGCAATCTTCCTCGAGCAGGAAGCGCCGACCATCGAAGTGTCGCTGGACGTCGGCGCCGAAGGCATCGCCGAAGGCATCTATGAATCGACCGTGACCATCACCGTCACCGCCAAGATCAAGGACAAGGTCGCCTTCCTGGTCGAAGGCAAGCAGGCTGGCATCTTCGAAGCCCGCAACATCCCGGCCGAGCAGATGGATCCGCTGCTGGGCATCGGCTGCCCGAACATCGTGTACCCGTACCTGCGCGCCAACATCGCCGACGTGATCAGCCGCGCCGGTTTCCCGCCGGTGCACCTGGCCGAGATCAACTTCGAAGCCTTCTACGCACAGCGCCAGCAGGCGATGGCACAAGCCGCCGCCGCTCCGGCACAGTAATACGAGCAGTTCCCGCGGACGCCGCAGCGCGGCGTCCGCTGCCACAAGCGCCCCGGTTCCCCCGCGCTTCCACATGGCGGCTTATTCCGCACGGCTTCGATCCGCTTCCAGGCCCGCCATGACACCATCCCGACTCCTCGCCAGCGTGCTCCTCGTGGCCGCACCGGCAGCGTTTGCCTTCGACTTCCGCAGCGTCGGTCCGTCCCCGGTGATCCTCTACGACACGCCGTCGAACAAGGGCGTCAGGATGTACATCGCGCCGCAGGGCATGCCGCTGCAGGTCGTCCTCAGCTACGGCGACTGGGTCAAGGTGCGCGACATGAACGGCGACCTGGCCTGGACCGAGGCGAAGGGCCTGAGCGCGCGCCGCAACGTGGTGGTGCGCACCCCGGGCGCGAAAGTCCATGCCGGTCCCGACGCCGCCACGCAGGTCCTGATGACGGCCGACAAGGGCGTCCTGCTCGAGCTGGTGGACCCGACCTCGCCCCTGGCCTGGGTGCGCGTGCGCCATCGGGACGGCATCGCGGGCTATGTCCGCTCGAACGACGTCTGGGGCTTGTAGTTCCCGCGTCACCAACCTGGCAGACTTATGCGACAAGAAAAGACTCCTTCCAAGATCACCATCCTCGGCGCCGGCGCCTGGGGCACCGCCGTGGCCATCGCCCTGGCGGCGCGCCACGACGTGCTGCTATGGGGCCGCAACCCCGCGCAGATGGCCGAGACCGAGGCCGCGCGCGAGAACCTGCACTACCTGCCCGGCCACCCGCTGCCG
>DAMCRY010000393.1:0-3693 GCA_032115075.1 Massilia sp.
TGCGGCTGCACGCCCGGCGTCGGCGCCGGGGCTGGCGCCTGCATCTGGCGCACCGGCTGCGACTGGCGGCCAATGGAACGCTTGCCGCCCATCGGGCGCGCGGTCGCTTCCGCGATCATCGACACGGCGGTGACCGCCAGTACCAGGGTTGCCACAAGTTTTTTCATCGCTCTTCCTCTATTGGGTTCACATCTTGATGCCGGTGTGCAGCGCCGCCACGCCGGCCGTCAGGTTGTAGTACTGGACCCGTTCCAGCCCGACGTCGAGCATCATGTTCTTCAGCGTCTCCTGGTCCGGGTGCATGCGGATCGACTCGGCCAGGTAGCGGTAGCTTTCCGCGTCGCCGGCGATCTTCTGGCCCAGCCACGGCAGCACCGAGAACGAATACAGGTCGTAGGGCTTCTGCAGCGGTGCGATCACCTTCGAGAATTCCAGCACCAGCAGCTTGCCGCCCGGCTTCAGCACGCGGCGCATTTCCGCCAGCGCCTGGTCCTTGTGCGTCATGTTGCGCAGGCCGAAGGCCACGCTGACGCGGTCGAAATAATTGTCCGGGAAGGGCAGCTTCTCGGCGTCGCACAACAGAGTTGGGGTCACCAGGCCCTTATTCAATAGTCTATCCCGGCCGACGCGCAGCATCGATTCGTTGATGTCGGTGAGCCAGACCTCGCCGGTGCGCCCCGCCTGCTTCGCGAAGGCCTTGGCCAGGTCGCCGGTGCCGCCGGCGATGTCGAGCACCTTGAAGCCGGGGCGCACGCCGGCCTGGGCGATGGTGAACATCTTCCAGGCGCGGTGCAGGCCGGCCGACATCAGGTCGTTCATGACGTCGTACTTGGAGGCGACCGAATGGAAGACCTTGGCGACTTCCTGGACCTTCTGGTCCTCGGCGACGGTCTTGTAGCCGAAGTGGGTGGTATTGGTCATATGTGCGAGCGGTTGAGGGTTGCCACATTATACAAGCTGACTTGCCGCGGGCCATGCCGCACCCATGCCGCCCGGATGCCGGGCCCGATCGGCGCCGTATCGCCGATTCGAGAGATTCCGCAAGGAATGTTCTACAAGGCATTGATTCCTGAAAGAATTCTATTTGTGCCAATTACCAACTCAACAATTCCTGTGCGCCGAAACGGTGCCGATTCTGTTTAAATAGTGACTAATCGTTGTCGGACAAATCCGGCATATTGCGCCGGCTGGTTTTCTTACAGGCCGTCGGCGACTCGGCCGTCTGCGCCACTTCCGCATCACCGTAATAACGAAGAACAACGAGGTAAATGGTGTCGGTCAAACGACTGTTATGCATTACGAATGAAGGGACCGCCGGCGTGCGGGCCGCCTGCGGCGAGCTGCGGGGCTGGGACGTCTGCACCGTCGACAGTTTCCAGGCCGCGCGCAAGGTGCTCGCGCAGCAGCACTATCCGATCGGACTGCTGCTCGACGCCGACGGCAGCCTCGAGCACGACGATACCGAACGCTTCCTGCAGCAGCACCATCACATCCGCTGGATCGGCGTATTCAGTTCCGACCTGCTGGACCGCCCGCAACTGCGCCAGGCAATCGCCACCCACCTGTTCGACTTCCACACCCGCCCGGTGGACACGGTGCGCCTGCACCATTCGCTCGGCCATGCGCACGGCATGGCGATGCTGGCCAGGTCCACGCCGCCGCACAAGCGTGTCGCCAGCGCGCGCCACATCGACGGCGAGTCGGTCGCGATCCGGCGCCTGCGCGCCCACATCGACAAGATCGCGGCGGTCGACGCGCCGGTGCTGATCTCCGGCGAAAGCGGCAGCGGCAAGGAGCTGGCGGCGCAGGAAGTGCACGCGCAGTCGCCGCGCGCGAGCGGTCCCTTCATCGCGATCAATTGCGCGGCGATTCCGCCTTCACTGATCCACTCCGAGCTGTTCGGCTACGAGCGCGGCGCCTTCACCGGCGCCGCCAAGGACAAGCCGGGCCTGATCGAAGCGGCCTCCGGCGGCAGCATCTTCCTGGACGAGATCGGCGACCTGCCGCTCGACCTGCAGGCCAGCCTGCTGCGCTTCCTGCAGGAGCGCACCATCTACCGCGTCGGCGGCACCCGCACCGTCCCGGTCGATGCGCGCGTGATCGCCGCCACCCATGTCGACCTGCCCAAGGCCGTCGCCGAGGGACGCTTCCGCGAAGACCTGTATTACCGCCTCAGCGTGTTCCCGATCCGCGTGCCGCCGCTGCGCGAGCGCAAGGACGACCTGCCGATGCTCACCGAGATCATCTTCAACAAGTATGCGGACGAAAAGAGCCCGCAGCTGAAGGGGGTCAGCAGGCAGGCGCTGCGCGCGATGGCCCAGCACGACTGGCCGGGCAATATCCGCGAGCTGATCAACCGCATGCGGCGCGCCATGGTGCTGGCCGAACACCGCCTGGTCATGCCGGAAGACCTGGAGCTGGCGCCGCAGGACGATGCCATCATCCTGCGCGACGGCCTCGACAACTCGCGCGGCAGCGCCGAACGCACCGCCATCTGGAACAGCCTGGCCAAGTGCGGCAACAACATCAGCCAGGCCGCGCGCGACCTCGGTGTCTCGCGCATGACGCTGTACCGGCTGATGGCCAAGCACTCGATCGCCCCCTGAACCCGGCGCCCGCAGCACGCGGGCAGACCGCCGCTCCACGTCTCCCCCTCGCTTTTTCCCGGCTTTTTCCCTTCTCCCAGTCCTACGTTCTCGCAGCAATTTCCTGCCGAGGCAGGCGGGGCCACGCCCCTGTACGCGTTACACCTTGATACAGTTACGTGACGGTTGCGTTACAACTGTCACAAGTTTGAGACACCTTTTTTCAGAGTTATTGAACTCCCTCATCAATTTACTCCTACAAGCTTTCCATTTATCAAAACCCTCAATCGAATCAAGGACTTGCATCTTAAATTCGAGCTGGCACGCGAAATGCTACTAGGGAGATGGACCGGCTGTCATCTGGACACCGGGCATATCAACTTTATTGAGTGACACACAAGGGGAGTAACAGATGAAGCGCACTATCCTGGCGATCGCAATCGCATCGGCATTCGGTCTGGCCCACGCACAAGACGGCAATACCTCGGTGGACCGCGTCCGTGGCGACAACACCCAAACCACGAGCATCGACCGCTCGAACAACAGCACCAACACCACCGACAACACCAACAACAGCACCCGCACCAACACCACGACCAACACCACGACCAATACCGACAGCAGCGATCGCTCGGATAACAGCACCCGCACGAACACCAACACCAACACCACGACCAACACCGACAACAGCGACCGTTCGAACAACAGCGACAATTCGGACAACAGCCAGCGCACCACCACCAACACCACCACCAACAACACCGACGCGTCGGACAACAGCGACCGTTCGGACAACAGCACCACCACGAACACCACCAACACCAACAACTCGCGCGACTCGTCGGGCCAGAACCGTAGTTCGGGCAACGCGACCGCTTCGGCTGCGGGCGCCGCGTCGGCCAACAACGGCGGCGACGCCAGCTCGTCGATGTCGAACTCGTACAACACCTCGAGCGCTGTCTCGCGCAGCAACCTGACCGGCACCGTCAGCGGCAACAACATCAACAACATCGGCAACGTCGCTTCGAGCAGCGGCAACGCCAACGGCGCAGCCGGCAACGGCGCGGCAGGCGGCGTGGCCACCGGCGGCGATGCCAGCGGCGCAGCG
>DAMCRY010000394.1:0-3692 GCA_032115075.1 Massilia sp.
CCGTCCACCACGCCGGGCGCGTCCGCCGAGGATGCCACGCGCGCCGTGGCCCGGCTGGAGGCTCTGCTGGCGGAGTTCTCGGGCGACGCCACCGACTATTTCGACACCGTGCGCGGGCCCCTCGGGCGCCTGCTCGGTCCGGGCGCGCTGGCGCGCCTCGATGCCCACCTGTCGCGTTACGAATTCGAAGAAGCGCGCGCCGTGCTGGGCCAGGCCCGCGGCAGCGCGCCCTCCATCGCGGAATACATATGAACCCAGCCATGCAGCGCAGCCAATACCCGCAGCCGGGACGGCCGCAGGCGCCGGACCAGCCGTCCGCCCCGGACCGGCCGACGATCCTGATCGTCGACGACACGCCCGACAACATCATGCTGCTGTCGCGCCTGCTGAAGGACAAGTACCATACCAAGGTGGCGAACAACGGCGCGACCGCCCTGCAGGTGGCCGCCGCCACGCCCGGCCTCGACCTGATCCTGCTCGACGTGATGATGCCGGGCATGGACGGCTACGAGACCTGCCGCCAGCTCAAGGCCAATCCGGCCACGAGCGAGATCCCGGTGATCTTCCTGACCGCGAAGAACCAGATCGAGGACGAGGCCATGGGCCTGTCGGTGGGCGCCGTGGACTACCTCGGCAAGCCGATCAGCCCGCCCATCCTGTTCGCGCGCGTGCACACCCACCTGACCCTGCGCAGCGCGCGCAGGCTGCTGCAGGAGCACAACCAGAACCTGGAGCGCATGGTGCAGCAACGCACCGCCCAGCTGCTCCTGATGCAGGAAGCGCTGATCCTGGCGATGGCCTCGATGGCCGAAACCCGCGAGGGCGGGGCGGTCGCGCACGACGGGAGCGGGCACATCCGCCGCACCCAGCACTACGTGCGCGCGCTCGCGCTCGAGCTGCGCAGCCATCGGCGCTTCGCCGCCCACCTGAGCGACGAGAACATCGAACTGCTGTACAAGACGGCGCCCCTGCACGACATCGGCAAGGTCGGCATCCCCGACCACATCCTGCGCAAGCAGGGCAAGCTCGATCCGGAGGAATTCGAGATCATGAAGCTGCACGCGGCCTACGGCCGCGACACCATCATGCTGGCCGAGAAGCACCTTGGCGGCAGCAACACCTTCCTGATGTTCGCGCGCGAGATCTCCTATTCGCACCAGGAAAAGTGGGATGGCAGTGGCTATCCGGAAAGCCTGAGCGGCGAGGAGATCCCGCTGTCGGCGCGCCTGATGGCGGTGGCCGACGTGTACGACGCGCTGATCTCGCGGCGCGTCTACAAGCCGCCCTTCACCCATGCACAGTCGCTCGAGATCATGCGCCAGGGCCGCGGCACCCACTTCGACCCGGACGTGCTGGACGCCTTCTTAGCGATCGAGGACGAGTTCGCGCGCATCGCGCAGGCATTCCGCGACGCCGGCGAGGACGAAGCGCACGCGGCCTGAGGCCCGGGCCGGCGGATGATCCCTGCGCCCGGTCAAGCGTGCGCCTTGGCAGTCCGGACGCAAATCGACTATATTGTTTAGCCTGTTGGAACAATGGAGTCAGTAATGCCCAGGAAGTCGGCCGCCACCCCGGCGGCAGCCAGGGACGGCGCGCGCGCGAAAGCGGCGCCCGTCGCCGAGGCGAAGAAGGCGAAGAAGACGAAAGCGGAGAAGACGGAAACGGCGGCGAAAGCCTCCGCCTCCGCGAAAGCCCCCGCAACCGCGAAAGCCGCGCCGGCGAAGACCGTGCACGTGAAAACCCCGGCCAGGGCCGCGGCGAGCACCACCGCGCCGGCCAGGCCCGCCCGCAAGTCTCCCGCCAGGACGAACCTGAAGTCCGCCATCAAGGCCGCCGCCGGCGCGCTGGCCGGCCCGGCGCCGACGCGTAGCCGCAGGGCGGCCCAGCCCGCGGCCAAGCCCGTGCCCGAGACGCGCGACGCCGTCCGCCCCGTGCTGGTGCGCGACAGCTTCACCATGCCCGAGCAGGAGTACGCCGTGCTTGCCGAAGTCAAGGGCGCCTGCCTGCGCGCCGGCATCGACGTCAAGAAGAGCGAACTGCTGCGCATTGGCGTCGCCCTGCTGGGCCAGGTCGACATCGCCACCCTCAAGGCCGTGCTGGCGGCGCTGCCCCAGCTCAAGACCGGCCGTCCACCGGCGGCCTGAGGGTAAGGCCGCGGCCGGCGCTAGTGGATCGACGCGCTGGTCAGTTCCTTCAGTTCGCGGATCGGGATATTCGATTTCTCGTGCATGCGCAGCAGGATCGTGGCGCCGACGTTGAGCTTGCGATGGCGGATCTTGCTGATGATCGGCGGCTGCACCTCGAGCACGCGGCACAGTTCGGCGTCGTTCTTGAGCTGCATGCGCTCGATCAGGGTGTCGAGCAGCTTGTTGGGCACGAAACTCGACGGTTCCAGGGCGCGGGCCCGGTGCATCGCGGCGAGCATTTCCTGTTTTTTCTGTCGTACGCTCATGTTGCTTCTCCAATATGAAAACATGGGTTCGGGACAGATCGACTGTTCTGGAATAGCCCTGCCTGTTCTGATCACGTATCTGATGTTGGCGGGTCGTTGTGATATTACTACGACTGCGTCACGCACGATTCACGATTCCGACGCAAAAGTGTTTCCATTTGCGTCTTTCTTCGCGGAACTTACGCTAATTTCAAGCCGGAACGAGTCAGGAGCAGGACCTGGTCGGCCATCGCGGCCGCGGCGTGGGAGTGGGTGACCATGATGGCGCCGGCGCCGCTGGCGCGGGTTTCCTGGCGCAGCAGGGTGAGGATGCCTTCGGCGGTCTCGGGGTCGAGGTTGCCGGTCGGTTCGTCCGCCAGCAGCAGGGCCGGGCGGTGCACGAGGGCGCGCGCGATGGCGACGCGCTGCAGTTCGCCGCCCGAGAGCTGGCGCGGGAAGTCCATGCCGCGGCCGCCGAGGCCGACCGCCGCCAGCATCTCGTCGGCGCGCCCGGCCGGGGCGCGATTGAGCAGCAGGGGCAGGGCCACGTTCTGGCGCAGGCTCAGGTGCGGCAGCACGTGGAAGGCCTGGAAGATGAAGCCCATGCGGGTGCGGCGCAGCAGCGTGGCGGCATCGTCGTCGAGCGCGGCCATCGGGGTGCCGTCGACGATCACCTGGCCGGAGTCGGGCGCATCCAGGCCGGCGATCAGGTTCAGCAGGGTCGACTTGCCGACGCCCGATTCGCCCATGATGGCGACGAATTCGCCGGCGCGAAACGTGTGCGACAGCGCGGACAGGACGGTGCGGCCGCCGTAGGATTTGGAGAGCTGGTCGAGTTCGAGCATGGTCCGATTGTGCCCCAGGCTAGCGGGTCAGCGCGCGCCGCAGCGCGAAGCTGGCGCCGTCCACGGCCGCCACCAGCAGCAGCATCGCGATCACCACCGTGGCCGCGCTCTGCATCTGGAACAGCGACAGGTGGTACTTCAGCATCTGGCCCAGGCCTCCCGCCCCCACCACCCCCAGCACGGCCGCCGCGCGAATATTGTTTTCCCAGCGGTACAGGGAGTAGGAAAGCATCTGCGGCAGCGCCTGCGGCAGGGTGGCGTAGAGGAAAGCGGCGAGCGGCGCGGCGCCGTTGTTGCGCAGGGCGGATTCCGCCTGCGGCTCGACGTTCTCGAGGGCGTCGGCGAACAGGCGCCCCAGCACGCCGGTCGTGTGCGCGCCCAGCGCCAGGGTGCCGGCGAAGGGGCCGAGGCCGGCC
>DAMCRY010000395.1:0-3675 GCA_032115075.1 Massilia sp.
CGGCCTGCCGCTCGCGCGCGTCATCGGCGAAGCGGCCGCGGCGCGCCTGGCGCCGGAACTGGGCAAGGGCGCCGTGGCCTCGCGCCCGGCCTACATCGGCACGGTCACGATCGGAAGCGCGAGCGCCGACGGCGCCCATTTCGACGTGCTGGTCCATGCCTGGGACGGCCTCGTCATCGTCGAATGCGAGAGCGTGGACCGCCCCGGCGCGGCCGACTTCCGCCACCTGTATCCGCTGATCGGCGACTTCCTGCTGAAGGTGAACCAGTCGGCCTCGATCCCGGCGCTGTCCGAGCTGGCCGCGCGCCACGTGCGCGCCGTCACCGGCTACGGGCGGGTGCTGGTGTACCAGTTCGACACCGACGGCCACGGCAAGGTCGTGGCCGAGTCGAAGGAAGACGGCTACGAGTCCTACCTCGGCCAGCACTTCCCGGCCAGCGACATCCCGGCCCAGGCGCGCGCCCTGTACGCGCTGTCGCCGATCCGGGTGATCCAGGACGCCAACTACGTGCCGGCCCCGCTGGTACCGGAGCTGAACCCGGCGACCGGCGCCCGCAACGACCTGTCCTTCGCGGCGCTGCGCAGCGTCTCGCCGGTACACCTGCAGTACATGCGCAACATGGGCACGCTGGCCTCGATGTCGGTCTCGCTGATCGTCAAGGGCAAGCTGTGGGGCCTGATCTCCTGCCACAACGAGGCGCCCTGCCCGGTGCCGGTCGAGAAGCGCACCGCCTGCGAGCAGCTCGGGCAGATCCTGGCCCTGTGCATCGAGTCGCGCGAGGACGCCGCCGAACTGCAGTTCCGCCTGGAGGTGCGCCGCATCATGGTCGAGATGCTCGGCCACCTGACCAAGGGCGCCGACTTCATCGAGAACATGAGCGGGGTCTTCCCCGAGCTGCTGCGCTTCGGGCGCGCCGGCGGCGTCGCCATCGTGGTCGACGACCGCGTGCTGACCTACGGCGACACGCCCGACGAGCCGGCGATCCGCCTTCTGGTCGACTGGCTGGCGGTGCAGGGCCACAGCGACGTCTACCACACCGACCACCTGAAGCAGGTCTATCCGGCGGGCGCGGAACTGGTGCGCAACGCCAGCGGCCTGCTGGCGCTGCCGATCTCGCGCATCCACAAGCACTACCTGCTGTGGTTCCGCCCGGAGGTGGTGCAGACCATCGAGTGGGCCGGCAACCCGCACGGCAAGGGGACCGCGCCCGGCGCTTCGCCAGGCGCGCCGACCCAGCTGACGCCGCGCCTGAGCTTCGAGGCCTGGCGCGAGACCATCCATGGCCGCAGCCTGCCCTGGCACGTGGCCGAGATCGAGCTCACCATCGAGTTCCGCACCGCCCTGCTGGGCATCGCCCTCGAGCGCGCCGAACAGATGGCGGAGCTGGCCGAGGAACTCGGGCGCGCCAACAAGGAACTCGAAGCCTTCTCGTATTCGGTCTCGCACGACCTGCGCGCGCCGCTGCGCCACATCGTCGGATTCTCCGACCTGCTGATCGAGTCGGCCGGCGCGGAAGACCCCGAGCGGCGCCAGCGCTTCCTCAGGAACATCAAGGAATCGGCGCGCCTGGCCGGCAAGCTGGTGGACGACCTGCTGTCGTTCTCGCAGATGGGCCGCGCCGCGCTGCGCCCGACCAAGGTGGACATGAACGACCTGGTGTCGGCCTGCATCGACAAGCTCGGCATCGAGATCGGCCAGCGCAACGTCGAATGGCACATCGAGCCCCTGCCGGCCATCTGGGCGGACCCGACCTTCGTGCACCTGGCGGTGTTCAACCTGCTGTCGAACGCGGTGAAGTTCACCAGCCAGCGCGACCCGGCCGTCGTGACCATCACCTCGGAAGAGGACGAGGACGAGATCGTGTTCCACGTCGCCGACAACGGCGCCGGCTTCAACATGGACTACGTCCACAAGCTGTTCGGCGTGTTCCAGCGCCTGCACCGGATGGAAGACTTCCAGGGCACCGGCATCGGCCTGGCCAACGTGCGCCGCATCGTCGAGCGCCACAACGGCCGCGTCTGGGCCAACTCCACACCAGGGGAAGGCGCGACCTTCTCCTTCAGTTTCCCGAAACACCCCCAACTTTGAGGCACGCGATGCTCAAGCCCATCCTTCTCGTCGAAGACAATCCCAACGACCTCGAACTGACCCTGATCGCCCTGGCCAAGAGCCAGCTCGCCAACGAGGTCGTGGTCGTGCGCGACGGCGCCGAGGCGCTCGACTACCTGCACCGCCGCGGCGAGTTCGCCGAGCGCGCGGCCGGCAACCCGGCCGTCATCCTGCTCGACCTGAAGCTGCCCAAGGTGGATGGCCTGGAAGTGCTGCGCGAGATCCGCGGTACGGAAGCCCTCAAGAGCATTCCGGTCTGCATGCTGACTTCGTCGAAGGAAGAGCAGGACGTGGTCCGCAGCTACGAGCTGGGCGTGAACGGCTACGTGGTCAAGCCGGTCGACTTCGCGGAATTCGTGCGCGCGATCGCCGACCTCGGCATCTTCTGGGCGGTCCTGAACGAGCCGCCGCCGGGCTCGCGCCGCTACGTCAAGCCCAAGTGAGCCTGCTCGCCTGATTTCCCGCCCGTTTTACCCTTTTTCCAGGCGCCCGCCGCACGCTCGCGGCGGCGCAGCAGGTGGCGGATGCGCGCGGCCAGCGCCTCGGGATGATACGGCTTCTGCAGCAGGTGCACCTTGGCGTCCAGCTTGCCCTCGTGCGTCAGCACGCCCTCGGCATAGCCCGAGGTGTACAGCACCTGCGCATGTGGCAGCCGGCTGGCGACGATCTCGCCGAGCTGCAGGCTGCTGACCGGTCCCGGCATGATCACGTCGGTGAACACCAGGTCGACGTGGCGGCCGCTGTCGATGATCTCCACCGCCTGCGCGGCGTCCCCCGCCTCGATCACCTCGTAGCCCAATGCCGACAGGAGGCCGCAGGTGGATTCGCGCACGTCCTTCTCGTCCTCGACCACCAGGATCGTCTCCAGCCCCCCCGTCATCTGGACGCTGTGCACCGGCTCGACCGCGGTCGGCGTGGCGTCGCTGCGCGGCAGGTAGATGCGCACGCTGGTGCCGATCCCGACTTCGCTGCGCAGCACCAGTTCGCCGCCTGACTGTTTCACGAAGCCATAGGCCATGGACAGGCCCAGGCCCGTGCCCTGCCCCACCGGCTTGGTGGTGAAGAAGGGTTCGAAGGCGCGCTGCAGGACTTCCTTCGGCATGCCCTTGCCGGTGTCGGCCACTTCCAGCATGACGTACTGCCCGGGCGGGACCTCGGGCGGAAGCGCGGCCGGAAGGCCGGCGCCGGCATTCATGGCGCGGATGGTCAGGGTGCCGCTGCCGGCCATGGCGTCGCGCGCGTTGATGGCCAGGTTCAGCAGCACGTTGTTGAGCTGGTTCGGGTCGACCATGGTGCTGCCCAGGCCCGGCTCGATCTCGGTGACGACGCGCGCGCTGGGGCCCAGTACGCGGCGCATCATGTCGTCCATGTCGCGCAGCAGGTGGCCGGGGTCGACCACCACCGACTGCAGCGGCTGGCGCCGCGCGAAGGCCAGCAGGTGGGCGGCCAGCTTGGCGCCGCGCTCGACGCCGGTGAGGGCCATGTCGACGCGCGTCTTCGCACTGTCGTTCAGGTTGCCGACCAGCTTGAGCAGCTGGAGGTTGCCGCCGATGATCTGCAGGACG
>DAMCRY010000396.1:0-3644 GCA_032115075.1 Massilia sp.
GCGGATCGCCGCCAGCGCGCGCGAAGCCTTCGAGGCGCTGCAGGCGGCGCGGCCGGACGTCTTGATCAGCGACCTGGGCATGCCCGAGGTCGACGGATTCGAGCTGATCGGCTGGGTGCGGGCCCTGCCGCGCGAGGCCGGCGGCCAGCTGCCGGCGATCGCGCTGACGGCCTTCGCCCGTTCCGAAGACCGGCTCAGGGCGCTGGAAGCGGGTTTTTCCAGCCACATCTCGAAGCCGGTCGAGCCAAGCGAACTGATCGCAACCGTCGCCTCGGTGACGGCCCCGGCCACCCCGATGGTCGCAGAAGGAGGACGCGGGCACAGTCGTTGATGATCCTACCCGGACACGCGGCGCTGTCCTACAAGAAATTTTGAGACCTTTGCTAGACTATGAAGAGATGGGATGTGGCTATTCCGAAAGGAAATAGAACATCCGAAAAGCGGAAGAGAAGAGCATGCCGAGCAGACAAGACATTTTGAACGCGAAGATCCTGGTCGTGGACGACTCGCCCGACAATATCGAACTGATGGAAGAGATATTGCGCGAGGAAGGCTATACCTGTGTCAGCTCGACGATGCTGCCGGAACAGGTGTGCCCGCTGCACCGCGAACACAACTACGACCTGATCCTGCTGGACCTGCAGATGCCCGGCCTGAACGGCTTCCAGGTCATGAAGGGCCTGAAGGAGATCGAACAGGGCGGCTACCTGCCGGTGCTGGCCCTGACGGCCCAGCCGAGCTTCAAGATCGCCGCGCTGGAAGCCGGCGCCCGCGACTTCATCAGCAAGCCGTTCGACCTGCTGGAAGTGCACAAGCGCATCCACAACATGCTCGAAGTGCGCCTGCTCTACAAGGAACTGGCGCAGTATTCCCGCGCCCAGCAGGAACTGGCCCTGCACGACGCCCTGACGGGGCTGCCGAACCGTCGCCTGCTGGAAGACCGCATCGAGACCGCCCTGCAGCACGCCAACCGCAGCCACGCCAAGGCCGCCGTGATGTACCTGGACCTGGACGGCTTCAAGGCGATCAACGACACCTATGGCCACGCCTACGGCGACGACATCCTCAAGATGGTCGCGCAGCGCCTGCTGGCCAGCTCGCGCAAGGAAGACACGGTGGCGCGCCTCGGCGGCGACGAATTCATGGTGGTGCTGGGCGACATCCACACCCTGGCCGACGCCCAGGGCCCGGCCGCCAAGCTGGTCGAGGCGCTGTCCGAGCCCTACTTCATCAACGACCTGACCCTGCGCCTGTCGACCTCGATCGGCATCAGCATCTATCCGGACGACGCCGAGACGGTCGACGCCCTGATCAACATCGCCGACTACGCCCTGTACGAAGCCAAGCGCGCCGGCAAGAACCGCTTCTGCTCGCCGGCCGCGAACCGCCAGGGCGCGGCCCGGATGCCGGCCGCCACGCCGGCCGGCCTGCCTCCGGTGGAGATGGCAGCGCCGCACCGCTGAGCAGCGGCACGCATCCGCCTATCGCCGCCGCTCTTGCAGGGTGTGCGGCGATACCGCCATCTGCGAACAGCCTGCGTCCCATGCGCCGCACACCCGTTCAACCAGCCCAGGAACAGCCATCGACCCTATTCTCACGGGAGTGGAACGTGCGCGCGGCGCCCGCGGCGCGGCAAACCGGCGCTACAGCTACAGCCGCACACCCTACGAAAAACGGGCCACCGGCAGCTTGCGCCACCGATGGCCCGTCATGCCGGCCGAAACCTCCGGATCAGCGGTTTCCGCCCTCGTCTTTCTGCAGATAGCCGCCACCCAGGGTCGCGTTGCCCAGCACTTCCCGGTTGTGCTCCTCGATGGCCTGGGCGTGCTGGTGGTCGCGGCTGGCGTCGACCTTGTCCGGCGCCACTTCGATGCGGGTCACGCCGGCGTCGACCGAGATCGGGTCGCTGGCCGGGAACGTCATCTCGACGGCATCGTCGATCAGGGCTTCTTCAGCCTGCTCGCGGCCGGACGCGCCTTCGCAATTGCAGAGCGCCTTGATGGCGACCGCATAGTTAACGATCTGCATGCCGGCCAGGTCGCCGATGGTGTGTACGCCGAACGAGGCGAAGGCCTGCGCCTGTTGCTCGCTGACGCCAGTCAGGGCGGTCAGCGGTGCATTGATGAGCTCGCTGAACGATTTACCGTGAAATTGTTGATTTACAATAGAGTCGATGTTCATTGTGTGTCCTTTCATATAGGCAGCCCCGTCCCCATGGATACGGTTGAACTGGACAGTTTCACTATCGCACAAGCGCTTCCCCGCGTATGTGCGGCACCGTACATCGCCTCCATGCGCACGATTGAATTTTGCTTATTTGCACTTAATTCGCCGTGATATGATGCATTGTTATTACGCGGAATTACTTATACGTAACAATTTGTTTTGATAGGCTCTTTCCTGAAGGTATAGTCCTTGTAGCGAAAGTACGGCAACGATCGTGGCACACACTGATAAACCGAAGATTCTGGTCGTGAACGACGACGCCGCCAGCCTCCTTGCGCTGACGAGTCTCCTCGACCAATGGGCTGACGAAAGCAACTACACGGTGCACTCCGCCCGCTCCGGCCAGGAAGCGCTGCGCCAGGTCCTGCTGCACGATTTCGCCGTGATCCTGCTCGACGTGAACATGCCGGGCATGGATGGATTCGAGACCGCCGAGGCGATCCACCAGCGCGCGCGCTCGGCCGACATCCCGATCATCTTCGTGACCGCCTTCCTGGCCGACGAGATCGACCGCCTGAAGGCCTACCAGCGCGGCGCCGCCGACTTCCTGTTCACCCCGGTGATCCCGCAGATCCTGCACGCCAAGGTCTCGGTGTTCGTGGCGCTGGCGATGAAGAACGAGCAGCTCAAGCGCCAGGCCGAGAAGCTGTCGCAGCGCACCACCGAACTGACCGCCACCAACCGCCGCCTGGTGCGCGAGATGGAGGAACGGCGCGACGCCGAGCGCAAGAGCCACGCCAAGGACGAATTCCTGGCCATGCTCGGCCACGAGCTGCGCAATCCCCTGTCGGCGATCAGCAGCGCTTCCTCGCTGATCGGCCTGCCTGGCGCGAACGGCGAGACCGTGGGGCGCGCCAAGCAGATCATCCAGCGCCAGAGCCAGCACCTGTCGCGCATCGTCG
Organism: Massilia sp.; assembly: GCA_032115075.1. Lineage (GTDB taxonomy): Bacteria > Pseudomonadota > Gammaproteobacteria > Burkholderiales > Burkholderiaceae_D > Telluria. Next base: position 3,129 of record DAMCRY010000396.1, read on the forward strand.
ACGACCTGCTCGACCTGTCGCGTGCGATGTCGGGCAAGATTCTGCTGTCGCGCAAGCCGACCGACCTGTCCAACCTGGTCGCGGGCTGCCTGGAAACCTTCCGCGCCACCGGCCGCACCGCCGGCTACCGCATCGGCGTCGACCTCGCCCCCGGCTGGGTCGACGGCGATCCGACGCGCCTGGAACAGATCACCTCCAACCTGCTCGACAACGCGCTCAAGTACACGCCCAACGGCGGCAGCATCGACGTCCACCTGGCCCAGACGGGGGACGACGTGCTCCTGACGGTGCGCGACAGCGGCGTCGGCATCCCGTCCGAGCTGCTGCCGCAGGTGTTCGACGTGTTCGTGCAGGGCGCGATCTCGATCGACCGTTCGCAGGGCGGCCTGGGCATCGGCCTGTCCCTGGTGCGCCGCCTGGTCGAACTGCACGGCGGCAGCGTCAGCGCGCACAGCGAAGGCAGCGGCAAGGGCAGCACCTTCATGATCCGCCTGCCGCGCACCGAAGGCGCCGCCG
>DAMCRY010000397.1:0-3642 GCA_032115075.1 Massilia sp.
GCCGAGTGGTAGAGGCGGTAGCTGCCGCCGGCGTCGGCGCCGGGCCACTGGACCAGGCGGCGGTCGAGCCAGACGGCGCGCGCGTCGAGCCTGGCGCTGGAGGCGTTGAGGACGATCTGGAAGCCCGGGTTGTCGCAGGTTTCGAGGGAAACAGCGGCGTGGGCGGAAGAGGCGAAGATTGCTGTCGCGAGCGCGGCGTATCGGAGTCGGGTCATGTAGGGTGGGCGGGTCTCCCGCCCACGCGTCCAGGCGGCGGTGACCCAGCTGATGAATTGAATGGATTCCGCGATGGTTGAACGCGTGGGCGGCAAAGCCGCCCACCCTACGAACACCAGGCGTCGCGTTTGTCAGGCGCGGTAGTGGTCGACCATCTTGTAGCGCTTGGCGTACAGGCCGAAGGCCAGCGCCGCCAGCAGCGCGAAGGCGGCGAAGAAGTACATCTGGAAGGCGATCACGCCCACGCCGGAGTTCTCGATGTGGGCGATCACCGCCTCGTTCTTCACGCCCGCGTTCACGATCAGCACCCACAGGTTGCCCACCGTGACGGCCAGGTACCACAGCGCCATGATCACGCCCTTCATCGAGGCCGGGGCCTGGCTGTAGGCGAATTCGAGGCCGGTGGCCGAGACCAGCACCTCGCCCAGCGTCAGCAGGGCATATGGCAGGATCTGCCAGGCGATCGACACCGCGTCGCCGGCGTCGAGCTGCACTTGCAGGTTGCCGACCACGATCCAGGCCAGCGCCGAGAACGCGATGCCGGCGGTCATGCGGCGCAGGGCGGTCGGCACCAGGCCGATCCTGTTCAGCAGCGGGAACAGCACCAGGTTGTTGAAGGGGATGAGGATCATCACCAGCAGCGGATTCAGCGCCTGCATCTGGGCCGGGATCACCTCGAAGGTCCAGCCGAGCAGGTCGACTTCGGTGGACATGGCGTTGGCCTGCACGATCCAGGTCGAGGCCTTCTGGTCGAACAGCGACCAGAACGGCGTCACCAGGCCGAACACGATCAGGATGCGCAGCACGGCGCGCACGCCGTCGACCGCGACGTCGGGATGCACGCCGCGCGCGCGCTCCAGCTGCATCGAGGCGCCGATGCCGACGCAGGCCAGCAGCAGCACCAGCGCGGTGCAGGCGGCGATGACGAAGCCCCAGCTCGGGATCATCGCCAGCGACGCGACCGCCGCGGCCGCGCCGAGTGCGGCCACCACCAGGCCAGGACGACCCTTGCCGGCTTGCTGTGTGAACAGCGCGGTGCGCACCACGCGCAGGAAGGAATGCGGATCGCTCGGTGCAGGGGGCACGTGCACGTACTTCTTCTTGCCGCTCCACAGCACCATGGTGGCGACGAACATTAGGATGCCCGGGATGCCGAAGGCGACCGAGGGACCGTAGTCGCGCAGGAACAGCGGCATCAGCAGCGAAGCGAAGAAGGAGCCGAAGTTGATGATCCAGTAGAAGGCATCGAACACGACCTTGGCCTTGTCCTTGTTGGTCTTGTCGAACTGGTCGCCGACGAAGGAGGCGACCAGCGGCTTGATGCCGCCCGAGCCGAAGGCGATCAGGAACAGGCCGAAGTAGAAGCCGTTGACGCTGTGCTCGAAGATGGCCAGGCAGGCGTGTCCCGCGCAGTAGATCAGGCTGAACCAGAAGATGGTGTTGTACTTGCCGAAGTAGCGGTCGGCCAGCCAGCCGCCCAGCAGCGGGAAGAAGTACACGCCCATCATGAAGGTATGGAACACGTGCTTGGCTTCGCTGGCGCGATGTTCCTGGGCGACGAACAGCAGCAGCGTCGAGATCAGGAAGGGTGTCAGGATGTTGCGCATCCCGTAGAAGCTGAAACGCTCGCAACCTTCGTTGGCGATGATGTAGGGGATCTGCCGCGGCATGCGGCCGGCGCTCTTGACCTCGGCTGGTGCTGGAGAATTCATGGCTTCCTCGGGAAATCGAAACAGACGCGATCCTATGCCGAGGCTGAGTTACTTTGCAATAAAAATATCGCTGCGAAACAAAGGAGATACACAACTTTAGTAGTTTAGCTACTTCAAGTTTCAAGCGACTGGGAGTTATGTGAATTTAAGTCGTTGAATTCAAAGGAATATGCGGGATTGACGCCGAATGCTGGGTAATTGTCAACTTTTTCCTCATCCTGTATATTGCCTAGAATTCCACGACCCACGACGGACCAGCCATGACCCAGATCTCGACGACCGCCAACCCGAACTGGTGGAAAGAAGCCATCATCTACCAAGTCTATCCACGCAGCTACCTCGACACGAACGGCGACGGCGTCGGCGACCTGGCCGGCATCACCGAGAAGCTCGACTACATCGCGAGCCTGGGCGTGGACATCGTCTGGCTGTCGCCCTTCTTCAAGTCGCCGATGAAGGACTTCGGCTACGACATCGCCGACTACTGCGACGTCGACCCGCTGTTCGGCACCCTGGCCGACTTCGACAAGCTGATCGGCAAGGCGCACGGCCTGGGCCTGAAGATCATGATCGACCAGGTGATGTCGCACACCGCCGACACCCACCCCTGGTTCGTCGAGAGCCGCAAGAGCCGCGACAACCCGAAATCGGACTGGTACGTGTGGGCCGACCCGCTGCCGGACGGCTGCCCGCCCAACAACTGGCTGTCGGTGTTCGGCGGCTCGGCCTGGCAGTGGGACACCCGCCGCAAGCAGTACTACATGCACAACTTCCTGACCAGCCAGCCGCAGCTGAACTTCCATAACCCGGAGGTGCAGCAGGCCCACCTGGACGCCCAGCGCTTCTGGCTGGAGCGCGGCGTGGACGGCGTGCGCATGGACGCCTGCGTGTTCCACTTCCACGACCGCCAGCTGCGCAGCAATCCGCCGGCCCTGGTGCGCGACACCTCGACCGTGACGGACGTGAACCCCTACGGCATGCAGGCTCATATCTACGACAAGACCCAGCCGGAAAACATCGAGTTCCTGCGCCGCGTGCGCGCCCAGCTCGACGAGTTCGGCGCGGTGTCGATCGGCGAAGTCAGCTCGGACGACGCGCTGGCCCAGATGGCCGAGTACACCGAAGGCGGCGACAAGCTGCACATGGCCTACAGCTTCAACCTGCTCACGCCGGAGTTCACCGCAAGCCACATCCGCAAGCAGGTCGAGGAATTCAAGGAGCGCGTGAAGGACGGCTGGGCTTCCTGGTCGGTCGGCAACCACGACGCCATCCGCGTCATGACCCGCTGGGGCGGACCGAACCCCACGCCGGCGCTGGCCAAGCTGGTGCTGGCGATGCAGCTCTCGCTGCGCGGCACGCCCTGCCTGTACCAGGGCGACGAGCTGGCGCTAACCGAGGCCGATGTGCCTTATGAACTGCTGCAGGACCCCTACGGCATCACCTTCTGGCCCGAGTTCAAGGGCCGCGACGGCTGCCGCACGCCGATGCCGTGGACCGGCGAGGCGCCGCACGCCGGCTTCACCAGCGGCACCCCGTGGCTGCCGGTGGCCGCGCCGCACCTGGCCGCCAACGTCGCGGCCCAGGACCAGGACCAGGACTCGATGCTGAACTTCCAGCGCCGCTTCATCGCCCTGCGCCGCACGCTGCCGCAGCTCACGCGCGGCGAGATCGCCTTCTTCGATGCGCCGGAGCCGATCCTGGCCCTGCGGCGCGA
>DAMCRY010000398.1:0-3606 GCA_032115075.1 Massilia sp.
GCCGCTGCCGCCGGCGCGGCGTGGCCGGCCGACAGGCCGCCCGAAACCGGCACCGCGTTCAGCGCGCCGGTGCGGGTGGTCGACTTCTCCATGTGCGTCGCGGCGATGGTGCGCAGGTAGTAGGTGGTCTTCAGACCGCGCAGCCATGCCAGCTTGTAGGTCTCGTCCAGTTTCTTGCCCGATGCGCCGGCCATGTAGATGTTCAGCGACTGGGCCTGGTCGATCCACTTCTGGCGGCGCGATGCCGCTTCCACCAGCCACTTCGGCTCGACTTCGAACGCGGTGGCGTAGATGTCGCGCAGGTCTTGCGGCACGCGGTCGATCTTGGACAGCGAACCGTCGAAGTACTTCAGGTCGGCGATCATCACCTCGTCCCACAGGTCGCGCGCCTTCAGGTCGCGCACCAGGTACGAGTTGATCTCGGTGAATTCGCCCGACAGGTTCGACTTCACGTACAGGTTCTGGAAGGTCGGCTCGATGCAGGCCGACACGCCGATGATGTTCGAGATCGTCGCGGTCGGGGCGATCGCCACGCAGTTCGAGTTACGCATGCCGAACTGCTTGATGCGCTCGCGCACCACGGTCCAGTCCATCGATTCGCTAGTGTCCTGCTCCAGGTAGCCGCCGCGTTCCTCGGCCAGCAGCTTGATCGAGTCCTGCGGCAGGATGCCGCGGTCCCACAGCGAACCTTCGTAGGTCTCGTAGCGGCCGCGCTCTTCGGCCAGCTCGGTCGAGGCCAGGTAGGCGTAGTAGCAGACGGCTTCCATCGACTTGTCGGCGAACTCCACGGCCTTCTCGGACGCGAACGGCACGCGCATCATGTGCAGGCAGTCCTGGTGACCCATGATGCCCATGCCCACCGGGCGGTGGCGCAGGTTCGAATTGCGCGCCTTGTCCACGGCGTAGTAGTTGATGTCGATGACGTTGTCCAGCATGCGCATCGCGGTGCGGATGGTCTTCTGCAGCTTGGCGTGATCCAGGCCGTCACCCTTCATGTGCTGCGGCAGGTTCACCGAGCCCAGGTTGCAGACGGCGATCTCGTCGGCGCTGGTGTTCAGCGTGATCTCGGTGCACAGGTTCGACGAGTGCACCACGCCGACGTGCTGCTGCGGCGAACGGATGTTGCACGGATCCTTGAAGGTGATCCATGGGTGGCCAGTCTCGAACAGCATCGACAGCATCTTGCGCCACAGGTCGAGCGCTTCGACCTTCTTGTACACGGTCATTTCGCCGCGTGCGGCCTTGGCTTCATAGGCGACGTACGCTTCTTCGAAGGCCTTGCCGACCTTGTCGTGCAGGTCCGGGGTTTCGCTCGGCGAGAACAGGCTCCAGTGGCCCTTCTCCATCACGCGCTTCATGAACAGGTCGGGAATCCAGTTCGCGGTGTTCATGTCGTGGGTGCGGCGGCGGTCGTCGCCGGTGTTCTTGCGCAGGTCGAGGAATTCCTCGATGTCCATGTGCCAGGTTTCCAGGTAGGCGCAAACCGCGCCCTTGCGCTTGCCGCCCTGGTTCACCGCCACGGCGGTGTCGTTGACCACTTTCAGGAACGGGACCACGCCCTGCGACTTGCCGTTGGTGCCCTTGATGCGCGAGCCCAGTGCGCGCACCGGGGTCCAGTCGTTGCCCAGGCCGCCGGCGAACTTCGACAGCAGCGCGTTTTCCTTGATGGCGTCGTAGATGCCTTCCAGGTCGTCGCCGACGGTGGTCAGGTAGCACGAGGACAGCTGCGAACGGCGGGTGCCCGAATTGAACAGGGTCGGGGTCGAGCTCATGAAGTCGAACGACGACAGCAGGTTGTAGAACTCGATGGCGCGCGCTTCGCGGTCGGCTTCGCGCAGGGCCAGGCCCATCGCGACGCGCATGTAGAAGGCCTGCGGCATCTCGATGCGGACGTCGCGCACGTGCAGGAAGTAGCGGTCGTACAGGGTCTGCAGGCCGATGTAGCCGAACTGCAGGTCGCGGTCGGCGACGATGGCCTTGGCCAGGCGCTCGAGGTCGAACTTGCCCAGTTCTTCGTCCAGCAGCTCGTTCTGGATGCCCTTGGCGACGTACTGCGGGAAATAGGTCAGGTATTCGGCGGCGGCGGCGGCCTGCGGCACTTCCTTGCCGAAGACTTCCTTGCGGATGGTGTGCAGCAGGATGCGCGCGGTGACCTGGCTGTAGGCCGGGTCTTTTTCCATCAGGGCGCGGGCGGCCAGGATGGCCGACTTGTGGAGTTCTTCGACCGGCACGCCGTCGTACAGGTTCTTCAGGGTCTCGGCGACGATGGCGTCGGCGTCGACGTGCTTTTCCAGGCCCGAGCAGGCGGCGTTGACGAGGGCGTGGACGTCGTTGATGTCCAACAGGCGGCGCTGGCCGCCGTCGACCACGTGGATCTGCGGCGCGGCGACCGGGGTGCCGCCCGCGGCTTCCTTGGCGGCGCGACGTTCTTCCATGCGCTTGGCGCGGTACAGCACGTATTCGCGCGCGACGTCGTGCTCGCCCGAGCGCATCAGCGACAGTTCGACCTGGTCCTGCACGTCTTCGATGTGGAAGGTGCCGCCGTTCGGCTGGCGGCGCACGAGGGCGGCCACCACGTTGCCGGTCAGCTGCTCGACCAGCTCGCGGATGCGGGCCGAGACGGCGCCCTGGCCGCCCGCGACGGCGAGGAAGGCCTTGGTCATCGCGACCGAGATCTTCTGCGGCTCGAACGCGACCACGGCGCCGTTGCGGCGGATGACGCGATAGTCACCACGGGCGACGATTTCTGCGGGCGTGGCACCGGCCGACGCTCCCGGGGTAACGTGCGGATTGATCGAAATGTCTTGTGCTGTTTGCATTGGGCCTCCAGTGAGCAGCGGTACCTGCCGTGGTTTGTCTTCAGTCGGAATTGTCAAACCGACAAAATTTAAGCAAAGCGATACCCCGCCAGCTAGAGAGCTTCGCTGGCAACCAGGCAAAGGCAGATGCGGCAGGGTCTATAAAATCGCTGATGAATCAGTGGCTTGCGGAGCAAGCTTCAAGCTGAGTGTGAGCCTAGTTGCGTCTAGTTTCCTTCAGTTCACTACCACTACATCTAGTATTCGAGCTTGATATGGGACTAATTGTAGTGGCTGACCCATATCACGGCAAGTGAATTACTTCTCAATTTTTTGCGTTTTTTTTGGCGCATGGGCTTGACAAGGTGTTCTGGCCAGAACGACGGGGAGTATGCGGTGAGTGAGCGCTAACGCTTCTCGAGAGCTCTGCATAAAGCTTAATCAGCGCCATGCCCGCTGCATCAGGGTTGTGCATTTTGCACTGGCGAAAAGACAACAAGATGACAGCCGGGACGCCCAGGCGTCCACATCACACATGAACACCAATACTACCCGCCGCGGTCGATCACGCGCTGTCGTCCGGCGCGACGATCTCCAGCTTCTGCATCTGGTAGCGCAGCTGGCGCACGCTGATCCCCAGCAGGGCCGCCGCCTGGGTGCGGTTGAAATGGGTCTGCTGCAGCGCGCGGCCGATGATGTCGCGCTCCACCTGGATCAGGTACTCGGGCAGGTTGGCCGGCAGCCCGTTCGGGCCGAGCATCGCGGATGCCGGCGCCGCGCCGGCCGGCGGCGCGGGTTCCGGTGCCGG
>DAMCRY010000399.1:0-3605 GCA_032115075.1 Massilia sp.
CGGGCGGAGCCGGATGCGCGCGGCGCGTATGCGCGGTTTAGGAGAACATGTCGGCGATCGCCCGCGCGCCGGCCGTGACCGCGTTGGCGATCAGCGGCACGCAGAAGGCCGCGAGGGCGACGAACAGGACGAATTGAAGGAGGCGCAGCGCCAGTTCGTGGCCGCGCCAGCGGCGGCCGAAGCGCATGGGACCATGGAAGCGATCCGCCAGATGGGGTGAGGCCAGCCGAAGTTTCATGATGTGTCTCCGTTATATGGCTTTTGTGTAGGTCCAGCATACTCCTCGATCTGCCCGGCTGCAAATGCATATGCATGGACCGTGCGCACGGCCTTCCGCGGGGGCTGGACAGCGCGTCAAGGCGCTGGCTCGCCGGCATTTGTTGCGCGGACGACGAAGATTCGTAACAGTCTTTCTTTGGGCTTGCATGGGCCGGGGATTGGCAGGATGATGGATTTGCCGGACGAGGCGAAAGCAGCCGGCGCCAAGGAGCATCACCATGCAAAGCTTCATGTTCGCGACCGGTATCGAAGGCAGCTATCCGGTCGTCGCCGGCCGCGATGGCGCCGACGTGCGCGTCGACGAGATGGAAAAGACCGGCCACTATCGTCACTGGAAGGACGACCTGGCCCTGGTCAGCGAACTGGGCATCGACGCCCTGCGCTACGGACCGCCCTACTACCGCGTGCACGCCGGCCCCGGCCGCTACGACTGGGACTTCACCGACGAGGTCTTCGCCGAGATCCGGCGGCGCGGCATCAAGCCGATCGTCGACCTGTGCCACTTCGGCCTGCCCGACTGGCTCGGCAACTTCCAGAATCCGGCATTCCCGCGCCACTTCGCGGAGTACGCCGAAGCCTTCGCGCGCCGCTATCCCTGGGTCGACCTGTACACGCCGATCAACGAGATCTACATCACGGCGAAGTTCTCGGCCCACGAGGGCCTGTGGAACGAGCGCCTGCGTTCAGAGCGGGCGTTCGTGACCGCGATCCGCAACCTGTCGCGCGCGAACATCATGGCGACCGAGGCGATCATGAAGGTCCGGCCGGACGCCAAGTTCATCCAGAGCGAATCCTCCGAGTACTTCCATCCCTGCGGCCCCGATGCGAGCGAGGTGGCGCGCCACATGAACGAGCTGCGCTTCCTGGCGCTGGACCTGGCCTACAGCCACGACGTCAGCGGCCGCATGTACGAATACCTGTTCGACCACGGGATGACGCGCGAGGACTACCACTTCTTCCTCAACCACGACGTCAAGCCCGTCTGCATCATGGGCAACGACTACTACGCGACCAACGAGCACATCATCTATCCCGACGGCCGCACCCACCCCTGCGAACTGTTCGGCTACTACGTGATCACGCGCCAGTACTACGAGCGCTACCGCATCCCCGTGATGCACACCGAGACCAACAACCGCGACACCGGGGTCGGCGAGAAGGACGGGCGCGCCTGGCTCGAGAAGCAGTGGACCAACCTGCTCCGCCTGAAGGCCGACGGCGTGCCCATCCTCGGCTTTACCTGGTACAGCCTGGTCGACCAGGTCGACTGGGACAGCGCGCTGGTCGAGGACGCGGGCAACGTCAACCAGTACGGGCTGTGCGACCTGGAACGGCGCGTGCGGCCGGTCGGGGAGGCGTACCGCGACCTGATCCAGCTGTGGCGGCACCGCTTCGGGAACGAGTTCATCTGGCTGCGCTAGCGGCACGCGCCGTGGCTCAGCCTTGCCCCCGGCACGATGTTGACCCCGATCCGTTCGGCCAGGTCCAGCACGGCGTCGTAGGCCGCCGGGTCGTCGGCCAGGCTGCGCGAATCCTCGTTGGAGACCAGCGCTCCGGCTGGAACACGGTCCCCGAACAGGACGACGGCCCGGGCGGTGTCGTCCTGCCGCGATACCCAGGACAGCCCCTGGACCTGCGGGTGGCCGCGGTGGATCGCGGAGGCCCGGGTGGCCGGATACCGGTTCTTTTCGGGCGGGACGTCGTGGAACACGGTCTCCATCAGGGCGCAGGCCATCGTGGCCGGCGTAGAGCGTCGGGATCGGATTGCCGGCATCGTCCTGGATCGGGCTGAAGCGGGCGTTCCCCGCAAGGCCGGGATTGAAGGCGTCGGGCCGGTAGCGGTCCAGGTGCACCCGATGCAGGGTCTCGCCCTCGCCGAGGGAAGTCAGGGTGAGCTGCAATACCTGTGGCGGGGGCGGCGTGGTCCGGCTTTCGCCGGCGGCCGGCCCCATCCCTTCGTCCGGCGGCACCGCCCCGCTAGCCATGCGCGATCTCCCGGACTTCGTCCCGGGCGGCTTCGATGACGTTCCCGGGCTCCGTCGCCAGCAGGTCCTGCGGCCTGCGGCCGCCCAGCAGGCTGTTGTCGCTCGCGAACCAATAGGCCATGCCCCAGGCGTCCTTGCGCGCGGACAGCACGTCGATGATCCCGGCAAGCGCCTTGAACGGGCGATAAGCGGCGGCCGGGTCGAGGGCATAGCCCGGGAAATAGTCGATGCCGCCGTGATGGACGGCGAAGATCAGCCCCTGCTTTTTCCACTTGTTGGGCTGGGCGCTGGGGTTGCGGGTGCTCAGCTGCGCGGCTTCGGCGACCTGCGCCGCGGTCAGCCAGTCGCCGCTTTCCAGCACGGCCTTGCGGACCCTGGCGAGCATCCTCGCCTCCCGCAACAGGCGCGGCGAGGGTGGCGCGGGCGGCACCAGCAGCCCGACCAGGCGCTCGAGCGATTCCTTGTCCTGGCTCGCCAATACGTCGAACATCGACGACGCCATGGTGGACAGGCTTTCCGCGACGTTCCGGGCGACGTTCGGCTGGACATGTTCGAACGCCAGTACGAGCACCCGGTCGGCAGTCGTCCGGGCAAGGCCGTCCTGGACCTCCCGAGGTGTGCCGACCAGCGTCGACACCGCCGGGTAGTCTGCAAGGTCGTTCATGACTAAGCCCTCAAGTTATGTGTGCGATCCTAGGTGAGCATAACCCGGATAACTTTTATACCTCCCACCCGCAGAAATCACGGCTGGCTGCCTTGCTGCCTTGCTACTTTCCGCAGCCCGACGGCAAAACACGGGTTGCCGGAATTTTGAGAAGATGAGAACGCTTTGACATCATCAACCTATCGACAAGACCAATGAATGAAAACAGGAGACGCACGATGTGCCGGCTCGCGGCCGGCCTGGCCCTGGCCACGGCCGGCCCCTTCCCTGCCGCCGCGGCCGGCATGCTGGTCATGCCATTGTGGCCGGAAGGCGTGCCCAACGGCAAACCCGGCCTCGGTCCCAACCGCATCGACGAGGATGGGCGCACCACCAACATCACCGAGCCCACCCTCGCCTTCTACCCGCCGGCGGTCGACCGCGCCAACGGCAGCGCCGTGATCGTCTGCCCCGGCGGCGGCTATGTACGCCAGTCGACGCGGCGCGAGGGCGAACAGTACGCGCAGTGGCTCGGCACGCTGGGCATCGCGGCCTTCGTGTTGAGCTATCGCCAGCGCGAGTTCGGCCACCCCGCTCCCTTGCAGGACGTGCTGCGGGCGGTGCGCCTGGTGCGCTCGCAGGCGGCGCGCTTCGGCCTGCGGCTGGACCGGATCGGCGTCATGGGCAGCTCGGCCGGC
>DAMCRY010000400.1:0-3604 GCA_032115075.1 Massilia sp.
GCTCGGCGAGCGGCCCCACCGGCGCGACCACGCCCGCATTGTTCACCAGCAGCACGGTGTCGGCGCCGGCCAGGAAGCTGGCCAGGGTATGCCCCTGCAGCCAGCCCGCGAGCGCCGCGGCGTCGCCGAAGTCGACCGCCGCCTGCTCCATGCCCTCGCCGATCTCGGCATGCCCGCGCGCCAGCCCCAATACCGGAATGCCACGCGCCACCAGTTCCGCCGCCACCGCGGCGCCCAGGCCACGCGAGTGGCCGGTCACGACTGCCTTGATCATGCTGCCCCCTTGGATAGTCCTAGATGCCTAGATGAATACCGGTTCCGGCTCCAGCTCCACGCCGTAGCGCGCCTTGACGTCGGCCTGGATCGCGCGCGCCAGGCGCACCACGTCCTCGCCCGTGGCGCCGCCCAGGTTGACCAGCACCAACGCCTGTTTCGGGTAGACGCCGGCCCGGCCCTGCTCCCGGCCCTTCCAGCCGCACTGGTCGATCAGCCAGCCGGCCGCCAGTTTCTCGCTGCCGTCCGCCTGTGCATGGTGCACCAGCTTCGGGAATTCGGCCAGCAGGCGTGCGCAGTGTTCGCGCGAAACGACGGGATTCTTGAAGAAGCTGCCCGCATTGCCGATTTCCTGGGGGTCGGGCAGCTTGCGGCGCCGGATCGCCTCGACCGTGCGGCCGACCTCCTGCGGCGTCGGCGACGCCAGTCCCGCGGCCGCGACCGCCTGCGCCAGCTCGGCATAGCGCAGGTTCGGCGCCCAGTCGGCCGGCAGCGCGAAGGTCACGTCCAGCACGATGAGGTCGCGGCCTTCGGCATGCTTGAACACGCTGTCGCGGTAGGCGAAGCGGCAGGCGGCGGCGTCCAGCGTGCGCAGCGCGCCGCCCACCGTGCCGGGAATCAGGGACAGGTTTTCCAGCCCGCCCAGGCCCTGGGCCAGGGTCCACCGCACGAAGGCGTGCCAGTTCTCGCCGGCCTGAGCGCGCACCAGGATCCTGCCGTCCCGCTCGCCCAGCACTTCCCGCCCCTGGCCCGCCATGTGCAGCACGATGCCGTCGACATCGCGCGTGAACAGCATGTTGCTGCCGCCGCCCAGCACCAGGCGCGGCAGGCCGGCCAGTTCCGGGTCGGCGCGCAGGGCGGCGAGCTGCTCCGCGCCCGTGACCCGCAGGTAATGCCGGGCCCGCGCCGGAATGCGGAAGGTGTTCAGGGAGTCGAGCGGATGGTCGTGGAGGATGGGCAGGTGGTCTGGCATGGCGTGGCGGAGTGTTTTGGCCATTATAGATTGCAATACACGTGCAATGCGCGTGCGCTGCGCCGCGCCGGCCGGGTCCGTCCCTGCCGCACGGGCAAATTGATGGCTCCCGGGGGCGTTGTCCGTTAAAATAGAGGGATTCATCTATATAGCACCACCAAGAAAAAAGGAAACCGCCATGCCATCGTTTGATGTCGTCTGCGAAGCAGACATGGTCGAAGTGAAGAACGCCGTCGAACAGTCGAACAAGGAAATCACGACCCGCTTCGACTTCAAGGGCAGCTCGGCCAATGTCGAACAGAAAGAAAAAGAACTGACCCTGTTCGCCGATTCGGACTTCCAGCTCGGCCAGGTCAAGGACGTGCTGATCAACAAGATGGCCAAGCGCAAGGTCGACGTGCGCTTCCTCGACGAGGGCAAGGTCGAGAAGATCGGCGGCGACAAGGTCAAGCAGGTCATCAAGGTGCGCAACGGCATCGAGACCGAGGACGCAAAGAAGATCACCAAGCTGATCAAGGAAAGCAAGATGAAGGTGCAGGCCAGCATCCAGGGCGAATCGGTGCGCGTCACCGGCGCCAAGCGCGACGACCTGCAGGCCGCCATGGCCCTGCTGCGCAAGGATATCCAGGACCTGCCGCTGGCCTTCAACAACTTCCGCGACTGAGGCGCGGGCCGGCCGCAACGGGGCGTGGCAAGGGCCGCGCCTGGGAGTAGAATGATGGCCGCGCACCGCGCAGCCATCGTGCATATGTACGCGTAGGGAATGACGAGGTTAAGGATTGCAATGAAACGTGTTGATGATTTCCGCCTGCGACTGGGCAACAAGGAGTACGTGCCCATCATGATCGGCGGGATGGGTGTGGACATCTCGACCTCCGAGCTGGCCCTGGAGGCGGCGCGCCTGGGCGGCATCGGCCACATCTCCGATGCGATGGTGCAGGACGTCTCGGACCGCAAGTTCGACACCACCTTCGTCAAGGACAAGACCAAGCTCTACAAGTTCAACATCAACAACATGAACAAGGCGGTGGTCCAGTTCGACCTCGACCGCCTGGCCGAGGCGACCCGCCTGCACGTGGGCTCGACCATGGAAGCGAAGAAAGGCGACGGCCTGATCTTCGTGAACTGCATGGAAAAGCTGACCATGAACGCGCCCAAGGAAACCCTGCGCACGCGCCTGTCCGCGGCGATGGACGCCGGCATCGACGGCATCACCATGTCGGCCGGCCTGCACCTGGGCTCCTTCGAGCTGATCAAGGACCACCCGCGCTTCCGCTCTACCTTCCTGGGCATCATCGTCTCGTCGGTGCGCGCGCTGCAGCTGTTCCTGAAGAAGGTGTCGCGCCTGGACCGCCTGCCCGACTACATCATCGTCGAAGGCCCGCTGGCCGGCGGCCACCTGGGCTTCGGCATCGACGACTGGAAGCAGTACGACCTGCACACCATCATGGACGAGATCCACGTCTTCATGCGCGAGCAGGGGCTGGACATCCCGGTGATCGCCGCGGGCGGCATCTTCACCGGCTCGGATGCGGTCGGCTTCCTGGAAAAAGGCGCCGGCGGCGTGCAGGTGGCGACCCGCTTCACCGTCACCCACGAGTGCGGCATGCCCGACAGCGTCAAGCAGGAATACTTCCGCGCCAGCGAAGAGGACATCATCGTCAACGGCGTCTCGCCGACCGGCTATCCGATGCGCATGCTCAAGAGCACGCCGGCGATCGGCTCCGGCATCCGCCCGGGGTGCGAATCCTACGGCTACCTGCTCGACGCGACCGGCAACTGCGCCTACATCAACTCGTACAACCGCGAGGTGCAGGCCAGCCCGGACGGCAAAAATATCGCCGTGTTCGACAAGACCTGCCTGTGCACGCACATGCGCAACTTCAACTGCTGGACCTGCGGCCACTTCACCTACCGCCTGAAGGACACCACGCACCGCCTGGCGGACGGCAGCTACCAGATCCTGTCGGCGCAGCACGTGTTCGAGGATTACCAGTTCAGCGTGAACAACGAGATCGCGCTGCCGCCGAAGCAGGAAACCGCGGCGGCCTGATCCGCGCTGTTCCCTATCCACGAAGCCACGGTTTGCCGTGGCTTCGTGTTTTTTGCGCCACCCTTCCCCGAACGCGTGTAATCTGGCTCTCCAGCGAGCGCTTTTTTTCGCGAAGGGTGCCGGCATGTCGATGATCGAACCATCCGCGCAGGTGACATTCCTCCTCGACGACGAAGGAAACGTCGCGACGTGGAATCCGGCGGCCGCGCAAACGTTCGGCTGGACGCTCGAGGCGGCGCCGGGCCGCGCGCTCACCGAGCTGCTGGCGGGCGAAGCGCGCTGGTCCTCGCTGGCCTCGGCCGGCG
>DAMCRY010000401.1:0-3581 GCA_032115075.1 Massilia sp.
GGGGTCGCTCAGCGCCGGCATGCCGGCCTCGATCTCGGACAGGGTGAAGCCGAGCGACTGGGCGGTGCGCAGGTAGCACAGCCACTCGACCGCTTCCGGCGGATAGTCGCGGTAGCCGTTTCCGCGGCGGCGCGCGCTCAGGAGGCCGCGCGCCTCGTAGAAACGCAGCGCGTCGCGGCTCAGGCCAGTTGCCGCCGCCAGTTCTCCGATCCGCATGGTCCGCTCCATCAAAATGCTTGACCTTCGAGTGTACTCCAGGGTCGAGGATGGCGGTTCCTTCACTTTCCGGATACCGCCATGCTGCTTTCCCCTTCCGCCAACCGCCGCCTGGTGCGCGCCAGCGCCCTGTACGACCTGTTCCTGACCGCCGGCTTCGCCACGCCCTGGACCTTCGCCCTGGTCCACGGCCACATCTCGGCGCTGAACGTGGCGCTGGGCGGCGCCGCGCTCCCCGCCTTCACGCCCTTCCACCTGTTGTTCGCCTGCCTGATGGGCAGCATCGTGCTGGTGTGGTCGGTCCTGCGCATCCTCGAGCCGACCACGCGCCTGGGGCGTTTCGACGGCAGCGGGCGCTTCCTGTTTTCGCTGTGGATGGCATGGTGCCTCTACCTGACCGGCGCGCCGGTGCTGTGGCTGTTCGTGGCGCCCGAATTCGCCTGGGGCGTGGCGCAATGGTGGCCGGTGGCCCGCCAACCGCGGCCCGCTTGAGGCACGCCGGGCGCGCTACAATGGGCTTTTTGCCCGCCCAAGCACCATGCTGACTCCCGAACAGCGCGCCCGCTACCAGCGCGACGGCTTCATCGTCCTCCCCGACTTCAAGAGCCTGGACGAGATCGCGCTCCTGCGCCGCCGCGCCGGGGAAATCGTCGACGCCTTCGACCCCGACGAATCGCGCGCCATCTTCACTACCCGGGACCAGGAGCGCGCCAGCGACGCCTGGTTCCTCGGCTCGGACAACACGGTGCGCTGCTTCTTCGAGGAAGAAGCCTTCGACGCGGACGGCCGGCTGCGCCAGGCCAAGGCCCTGTCGATCAACAAGATCGGCCACGCGATGCACGACCTCGACCCGGTGTTCGATGCCTTCACGCGCGACCCGAAGCTGGCCGCCGTGGCGCGCGACCTGGGCCTTGCGCGGCCGCAGGTCTGGCAGTCGATGTACATCTTCAAGCAGCCCGGCATCGGCGGCGAGGTGCGCTGGCACCAGGACGCCACCTTCTTCGACAGCGATCCGATCACCGTCACCACCTTCTGGTTCGCGCTGGAAGACGCGACGGTCGACAACGGCTGCCTGTGGGCCGAGCCGGGCGGGCACCGTGGACCGCTGCGCGAGCGCTTTCTGCGCGATGGCGACTGCATCACCATGGAGAAGCTGGACGGCACGCCCTGGCCCGACGACAGCACCGCGGTCCCGCTGGAAGCGAAAGCCGGCACCCTGGTCTGCTTCCACGGCCTGCTGCCGCACTACAGCGCCCCGAACCGCTCGCCGGTGTCGCGCCATGCGTTCACGCTGCACGCGACCGATGCGGGGGCGGTCTACTCGCCGCGCAACTGGATCCAGCGCGATGCCGGTTTCCCGGTGCGCGGGTTCGATCCGGCGTAGCGTGCGAGCAAGTCCTGCGTGCCCCTCGGCGCCCGCCACGCGCCGAGACGTCTTCACAGGCGCAGGCTGGAACGCTCAATTGCATTAAAACCAAGAAATTGCTGGACTTTCCCCGGTTCGGCGGGCACTACTTTTATGCCGGAGCGATACATATGCATCATGTATCAGCTTTTTTACAATTCCTACGAACAATTGACTAATAGGTAAAGCTAGAATAGTTTTTCCTATTCCAATTAAAAATCAGGGGAAATATGATACGTCTGCCCATCGGCCTGGCAGCGCTGTGCCTCAGTGCCACCGCTTTCGCCGCCCAGCCTTTCGACGACAAGTTCCGGCAGCTCGACGAGCTGCTGCCGACTCCGGGCGCGGTCCGCACCGCGTCCGGCGCACCCGGCCACGCCTACTGGCAGCAGCGCGCCGACTACACGATGCGCGCCAGTCTCGACGAAGCGAACCGTTCGCTCACCGGTTCGGGCACCATCACGTACCACAACAATTCCCCTGACACCCTGAAGTACCTCTGGCTGCAGCTCGACCAGAACATCTACAAGAAGGATTCGGGCGCCCGCACCACCGCGGCCCTGCCTTCGCGCGAAGCCTGGGCCCAGGCGCGCGGTCCGGAACAGGGCGTGAAGTTCGACACCATCCGCACCCTGCTGACCGGCGACAGCTTCGACGGCGGCTACAAGATCAGCAACGTGCGCGATGGCGGCGGCCGTCCGCTGAAGTACACGATCAACGGCACCATGATGCGCATCGACCTGCCAACCCCGCTCAAGCCGGGCGCGCGCGTGTCCTTCGGCCTGGACTGGAGCTACAACATCAACGAGCAGAAGGTGCTCGGCGGCCGTTCGGGCTACGAGAAGTTCGAGGACGGCAACGACCTGTTCGAGATCGCCCAGTGGTTCCCGCGCATGGCGGCCTACTACGACGTCTACGGCTGGCAGCACAAGCAGTTCCTGGGCGCCGGCGAATTCACGCTGGAATTCGGCGACTACGACGTGCGGATCACCGTCCCGGCCGACCACGTGGTCGCCTCCACCGGCGAACTGCAGAACCCGGGCGAGGTCCTGACCGCGGCCCAGCGCGACCGCCTGAACCAGGCCCGCACCGCCAAGAAGCCGGTCATCGTCGTGACCCAGGCCGAAGCGGAAGCCAAGGAAAAGCAGCGCGCCGCCGGCACCAAGACCTGGCACTTCAAGGCCAAGAACGTGCGCGACTTCGCCTTCGCGTCGAGCCGCAAGTTCATCTGGGATGCGCAGGGCGTCAAGTCGGGCGATACCAACGTGATGGCGATGTCCTACTATCCGAAGGAAGGCAACCCGCTGTGGGAGAAGTATTCGACCGCGGCGATCATCCACACCATCGAGCAGTACAACAAGTACTCCTTCGACTACCCGTACCCGACCTCGATCTCGGTGAACGGCCCGGTCGGCGGCATGGAATACCCGATGATCACCTTCAACGGTCCGCGTCCGGTCAAGGACAAGAAGACCGGCGAGCTGACCTACTCGAAGCGCACCAAGTACGGCCTGATCGGCGTGATCATCCACGAAGTGGGCCACAACTACTTCCCGATGATCGTCAACTCGGACGAGCGCCAGTGGACCTGGATGGACGAAGGCCTGAACTCCTTCCTGCAGTCGCTGGCCCAGGAAGCCTGGGAAGAGAACTGGGACGAGATGCGCGGCGACCCGCGCACCATCGTCGGCTACATGCGCAGCCAGAACCAGGTCCCGATCATGACCAACTCCGAGTCGCTGCTGCAGTTCGGTAACAACGCCTACGCCAAGCCGGCCGCCGCGCTGAACATCCTGCGCGAGACCATCCTGGGCCGCGAGCTGTTCGACTTCGCCTTCAAGGAATACTCGGAGCGCTGGAAGTTCAAGCGCCCGACCCCGGCCGACTTCTTCCGCACCATGGAAGACGCCTCCGGCACGGACCTCGACTGGTTCTGGCGCGGCTGGTTCTACACCACCGA
>DAMCRY010000402.1:0-3578 GCA_032115075.1 Massilia sp.
TCGAGCAGCGTCTCGGCCACCTCCATGCGCGCGAACATGTAGCCGGCGCGCGAGGGATCGAGGCCCGTCAGTTCCCAGGGGCCGACCACAGTCAGCACGTCCGCCGCGGCGGCGGTGAAGGTATGCGAGTGCGGCCCGGCGCGGTTGTCCGCGAGGGCGTCGCGCCAGGGCAGCAGCGAGGCGCTCGCGGCGGCGAGCACCGTGCGGCGCCGGAATGGGGAAGTCACGGGTCGACGCATGTCCAGAGGCATGGAAAGGCCGTGATTATAGCTGCAACCCCGCTGCACCCCGCTGCAAGCGATCCCGCGACCGGCATCTCAGAAGCGGTAGCGCAGGTTCAGCCGCGCGGTGCGCGGTGCGCCGGGCGCCACCCACACGGTGCTGTAGGAGCTCGTGTAATACTGCTTGTCGAACAGGTTGTCCACGTTCAGGGCGAGGCGCAGGCGCGGGTCCGGCGCGTACGATGCGACCAGCCGGGCCGTCGCATGGGAGGGCAGCACGAAGCCGCTCGATGCCGCCACGTCGCCCATGCGCGCGCCGACGTAGCTGAAGCCCGCGCCCAGCATCGCCATGCCGCTGCCCAGCCTGAAGCGCGGCGTCACCAGCACCGTGGCGCTGTGCTTCGGCACGTTCGGGAAGCGGCTGCCCGTGACGATGGCGTTGTCGCCCTGCGTCACGACGGCGTCGGTGTACGCATACGCCAGCGACAGGCGCACGTTGCGCGCGATGTCGCCGGCCATGTCCACCTCGAGGCCCTTGCTGGCGACCTCGCCGGCCGGGACCGAAAAGTCGGCGTTGCGCGGGTCGACGGCCAGCACGTTCTTCTTGGCGATGCGGTACAGCGCCACCGTGGTGCTCAGCTTGCCGTCGGCGCTGTCGATCCTGGCGCCGGCCTCGTGGGAACGGCTGCTCTCGGCCGGGAAGGCCGCGTTGTCCAGGCCGATGCCGCTGTTCGGGCGGAAGCCCTTTGCGGCGCTCGCGTACAGCGACAGCGCCGGCGTTGGCTGGTACACCAGGCCGGCGCGCGGACTGGTCGCGCCCAGGGATTGCGCATTGCTGCGGTCGAGGCGCCGGTTGACGACGGTCTGGTCGTAGCTGTCGCGGCGCACGCCGAGCAGGGCTTTCCAGCGCGGCGACAGGTCGAGCTGGTCCTGCAGGTAGAGCGCGCGGGAGCGCTGGGCCTCCCTGGTCGAAATCGACAGGGCCAGGGGCGCGGAAAGGCCTCCGTATACCGGCGCGTGGATGTCGATCGCGTAAGGGGAGTCGCCCGAGGGATTGCGGCGCAGCTGGATGCGGTCGTCGTCGAAGGCGTAGGCGTCGGCGCCGGCCAGCAGGTGGTGGGTGACGCGGCCGGTCGTGATCTTGCCGACGGCCTCGATGCGCCCGGAGCGGTCGACGCCGGCCCAGTCGTTGAGGCGGCGCTGGCGCCGCGCGGTACGGCCATCCGCTTCGATGGTGCTCAATTGCGAGGAGTAGCCGCGCAGCGAACTGTCGCGGTAGGAGACGCCGGCCTGCAGCGACCAGTCCTCGCCCAGTTCGTGGCGCAGGAACAGCTGGTGGCCGACCGACCGCACCTCGACCTTGCCGTCGCCCGGCTCGCCGAGGAAGCGCGAGTTGGGGACCAGGCCCAGCACCCCGTCGACCGCAGTCACGCCACGGTCGAACGGCGTGCGCTGCTTCGAGGCTTCGATCTCGTAGGACAGCGTGGTGGCCTCGCCCGGCAGCCAGAGGAAGGAGGGCGCCAGCAGCATGCGCTCGCTGTCGACGTGGTCACGGAAGCTGCCGCCTGCCTCGTAGGCGGCATTGACCCGGTAGGCGACGCTCCGGCCCAGGGGGGCGGTGAGGTCGGCGGCGCTGCGCTTCAGGCCATGGCTGTCGACGCCAGTATCGACCGCGTAGAGCGGTGCGAACCGGGGCTTCTTGGTGACGATGTTGACCGTGCCGCCAGGCTCGCCGCGCCCGTACAGCGCCGACGCGGGGCCTTTCAGGACTTCGACGCTTTCCGTATTGGCGCCGTCGCGCAGGCCGTTGTAGCCCCGGCTGGAACTGAAGCCGTTGACCATGAAATCGGAGCCGAAGTTCGGGTCGCCCGTGAAGCCGCGCATGGCGTAGCTGTCCCACAAGCCCCCCAGGTTGCTCTGGCGCGAGACGCCGCTGGCCAGGTCGAGCGCGCCGGCCAGGGTCGTGATGCCGGCATCGTCGAGCAGGTCGCCGGTGATGACGCGCACGCTCTGCGGCAGGTCCTTCAGCAAGGTATCGGTCTTGGTGGCGCCGGTGACCGACAGGCTGCGGTAGTGCTGGCGCCGTCCTTCGACCACGACCTGCTGGTCGGCGCCCGCGGCGGGGGAGGAATGGGCGGCCAGGGCCAGGGAGAGGGCAATGAGTGCGGTGGGCGCGGCGGATTGCGCCAGGTGCGGGGTATCGCTGGAAGTCATCGTCGAAAAAATGCGCGCCGGATCGGCGCCGCGCTTGTCCTTCTGTGGTGCCTGGTGAACTGGGGCCATAGTATTGCATACTGGCGTAGACTGCGGATCGGTTCCGCTCGTTCGCTCGTTCGCTCCCATCGCTCCCATCGCTCCCATCGCGCCCACGCCCATGATCATTTCCTCCGCCACCGATTTCCGCGAAGCGGCCCGCCGCCGCCTGCCGCCATTCCTGTTCCACTACCTCGACGGCGGCGCCGGCACCGAGCAGACCTTGCGCGGCAACGTCGACGACCTGCAGGCGGTGCAACTGCGCCAGCGCGTGCTGCGCGGTTCCGAACGGCTGGACCTGGGCGTGCGCTGGTTCGGCCAGGACTATGCGCTGCCGATCGCGCTGGCGCCGGTCGGCCTGGCCGGCATGTACGCGCGGCGCGGCGAGGTGCAGGCGGTGCGCGCGGCCTGCCGCGCCGGCGTCCCCTTCATCCAGTCGACCGTGTCGGTGTGCCCGCTGTCCGAGGTGGCGGCCCAGGCCGCGCATCCGATCTGGTTCCAGCTCTACGTGCTGAAGGACCGTGGCTTCATGCGCGACGTCATGCGGCGCGCCTGGGAGCTGGGCTCGACGACCCTGGTGTTCACAGTCGACATGCCGGTGCCCGGGGCGCGCTACCGCGACGTCCACAGCGGCATGAGCGGACCGAACGGATCGCTGCGGCGCGTGCTGCAGGCAATGACGCATCCGCGCTGGGCCTGGGACGTCGGCCTGTTCGGCCGGCCCCACGACCTCGGGAACGTCTCGGCCTACCGCGGCAGCGCCACCGGCCTGGCGGACTACATCGGCTGGCTGGGCGCGAACTTCGATCCGGGCATCGCCTGGCCCGACCTGCAGTGGATCCGGGACGAGTGGCGGGGCAAGCTGATCATCAAGGGCATCCTCGACCCGGAGGACGCGCGCGACGCGCTGGCCTTCGGGGCCGACGGCATCGTCGTCTCGAACCATGGCGGACGCCAGCTCGACGGGGCGCCGTCCTCGGCCCGGGCGCTGCCGGGCATCGCCGCGCAGGTCAAGGGCAAGATGGCGATCTTCGCGGACGGCGGGGTGCGCACCGGGCTGGACGTGTTCCGCATGCTGGCCCTGGGCGCCGACGGGGTGCTGCT
>DAMCRY010000403.1:0-3553 GCA_032115075.1 Massilia sp.
GCCCCACCTGCCCCCGCAAGCCCCGCCCGGCGTCACTCCACCGGCCCCCGCGCCGGGCGAAGCCGACACCCAGGACGCGCTGCCGCCGCCCTCCTCGGCCGCCCAGGACCTGTACTCGTCGGCGCGCGGCGACCTGCTGCAGATCCGCATGCTGCTCAAGAACGGCCGCACCCAGTCGACGGTCGGCTCGGGCTTCCTGGTGGGCGAAGGCAACCTGGTGGTCACCAACTACCACGTGGTGTCGCAGATGGCGCTCGACCCCGACGTCTATACCGCCGAGTACGTCGACACCGACGGCAACAGCGGCCCGGTCGAGCTGATGGCCGTGGACGTGCTGCACGACCTGGCCATCGTGCGCGTCAACCGCAACGGCAGCGGCTTCTTCAAGGTGCCGGAGCAGCCGCTGCGCCTGAAGCAGGGCCAGCGCCTGTACTCGCTCGGCAATCCGCTCGACCTCGGTTTCGCGATCTCGGAAGGCGCCTACAACGGCGTGGTCACGCGCAGCTTCTACGACCAGCTGATGTTCGGCGGCCCGATCAATTCCGGCATGAGCGGCGGCCCGAGCGTGACCGACAACGGCGTGGTCGCCGGCGTCAACGTCTCCAAGCGTCGCGACGGCGAATCGGTCAGCTTCCTGGTGCCGGTGAAGTACGCCCAGGAGCTGCTGCGCCGGGTCGCCAGCCAGCCGACCCCGCCGAAGGACTTCAATCCCCTGATCGCCGAGCAGCTGCTGGTGCACCAGCGCGCCATGGTCGACCGCCTGCTGGAAGAGCCGCTGACGATCAAGAGCATGGGGCCGTACCTGGTTCCGGTGCGCGAATCCGGACAGCTGCGCTGCTGGGGGCGTTCCAACGTGAAGGCCGAGACCGCCTACACCTCGGATTCGATGAGCTGCGCGATGGAGTCGGCGATCTACGTCTCCTCGCGCCAGCAGACCGGGCACGTGTCGATGACCCACCAGTACATCCGCTCGGACAACCTGAACCCGCTGCCATTCGCGGCCCTGGCCAGCCGCCTGTTCCAGGCCGGCCGGCTGGGCAGCACCACGGACGAGCGCATGACCAAGCCGGTCTGCACCGAAGGCTTCGTCCATACCCGCACCCTGCCGCTGCGCGCCGTCACCTGCGTGCGCGCCTACCGCAAGTTCGAGGGGCTGTACAACTTCACCCTGCTGACGGCCAGCACCGATGCCGCGGAATCGAGCCTGCAGAGCCGCCTGGACGTGGCCGGGGTGTCCTACGAAAACGGCATGCGCGTCACGCGCGCCTATCTCGGCTCCTTCGGACGCAACCTCAAGCGCAACAGCCGGCCGGCGGCAACCAACACCAGCGGCGGCGGCAAATGAGCGCGCCCTGGACCATCGAGATGCTCGCCCGGAATGGCGAGGTGCTGCACCGGCACCGCGCGGCCGCCCTGCCGATCCGCATCGGCCGCGCCTACGACAACGACGTCATCCTGGACGACGAGTACGCGGCCCCGCACCATGCCGTCATCGAGCCGGGCCCCGAGGGCACGCCGGTGATGCGCGACCTCGGCACCCGCAACGGGGTGGTGCACGGCCGCAAGCGGGTGCAGGCGGTCACGCTGTCCGGCAACACGGTGGTCCGCCTCGGCCATACCTCCTTGCGCGTGCGCCCGAGCGACTTCCCGGTGCCGGCGGAGCTGCGCGACCGCACCATGCACGGCTGGGAGGGCCTGCTGCCGGGAGCCGTCGGCGTGGCGCTGGCCGGCCTGGTGGCCCTGCTGGTGACCTGGCTGCTCGACGCCGAGCCCTTCGAGCTGCTGAACTACGTGCTGGCCCCGGCCGCCGGCATCGGCGCAGGCCTGCTGTGGAGCAGCCTGTGGGCCTTCCTGAACCGGCTGTTCGGGCGCTACACGCGCCTGGGACGGCACCTGTTCATCTTCGGCTGCGGCATGGCGGCCCTGGTCGGCTTCCGCCTGCTGGCGGCGGTGGTGGCCTATGCCTTCTCCTGGGAGTGGCTGACGCGCTACGGTTCGCACGTGGCGGTGGCGACCGTCGCCTGCATCATCTACTTCCACCTGGCGACCATCAAGCCGCCGCTGCGCCGGCGCCTGCGCGCGATCTGCGCCGGGGCGGCGGTGCTGGCCTCCTGCCTGGTCCTGATCGTCAACCAGCAGCGCCACGGCCGCGTCGCCGACGAGCTGTACATGGGGGTGCTGCTGCCGCCGCAGGTGCGCGCCAGCCCGGACGCGACGGTGGCCGACTACATGGCCAGCGTCGACGCGATGCGCAAGGAGCTGGACGCGGAGCGCGAAGCGAAGCCGGCGCCCGGCGCGAACTGAGCCCGCTTTTCCTCCGGCGCCGCCGGCCCGGATTACCCACGACGAGTAGACATAAATGTCTACATCGGGATACATTGGGGCTTTCCCCTCTGGAGATCCACGTGCGTTTTCTGCTGACATGCGTCCTGCTGCTTGCCTCGACCGCCATCCACGCGGCCTCCGATTTCGTACTCACGGTGGCCCCGGGCCCGATGCCGGTGGGGTTCCGGGTAATCGAACAATACGACCATTCGCGGGTCTTCCTCGGCAGCCACGACCCGGTCACCGGGCGGGAGATCCGGGGCGAACGCGACCGCCCGGTCCAGACCCTGGTCTGGTATCCCGCCACTGGCACGGGCACGGGCACGGGCAAGGCGATGCGCTTCGGCGACTACCTGGAGCTGACAGGCAGCGAGCTCGACTTCGGCCGCAGCCGCGAACAGGTGCGCGCCGCCGCCGACGCCTTCGTCCTGGAGGAGTATGTCGCGGAATCGGGCCCCGAACGGGCCAGGCGCGCACTGGCAAGCCCGATGCGGGCGCTGCGCGACGCCCCCGCCCAGCCCGGCAAATATCCGGTCGTGATCTACGTCCCGAGCATCAGCGCCCCGGCCGCCGAGAACGCCGACCTGTGCGAATACCTCGCCAGCCACGGCTACATCGTGCTCGCCAGTCCCAGCGTCGGCCCGCGCTCCCGTGCCATGCCGAACGACCTGGAAGGCGCGGAAACCGGGGCCGCCGACATCGCCTTCCTCGGCGCCTACGCGCGCACGCTGCCCTACGCCGACACCAGCCGCATCGCGGTGGCCGGCTATAGCTGGGGAGGCATCTCGAACGTGCTGGCGGCCGCCCGGGACCGCCGGATCAAGGCGCTCGTCATGCTCGACGGCTCGGTACGCTACTACCCGGAGCTGGTCGCGGCGGCGCAATACGTGACGCCGGAAACCGTGACCGCCCCGATGCTCTACGTGGCGGCGCGCCCCGCTTCGATCGAGGACCTGGCGCGGCGCGGCAAGCCTGTCTCCAGCTTCCTGGACGACATGAAGCATGCCGACGTCCACAAGCTGACCATGTACCCGATGGAGCACTTCGCGTTCTCGTCGACCTACCTGCGCTTCGCCTCCGACCCGCGGTTCAACCAGTACCCGCGCGAGGAACTGAACCGCGCCTACGGCTGGACGGCGACCTACGTGAAGCGCTTCCTCGACGCCTACCTGAAGGACGAGGCTCCGGCCCGCGCCTTCCTCGCCGCGGCGCCGGCGCAACACGGCAT
>DAMCRY010000404.1:0-3507 GCA_032115075.1 Massilia sp.
GCGGTGGCCAGCGGGCGCGAGGCCGAGGTGACGATGGCCCAGCGGTCCGTCGGCAGGCTGGCCAGGAAGCGTCCCACGCCCGCGATCTCCTCGATGTCGGCGACGTCCTCGATCTCCGCCAGCGCAATGCCCAGCGCCTCGGCGACCGGGTCGACACCGGGCAGGCCCAGCTTGCGGATCGTGTCCTCGGTGCGCTTGCCGTGCACGGTCGGCACGAAGGTCTCCGGATCGAGCCCGTGGCGCAGCGCCCAGGCGCTCCATACCCGCTCGGCGGACTTGATCGACGTCAGGATAGTGCCATCCATGTCGAACAGGAAGGCGGCGTATTCGCGGGAGGGAAGGACCGAAGGGTTGCTTGGCGTCACAGGAGATTCTCGTTGTCGGTTGATGAGCCGGCTACAGGCGGCCGGGCGCCCAGCATAGCGCAAACCGCTTCTCCCCATCGCCCTATTGACCGCGCAGGACCGTCCTGCCAGACTAACCATCCTTTCAAGTGACCCGAGGAGACAAAGCATGAACCAGCCTGATACCGCTCTCCGGTCGGCCGCCTGATCCGCTCGTCCATCACGCCAACTGGCGAGACGATGTCCCGGGCGCGATAGCGCGCCGACCTTCCATTCTTCGACCTGCCGCGCCTTTGCCGCGGCTGACCTGCGCACGCCTGTTGCGCGCATCGAACCGGAAACCACATCGTCATGATCGACATCGATTTCCCGACCCTGCACGGGATCGGATTCAAGCAGTATTTTCTTTCTCAACTTTCGCAACGTTCTCAGGAAACGGCGACCGCGCCGCAGCAACGCCTCGCCCGCGTCACCGCCGTCCAGCGCGACTGGATGACGCTCGACGACGGCCGCGAAGTCTTTTCGGGCCGTAGCGCTCGCTTCCTTGGTGCCGGGCAGCCGGTCGTCGGCGACTGGGTGCTGGTCATGGAAAGCCGCGGTGAATACTGGGTCGAGCACACCCTCGAGCCGACCACGCGCCTGTCGCGGCGCACGCCGTCGGGCCGGCAGGTACTGGCCAGCAACGTCGACACGGCGCTGCTGCTGATGGGCCTCGACAACGACTTCAATCCGCGCCGCATGGAGCGCTACATCGCGCTGGTGCGTGCCTGCCAGGTCGCGCCCGTCATGGTGCTGACCAAGTCGGACATCGGGGTGGATGCCGGGGAAAAAATTGCGCAGCTGCGCCAGCGCATTCCCGAGGAGGTGCCGGCGCTGGCCCTGCACCCCGGCGAGCAGGGCGAGCAGGGCGACGGCGGCGTACTGGCGCCCTGGCTAAACCGGGGACAGACGCTGGTGCTGCTGGGTTCCTCCGGCGTCGGCAAGTCGACCCTGACCAATGCGCTCACCGGCAGCGGGCAGGCCACCGGCGGCACCCGCATGGGGGACGACCGCGGCCGCCACACGACCACGGCGCGTTCGCTGCACCGTTGTCCAAGTGGGGCCTGCATCATCGATACGCCCGGGCTGCGCGCCTGGCAGCCGGATGCGGACGAGGAGGAGCTGGGGCTGTCCTTCAACGACATCACGGCACTGGCCGGACAGTGCCAGTTCCGCGACTGCGTGCACGAGAGCGAGCCGGGATGTGCGGTGCGGGGCGTGGTGAATGCGGACCGCTTGCAGAACTACCGCAAGTTGTTGCGCGAGGCGCACCGGGCGGAGCGCACGGCGCTGGAGCGGATTGCGGAAAGGGACAGGTGGAAGGTGCTGAACAAGGCGGCCCGCCAGCGGGGCCGTGAGAAACGCGGCGGGTGATCAAGCCATATGCCGGCTGGGCGGGGGCGCCCAGCCGGCTCCGCCGTCCGCGCGTTCAACTGCGCGGTCAATGCGGCTACCCGTCCGTTTCAACGTTGGTTGAACGCGCGGTCGGGAGGACCCGACCACCCACGGGGATTACTCGGCCAGTTGGCCGCGCACGCGCTCGATCGCCTTGCGCACCTGGTTCGGCGCGGTGCCGCCGACATGGTCGCGCGCCGCCACCGAGCCTTCCAGCGACAGCACGGCGAACACGTCCTGTTCGATCAGCGGCGAAAACTCGCGCAGCTTCTCCAGCGACATCTCGGACAGGTCGCAGCCGGCCACGTCGCAGGCGCGCACCGCATGCGCCACCGCCTCGTGCGCGTCGCGGAAGGGCAGGCCCTTCTTGACCAGGTAGTCGGCCAGGTCGGTGGCCGTCGCGTAGCCCTGCAGCGCGGCGGAGCGCATGTTCTCGGCCTTCACCGTGATGCCGCCGGCCATGTCGGCGAAGATGCGCAGGGTATCAAGGACGGTGTCGACCGTGTCGAACAGCGGTTCCTTGTCTTCCTGGTTGTCCTTGTTGTAGGCCAGCGGCTGGCCTTTCATCAGGGTCAGGAGGCCGTTCAGGTGGCCATACACGCGACCGGTCTTGCCGCGCGCCAGTTCCGGCACGTCCGGGTTTTTCTTCTGCGGCATGATCGACGAGCCGGTGCAGAAGCGGTCGGCGATGTCGATGAAGCCGATGCGCGGGCTGATCCACATCACCAGCTCTTCCGAGAAGCGCGAGACGTGCATCATGATGAGGGCGGCGGCGGCGGTGAATTCGATCGCGAAGTCGCGGTCCGAGACGGCGTCGAGCGAGTTGTGGCACACGTCCTCGAAGCCCAGGGTCTTCGCCACGCGCAGGCGGTCGATCGGGAAGGTGGTGCCGGCCAGCGCGGCCGCGCCGAGCGGCAGGCGGTTCACGCGGCGGCGCGCATCCTGCATGCGTTCGGCGTCGCGGCCGAACATCTCGACGTAGGCCAGCATGTGGTGTCCAAAGGTGATGGGCTGGGCCACCTGCAAATGGGTGAAGCCCGGCATGATGGTGTCGGCGTGGCGCTCGGCGAGGTCGGTCAGCGCGGCGCGCAGGCTGGCCAGGAGGCCGAGGATGTCGTCGATCGCGGCGCGCACGTACAGGCGGATGTCGGTCGCCACCTGGTCGTTGCGCGAACGGCCGGTGTGCAGGCGCTTGCCGGCGTCGCCGACCAGTTCGGTCAGGCGCTTCTCGATGTTCAGGTGCACGTCTTCCAGGTCCAGCAGCCACTCGAAGCTGCCGGCGTCGATCTCGCTCTTGATCTGCGCCATGCCGCGCTCGATCTCGGCGCGGTCCTGTTCGCTGATGATGCCTTGCGCGGCCAGCATCTCGGCATGGGCCAGCGAACCCTGAATGTCGAAGGGCGCCAGGCGCTTGTCGAAGAACACGGACGCGGTGTAGCGCTTGACGAGGTCGGAAACGGGTTCGGTGAAGCGCGCGGACCAGGCTTCGGCTTTCTTGGAGAATTGATCGGTCATGGTGGGATCCAGGTTGGGTATCGCACGATTATAACTGGGCGCGCCGGGCCTTGAGCCGGCCCCACCCATGGTGGATGACAGGCGTGCGGAAATACGTGATCATGTGGCTGCCTGTTCATCGAACGACAACAACGAGGGGGAGACATGAAACGCATCGCACAACTGGGCCTGGGCGCGCTGCTGGCCGCAACGTTCGGCGGCCCCGTGGCCGCGC
>DAMCRY010000405.1:0-3473 GCA_032115075.1 Massilia sp.
CGGCCGCGCGAGGTCGATGAAGAAGCGCCGGATCAGCGCCTGTTCCGGCTCGCCGCGCACCAGCGAGTCGACCGTGCGCAGGTGCGACAGCAAGGCGTCCCACACGGCCGGGCGCGGCTCGTTGCCGTACCTGCGCGCCAGGTCGAGGTAGCCGTCCAGTTGCATGCGGCCGGCCAGGACCAGGCTCCAGGTGTCGGCCAGCAGGCGCAGGCGGGTGCTGTCCGGCAGGCGCGGCGCCTGTTCGGCCAGGGCGCGGAAGCTGGCCGGATCGTAGTGGATGCGGAAGTAGCCGACGCTGTGGGGATCGACCACCAGCGTGCCTTCGCAAGTGGCCTGGGTGAGCGTGGTGGACGGGCCGGACAGCAGGGTGGTCCAGACCTTGCCGTTGACTGTGCCGACCTGCAGCGGCACGTGCCACAGGCGCTTTTCGCTGGCCGGCTCGTCGAGGCGGTACTGCTCCTGCGACAGGGTGACCCTGCGCTTGCCGTCCTCGCAGGCCTGCTCCACCTTGATCAGGGGGAAGCCCGGCTGCGTGGTCCAGTCCGAGGCCAGCTTCGCGACCGGCTTGCCCGAGGCTTTTTCCAGCGCGGCCCACAGGTCGGCGGACGTGGTGTTCGAATACTGGTGCCTCGCCATGTAGGCGCGGATGCCCTTGCGGAAGGTGTCCTCGCCCAGGTAGTCCTCCAGCATGCGCAGGAAACTCTGGCCTTTCGAATAGGTAATCGCGTCGAAGGCCGCGGCGGCCTGCTCTTCGGTGTCGATGCGGGCCTGGATCGGGTGCGTGGTCTTGCGCGCGTCCAGGTTCATCACGTATTCGCGCTCGGCGATGCCGTCCAGGTAGGGGCGCCATTCCGGGTGGAAGTGCTGGGTCGCCTTGGCCGCCATCCAGGAGGCAAAGCCTTCGTTGAGCCAGAGATTGTCCCACCAGGCCATGGTGACGAGATTGCCGAACCACTGGTGCGCCACCTCGTGGGCATTGATGTTGAAGGTGAACTTCTTGACCTTTTCCGGGCTCTTCTTCGGGTCGTACAGCAGGGTCGGCTCGTTGTAGACCACGGCGCCCCAGTTTTCCATGGCCCCATTGAAGCCGCCGGGGATGGCGATCTGGTCGAGCTTGGGCAGCGGGTACGGAATGCCGAAGTAATTGTTGAAGTAGCGCAGCAGGTTGCGCGAGGCCTGCAAGGGGAAGGCGGCCGAGCCCAGCTTGCCTTCGGTGGTGACGATGCCGATCTCGACCCCGTCCTGCTTCGCCGCGACCCGCTCCATCTCGCCCGCCACCAGCACCACCAGGTAGCTCGGCATCTTCGGCGTGTTGCCGAAGGTGACGCGCTGCATGCCGCCGGCCAGTGCTTCGCGTTTTTCGATCGGGGTGGTGGAATAGGCGCTGAAGTTGCCCGGCACGTCGACGGTCAGCCTGAAACGGGCGCGGAAGGCCGGCTCGTCCCAGGTGGGCAGCATGCGGCGCGCGTCGGTCGGGGCCATGGTGGTGGCGATCAGTTTCTTGTCCTGGCCGCCGCCCTTGTAGTTCACGTAGAACAGGCCGCGGCCTTCGCGGTTGATCTGGCCGCGGAACGCCAGCGCTAGCACATATTTACCGGGCGCCAGCGGACGGGGCAGGTCGAAGCGCAGGGTCTGCCGCGCCTTGTCGAGAATGGGGTGGAGGACAAGCTTGCCGCCGTCCTTCCCCAGGTCCTGGCCCCCGAGGCTGGCGGACTCGATCGCCAGGTTGTCGGCGTTCAGCATGATCGTCGACGTCGCTTTCAGGACCTCGATCTCGACCGTCTGGGTGCCCTTGAAGGTATTGCCTGCCACATCGGGCATGATGTGAGCGGAGTATTGTAGTGGGATCACGTCTTTCGGCAATTTGCCCGGTGTACTGGCAAATGCATACGGCGCCTCGGCCTGGACCGTGGCCGTGGTCAGCGCAAACGCCACCGCGGCTGCGGCGCGTGCGACTGGCATGTCTCTCATAAGTCTCTCTCTCGCAACTGTTTTTCTTGGTGTCGGCGTGGCGCTCATGGCGCAACAACCCAGCACGCACTCTACGTGCGCCCCCCGGGACCTGCGGCCGGATTGCGACAGACTGCAAAAAACGGGGCCGAACTGCTGAATGTGGGGAATGGCGGGAGCAATTCTGGACCATACTGGGTCGGTTGACCATGCATGACTGACAAGATTCGTATCCCGGCGAAAAAATTTCAAAAAAATTTCATGGAAACCCTAAAGTTCCCGGAACGACGTCCGTAAATGGGTAGACAACCGGCAATCCGGCCGGTGAACTTGCCAGGGTAGCAACATGACCTCGAACGACGTCCTCTCCATGTACGACAACCTCGCCGGCCTCACCGGCCAGATGAAGAGCGCGGCCCAGGCAGGCGACTGGCACGGTTTCGACAAGCTGAACGTGCAGGCCAGCGTAGCCGCCGGCGCCGCGATCGGGGGCGTCCCGGCCCTGGACGGCGCCAAGCGCCAGCGCAAGATCGACCTGATCAAGCAGCTGATGGCCAACGACCGCGCCATCCGTGAAGTGACCGAACCGTGGATGGGGCAAGTGGACCGCGCGCTGTGCGCGCATTGATTCCCTGAGCATCCAATAAGAAAGGCGCCGCGGCGCCTTTTGTTTTTCGTGGGCGGCGGGCATTGCCGCCTCACTTACTGGTCGAGGTTGCTCAGCTTCCCCAGGCAGCGCCGCTGGAACCCGTTCAAGCCCTCCGCCACCAGCGCATCGTCCTCCCCCACCACTCCGGCATCGACCAGCAACCGCAGCTTGGCGATCCGGTCCCCCTGCGCCAGCGCCTGGGCGAGCGGCGAACCGTCCGGATCGCCGCCCTGCGCGATGGCCTGTGCCACATTGCTTGGAAAATCCCAGTGCGTGGCGATAACGCTCGATAGCAGCCGGCTGCGCGCCAGCAGTTCGACACCGAAGCCCGGCGAGGCCGGCACCCGGCCGTTCTGGCACACCCGGTCGGCCAGCCGGAACGCGACGATCAGGCCCACGTCCTGCATCAGCCCCGCCAGGCACGATTCGAAAATGTCCGCCGTCAGTCCCGGCGCCATCAGGCTGGCCGCGACCGCGCACTTCTCGGAATGGCTCCAGACCAGCGGCGCCACCCGGCGTGCGAAGCCGGCCTCGTGCATGCGGATGATCGGACGGAACGCGACCCGCGCCAGCAGCATGCGCAGGCCGTTCTGGCCCAGCAGCATGATGGCGGCGTCCAGCGTCTTGATGGGGGTGATCGGCCGGTAATAGGCGCTGTTGGCCTCGCGCAGCACTTCGGCGACCAGCACCACGTCTTCCGCCACCTGGGCGGCCAGCTCGCCCGTCGTGACGTTCTCGTCGCGCAGGCTGCGCAGCAGTTTCGGGATCAGTTCCGGGACACGCGGCACGAGCTCGGCCGCGACCGCCGCGTTCTGCGCCAGGTGGCGGACCTGGTCGAGGATCTGGCGCTCGGTCTCCGCCGGCGCCTCGAAGG
>DAMCRY010000406.1:0-3473 GCA_032115075.1 Massilia sp.
GCGGCTGGCGCAGGGCGCCAGCTTCGGGGAAGCCGTCGACGCCGTGCTGGCGGCCCTGGGGGAGGAGGGCAGGGAGGGCGCCTGGCCGGATATCGGCGCGCTGCTGCGGCGCTGCTTCGATGCCGGCCTGGTCGGCGCGGTGGTGGAAACCCCACGCCCTTTGACATCTTGATTGTCAGAAAATAATTCAGCGTGGTATGGTTGGCTTCCCACGTTCAGGGAGGCATGCCGTGACACAAGAAGACAGCCGCAGCTTCGCCCCGCGTTTCGCACCCCGCGACCTCGCCGATGCCTTGATCAGCGCCGCCATCGGCATCGTTCAGATCTTCGTCCTGTTCGTGTTGCCGGGCATGCTGGTCCAACTGGCGACCGTCGGCGGTTCGCTGGGATTGATGACAGGGCTCGTGGTGTACTGTGTCTTTGCCTTGTGTTCGGTGTCGAAGGTGGAGGTGGGCAGCGCCGGCATACGCTTCAAGCGCCTGCTGGGCAGCCCGCGCTTCCTGCCGTGGTCGGCCATCACCGGGGTGGCGGAAGCGCCGCGTCGCGAGCTGATCGTGCACGGCTGGCTGTGGCCGCTGTTGCCGCCGCGCGAGATGTCGCCGTCGTGCACCTCGCTCGGCCACTACCGTATCCAGTACGGCGAGCGCTTCGTGTATTTCCCGCCGTCCGATGCCGCCGCCTTCCTGGCGGCGGTCGAACGGTTTTCGACGCTGTCCGTGCCGGTGGAGGCATCGATGGGCAAGGCGGCCGGGCCTGTAGCCGAAGCGGTGGCCGAAGCGGAGACGGAAGAAGCGGCCAAATGAGCTTGCTTCGTCCGCGGACGGTGGCGTGGATGAGCCGGCGTCAGTGGAAGGCGCGCAGGATGCGCTGCTCCCCGGTACGGTCGCAGTAGCGCTCGTTGGCGGCGCGGGTGGCGGCCATCATGCGCTCCAGCTGGGCGTCTTCGAAGCGCGCCAGTTCCTCGTTGGCGGCTTCCAGCGCCAGCGCAAGTTTGGCGCGGGCGTTCTGGTAGAGGACGCTGGTGTAGTGATCAGTATTCTTGAGCAGTTCTTCCGCGTTCTCGATCACGAGGCGCAGGTCGCCGATGAGCTGTTCCTGCGTCTGTGCGCGGGGTGCCGGGGTTTCCATGGTTCACCTTTAGCCGAATGTTTTCCGATGCAGACGACTTAAAATATAAACAAGGAAGCCCCGCTCTGTTTGTTAGGGCGCAAACATAAGCCCGCCGTTTTTCGCGCCTTTTGCAGCCTTTTTTTGGAGGCTATTGCACGCGGATTTGCACGTCGCCCACGGTCACGACCTGGCCGCTGCGGATCTTGGCCGTCTTGCGCAGTTCCTGCTTGCCGTCGACCGACACCACGCCGCTGGCGACCATGTTCTTGCCGGCGCCGCCGCTGTCGACCAGGCCGACCAGCTTCAGGAGCTGGTTGACCTCGACGAATTCTGATGTCAAATCGAAATCTATTTTTTGCATTGTTTTCCTCGGGTGGTAAAGGGCGGCCCGCCAGCGCGGCCGCCCGGCCGCTGCGCATGGATGCCTCAGCCGGCCTGCTCGGGACGGGTCATGTCGATCGGGACGATCCACTGGTCGAACTGTTCTTCGCTCAGGAAACCGGACTGCAGCGCGGCCTGGCGCAGGGTCAGGCCTTCGTGCGAGGCCGTCTTGGCGATCTGCGCGGCGCGATCATACCCGATGTGCGGCGCCAGCGCGGTCACCAGCATCAGCGATTTTTCCATCAGCTCGGCGATGCGGGCGTGGTTCGGCTCGATGCCCCGGGCGCAGTGCTCGTCGAACGAGCGCATGCCGTCGGCCAGCAGGCGGGCGCTCTGCAGGAAGTTGTGCGCGATCATCGGCTTGAACACGTTCAGCTCGAAGTTGCCCTGCGAGCCGCCAACCGTGATGGCGACGTCGTTGCCGAACACCTGGCAGCACAGCATGGTGAGCGCCTCGCACTGGGTCGGATTGACCTTGCCCGGCATGATCGAGCTGCCCGGTTCGTTCTCGGGAATCGTGATCTCGCCCAGGCCCGAGCGCGGGCCCGAGGCCATCCAACGCACGTCGTTGGCGATCTTCATGAGGGCGGTGGCCAGGGTCTTGAAGGCGCCGTGGGCGAAGACCAGGGCGTCGTGCCCGGCCAGCGCCATGAACTTGTTCGGCGCGCTCTTGAAGGCCAGTCCCGTGCGCGAGCCGAGCTCGGCCGCGATGCGCGGCGCGAAGTCCGGGTGCGCGTTCAGGCCGGTGCCGACCGCCGTACCGCCGGCCGCCAGCGCCAGCAGGCCGGGCAGGGCGGCGCGGATCGCGGTTTCCGCGTATTCCAGCTGGGCCACGTAGCCGGAGAATTCCTGGCCGAGCGTGAGCGGGGTGGCGTCCTGGAGGTGGGTGCGGCCGATCTTGACGATGTCGGCGAAGTCGCGCGACTTGCGCAGCAGGGTCCCGCGCAGCTGGGCCAGGGCCGGCAGCACGTTGTGCGCTACGGCGGTGGCGGCCGCCACGTGCATGGCGGTGGGGAAGATGTCGTTCGAGGACTGGCCCATGTTGACGTGGTCGTTGGGGTGCAGCAGGCGCTTCTCGCCGCGCTCGCCGCCCATCAGCTCGGACCCGCGGTTGGCCAGCACCTCGTTCATGTTCATATTGCTCTGGGTGCCGGAACCGGTCTGCCACACGGCCAGCGGGAACTCGCCGGGATGCCTGCCTTCCAGCACCTCGTCGGCGGCGCGGATGATGGCGTCGGCCTTGTCGGTGGGCAACTTGCCGAGCGAGCGGTTGACGGCCGCGGCGGCGCGCTTGACCTGGGCCAGCGCGGCCACCAGCTCGGGCGCCATGCGCTCGGTCGAGATGTGGAAATGGTGGAGCGATCGCTGGGTCTGGGCGCCCCAGAGGCGGTCCGCGGGAACCTCGATGGGGCCGAAACTGTCCTTCTCAATCCTGTTTTCCATGATGTCCTGTCGAATGGGAGGGCGGGATGCTAAAGAGTTTATCCCAATGTCCGTTAATTACGCTTGGCCTACCTTTTCCGCATCTTCCTATGGCGTTCCGCCTCTGTTCCTTGTTGATTGGCGCGCTGCTGGCCGGCGTCTCCCAGGCGGCCGAGCTCGGTGAACCGCGCGTCGGCTCCTACCTCGGCCAGCCGCTGGTGGCCGACGTCGAGCTGGTGATGCTGGAAGACCCCTCCAGGGCGGTGGCCGTGCGCCTGGCGCACCCGGACGTCTATCGCGGCGCCAACATCGGCATGCCGCCGGTGCTGTCCAGCCTGAGCATGTCCGTGATGCGCCGCGACGGGCGCCAGTTCCTGCATGTGACCTCGCTCAAGCCGGTCGAGACGCCGCACCTGCACCTCTACCTCGAACTGAGCGACGGCGGCCAGCGCACCGTGCGCCTGGCGACGTTGTGGCTGTCGCCGGACCCGAATCCGGCGCCGCCGGCACCCGCACCCGTACCGGCACCCGCATCCGCGCCGGTACCGGTCACCGCCGTC
>DAMCRY010000407.1:0-3468 GCA_032115075.1 Massilia sp.
GCCTCGACCCGCCACGACTTGTGCGCCACGCCGCCCAGCGCCACGCGGCCGGTGCCGTCGCGCTGCACGATGGCGGCCACCGACACCAGCGCGAAGGCATAGGAGGCGCGGTCGCGCACCTTGCGGTAGACCTGCAGGCCGCCGACCGGCGGCGGCAGCGTCACGGCCGTGATCAGTTCGCCCGGCTGCAGGTTGTGGTCGATGTGCGGCGTGTTGCCCGGCAGGCGGTGGAAATCCGCGATCGGGATCACGCGCGTCGCGCCGGCCGGCGACACGGTCTCGACCTGCGCGTCGAGCACGCGCATGGCCACCGCCATGTCGCTTGGATGCGTCGCAATGCAGGCGTCGATGGCGTGGATGCGGCTGAAGCCCTGGAGGGCGCCACAGCCGCTGCCCGGTTTGCGCTTGTTGCAAGGCTGGTTGGTGTCGTAGAAATAAGGGCAGCGGGTGCGCTGCAGCAGGTTGCCGGCGGTGGTCGCCTGGTTGCGCAGCTGGCCCGAGGCGCCGGCCACCAGGGCGCGCGACAGCACGCCGTAGTCGCGTCGCACGCGCAGGTCGGCGGCCAGGTCGCTGTTGCGCACCAGGGCCCCGATGCGCAGGCCGCCATTGGGCGTCGGTTCGATGCGGTCCAGCGCCAGGTCATTGACGTCGATGAGGTGCGATGGCGTCTCGATCTGCAGCTTCATCAGGTCCAGCAGGTTGGTGCCGCCCGCGACGAAGCGCGAGTTCGGGATGCGCGCGGCCGCGGCGGCGGCTTCCTGGGGCGTCTTGGCACGTTCGTAGGTGAAGGCCTTCATGGCTTCACCCCCGCGACTTCGGCGATCGCTTCCTGGATGTTCGAGTAGGCGCCGCAGCGGCAGATATTGCCGCTCATGCGCTCGCGGAATTCCATCACGCTGGCCTGGACCGGCGCATTCAGGTCGGCGGTCACGTGGCTCGGCGCGCCGGCGCGGATCTCTTCCAGCATGCCGACCGCCGAACAGATCTGCCCCGGCGTGCAGAAGCCGCACTGGAAGCCGTCGTGCTTGACGAAGGCGCGCTGCAGCGGATGCAGGTTGGTCGGGGTGCCGAGCCCTTCGATGGTGGTGATCTCGTGGCCCTCCTGCATCACGGCCAGGGTCAGGCAGGACGTGCTGCGGCGGCCGTCGATCAGGACGGTGCAGGCGCCGCACTGGCCTTGGTCGCAGCCTTTCTTGCTGCCGGTCAGGTGCAGGCGCTCGCGCAGCGCGTCCAGCAGGCTGGTGCGCGGGTCGACCATCAGCTGGTGTTCGATGCCGTTGACTTTCAGGCGGATGCTCATGGTGGTGGGCGTGGTCGAAGCGGCCGGCTGGGCGGCGGGCGCGGCGGGCGCCGCCTGGGCGCCCTGGGCCAATTGGGAGGCGACCGCGATGCCGCCGACGGCGACGGTCGACGCCTTCAGGAGCTGGCGCCGGTTGGGATCGAAGTCGGGCATCGTTCTTCCTTTCTGGGGCTATGGAAATGGTGGAGCATGGACGCTGGCGTAAGCACGAGCGGCCGGGGACGACCGCAGGCGCAGGGCGTGCGATGGCGTCAGCCGATCTGACGAAAACGCGCAGCCGGGACCGAAGCCAAGAACATAGCGCTTTTCTAACTTTCGAGGCGTGCGCTTCGCATCGTGGGCGCTTCGGACGGCATTTGCACCGAAAGCGTGCGTTTTGCCGCCGCGCGCCGAAGCGAATCCGGTCGATTGTAGGCCGGGACGGCGCCGGACCGACGTGCGAAAATTACAAGACCTTATGAGCTGTGCTCATGAATAGGTGGCCGCACTCAGTACGCGGCGTACTGGCACCGGGAGCGGCCCCGCCCTCCCGCGTCTGGTTCACCCTCCCGCATCTATCCATCCCGCATCAAAACGCGGGCGTTAATACAGGATTAAGTCGTGCCCGGTTAGAGTCTGCCGATCGGCTACGCTGCGGGAACAACGATGACAAGGATAAGAACGGCGCCCCTGGCAGGTTTCGCCCTCGCCACCCTGCCCCTGCTTGCGCTACACGCGTCGGCGCAGGACGCTACCGCCACGCACCGGCCGGACCCATTCATCCTGCCGGACGGGCAGGCGCCGCGGCCCATGGCGGGCGGGCGCCCCAGCGAGGAGGCGATCCGGAAGGCGATCCGCGCGACCCTGGACGAGCGCCGCGCCGAGACCGTTTCGTCCGACGGCACGGCCCTCGGCGGCGGCGCCTACCGCGAATTCTCGCGCCAGTTCTCGGAGGCGAAGAAACCGCACTGCATGGGGCCCGACGCGACCAGGCACCAGCCCACCAGCACGGTGTACAAGGGCTGGAACGTCGGCGTCAGCGGCGTCTTCGCCCTGCCCTTCTGGGCCGCCGCGATCGCGCGCGGCAAGTGCAGCTGGACGCCCTGAGGCGCTGGCCTAGGCCCCTTTGCGGTCCGCCGGATGGTTCACCCCATCGTTGGTCGGGACCTCGCCCAGGTCGAAGGGATCGACGCCCTCGAGGCAGCCCACGTTGTAGCCGTACTCCTCCGGATTCGAGCGCCGCTGGTGATGGGTGTAGATGCCGCAGACGGAACAGAAGTAATGTTTTGCCGTCATCGTGTTGAATTGGTACAGCGTCAGGACCTCCTGTCCCTTGACGATCCGGATGCCCGCCAGCGGCACCGAGGCGACGATCGCGCCCTTGCGGCGGCAGATCGAGCAATCGCAACGGCGCGGGTTCTCGATACCGTTCGGTAGGCTCAGTTCCAGTTCCACCGCGCCGCAGTGGCAGCTTGCCTTGTGCCTGGGCTCGATGGGCGTC
This sequence comes from Massilia sp., assembly GCA_032115075.1. GTDB lineage: Bacteria > Pseudomonadota > Gammaproteobacteria > Burkholderiales > Burkholderiaceae_D > Telluria. The sequence continues at coordinate 2,781 of DAMCRY010000407.1, forward strand.
GGGCCGACTTGCTTGATCATCTGCTCTCTCCTGTGCGTTGACCCTGGGATGGTCCACTTTCCAGCCGCGCGGCGCAAGCGCAAGGGCGCCGACCACCCGCGTTTCGCTTTCCAAATGGCTACCGCGCGCTCGTTCCGGAAAGCCCTGCCTACACTGAATTCGCTCACATGTCATTGATATTGTTGAGTTTTTCCCACCATGCAAATTCAGGAGAGAAAGATGAAGACGCAAAAATTGTTGAAAGCAATGCTGGGCGCCTCGATGGCCGCCGCCATGGCACTGTCGGTCAATGCCTCCGCCCAGTCCAGCAGCACCGCCGGCCAGTCGGGCTCGTCGGGCTCGCAGGCAAGTGGACAGACCTCGGGAAGCTCGGGCGCCACCGGCAGCACCGGCTCGAGCCAGAAAGAGAAAAAAGACAAGAAGCAGAAGAAGAGCCAGTCGGGCCACAGCGCTTCGGGCAGCAGCGGCTCGAGCGGCAGCTCGGGCAGCAGTTCGATGAGCGGCGGCAGCAGCGGCAGCGGTAGTACCAGCGGCGCGTCGGGTACCGGCGCCAGCGGAAGCAGCGGAAGCAGCGGCGCGACCGGAAGCGGCACCAGCAGCAGCGGCGGCACCAGCGGCAACAGCGGCAGCAGCGGTAACGGGGACAGCGGTCGCCCGCCCCGCCTCGGGCACCTCGCGGCCCAGCAGC